>NZ_JABWRE020000001.1:4338941-4648509 GCF_014268815.2 Pseudomonas urmiensis
CATGGCATTGCCGATCACCACCAGATCCGGCGCCGGTTCCAGCTGGGCAGGGTCGTAGCCCTGGGTCAGCTCGATGCCCTGAGCCTGGAGCTGGGTGCTCATTGGCGGATAGACGTTGGCATCGGAGCCGGTGACCCGATGGCCCAGCTCCTTGGCCAGGACCGCCAGGGAACCCATGAAAGTGCCGCAAATACCAAGAATATGAATGTGCATGATCGACCTCGCAAAACGTCGAGGCAGGGTAGCCCAGGGCGAGCGAAATCGCACCCGCTGTTTCGTTCAGCCAGCCCTGGCGATGCCGTGTTTGCGAAGTTTTCGATACAAGGTATTGCGGCTGATGCCCAGGTGGCTGGCGACGTTGGTCAGGTGCCAGCGGTTTTGTTCCAGCACAGCCAGCAAGACACTGCGCTCAGCATCCTCTAGAGGAAGATCGGCGCGTAAAGGAAGATCGGCATGCAGAGGTAGATCAGCGCGTGGAGGTAGATCAGCGTGGGAGCGGGCTTGCCCCGCGATAGCGCCGGCGCAGACACCAGCGAACTGACCCATGTCGCTATCGCGGGGCAAGCCCGCTCCCACGCAATCCGTATTAGATCGCACCAGCACAGGCAAATCGCCATAGGTAATGCGCTGGTTGTCGCACAGCGCCACCAGCGTGCGCAGCACATTGCGCAGTTGCCGCACGTTACCCGGCCAGGCGAATGCCAACAGCGCCTGGCGCGCCTGCGGCTCGATCTCGATGCGCTGCCCTTCAGCTTCCTGGCGCAACAAAAAGTCCAGCAGCGGCGCTTTGTCACTGCGCTCACGCACCGCCGGCAACGCCACTTCCAGGCCGTTGAGCCGGTAGTACAAGTCTTCACGGAAGCTGCCCTGCTCCACCCGCTGCAAGAGGTTGCGGTGGGTAGCGCTGATGATCCGCACATCCACCGCCTGCGCCTCACCACCAATCGGCACCACCTGGCGATCCTCCAGCACCCTGAGCAGTCGCGTCTGCAACGCCAGCGGCATATCGCCGATTTCATCGAGCAACAACGTACCGCCATCGGCCTGCAGCAGTTTGCCGCGCATGCCTTCCTTGCGCGCACCGGTGAAACTGCCACCGCGATAACCGAACAACTCGCTCTCGATCAAACTCTCTGGCAGCGAAGCGCAGTTGATGGCCACAAAAGGTTTGTGCCGACGCTGACTGGCCTGGTGCACGGCCTGGGCGAACGCCTCCTTGCCGCATCCAGTCTCGCCGCGCAGCAGCAGCGGCACGTCGCGCTCGAACACGCGAACGGCCCGGCTGAAATCAGCTTTAAGAGCCGGATCGAGCAGACAGATCTGCGCCTGCGCCTCGGCCGTTTGCAGCGGCATCGCCGCTGGCACTGCCCAAGCTGCTGTACGTGCCTGGCCACGCAGGCTGGCGAACACCTGGCGGCCGTCGCGGGTATGCAGTGGCCAGACTGCGCTGCCCTGCGGCGTGGCACGGCCGAGCAAATCATCATGGCTACAGGCAAAAAACATATCCACAGGCTTGCCCAGCACTCCACCACGAATAGTGCCGAGCAGATTCAACGCACTCTGGTTGACCGCACTGATCCGCCCTTCGCCATCGAATGCCAGCAACCCTTCACTGAATAGCCCGACCGATTCGGCCTGCAAATGGAAACGCAGCAGCCACTGATGCTCGAAATGGCGCAGGAAATAACAGCTCTCGATCATCTTCGCCGAGAGGTTGACCAGCGCCATGGTATGGAATTGGCTCTGGCGCGAGACATCTGGCCGAGCCGAAGACACGTCGAGTACCGCCAGCAGCTCGCCATGCGGGTCGAACACCGGGCTCGCCGAGCAGGTCAGCCCGGTGTGGCGGCCACGAAAATGTTCGTTTTGATGGATGGTCAGCGCCTGACGCTCGACCAGGCAGGTGCCAATGCCATTGGTGCCCTCACTGGCCTCGCTCCAGTCGGCGCCCAACCACAGCCCGGCGCGCTCGAAAATACGCCGCTCGGTAGGCGCGGTGACGCAATTGAGGATCACCCCACGGGCGTCGGTCAGCAATACCGCGTGCCCCGCGCCCGATAGCTGCTGGTGCAGGCTGTTCATTTCGGTGCCGGCGATCTGCAACACCTGGCGCAGGCGTTCGCGGGTTTCCAGCAGGCGCCCGTGTTCGAGCACCACCGGCGCCTGGCCACGGTCAGGGTCGAGGTGATAGTCCTCCAGGCAGCGCAGCCAGGAGCGGGCGATCGAAGGGTCGCTAGCAGGTCCGCTGCCCTCGCCACGGGCAACTGTCAGGACTTGATGGGCATGGCGGCTGAACGCATTGCTCTGCATTTGTTGTTGTGCTCCGCAGATAGAGACTCAGGGCCAGCATCCTCCACCCGGCAAGGCTTTGCAATGGCGCACTGACCCACAGGTCACGCAGCGTGTCATTAGCGGTACAAACTGTCACTGCGCCCGTGCCATAGCGGGTACACAGGGGCTCAACAATACCGGAATGAGCGCAGTAACTCCTTGATTCACAAGGAGCGCCCGGCAGTGGCCCAAGCTTTGCTCTACGCTTTCCAACTCCCCAACAAACACAATAGCCAGGAGAGACACCATGCGTTACGCACATCCCGGTACCGAAGGCTCCAAGGTCAGCTTCAAGAGCCGTTACGGGAACTTCATCGGTGGCGAGTTCGTAGCTCCGGTCAAAGGGCAATATTTCGAAAACACTTCTCCGGTGAACGGCAAGCTGATCGCCGAATTCCCCCGCTCCACTGCCGAAGACATCGATAAGGCGCTGGACGCCGCGCATGCAGCCGCCGACGCCTGGGGCCGCACCTCGGTGCAGGACCGCTCCAACGTCCTGCTGAAAATCGCCGACCGCATCGAGCAGAACCTCGAACTGCTGGCCATCACCGAAACCTGGGACAACGGCAAGCCGGTGCGCGAAACCCTCAACGCCGACATCCCACTGGCCGTGGACCACTTCCGCTACTTCGCTGGCTGCATCCGCGCCCAGGAAGGCGGCGCCGCCGAGATCAACGAAGGCACCGTGGCCTATCACATCCACGAACCGCTGGGCGTGGTCGGGCAGATCATTCCGTGGAACTTCCCGATCCTGATGGCCGCCTGGAAACTCGCCCCGGCCCTGGCCGCCGGTAACTGCGTGGTGCTCAAGCCGGCCGAGCAGACCCCACTGGGCATCACCGTGCTG
Organism: Pseudomonas urmiensis; assembly: GCF_014268815.2. Classification (NCBI taxonomy): domain Bacteria; kingdom Pseudomonadati; phylum Pseudomonadota; class Gammaproteobacteria; order Pseudomonadales; family Pseudomonadaceae; genus Pseudomonas; species Pseudomonas urmiensis. The sequence goes on from NZ_JABWRE020000001.1 coordinate 4,342,120, forward strand.
GTCGAGCTGATCGGCGACCTGCTGCCGCCGGGCGTGCTAAACGTGGTGCAAGGTTATGGCCGTGAAGCGGGCGAGGCCCTGGCCACCAGCAAGCGCATCGCCAAGATCGCCTTCACCGGCTCCACCCCAGTCGGCTCGCACATCATGAAATGCGCAGCCGAGAACATCATCCCGTCCACCGTCGAGCTGGGCGGCAAGTCGCCGAACATCTACTTCGAAGACATCATGCAGGCCGAGCCGAGCTTCATCGACAAGGCTGCCGAAGGCATGGTCCTGGCGTTCTTCAACCAGGGCGAAGTGTGCACCTGTCCTTCGCGGGCGCTGGTGCAGGAGTCGATCTACCCGCAGTTCATGGAAGCGGTGCTGAACAAGGTCAAGAAGATCAAGCGTGGCGACCCGCTGGACACCGACACCATGGTCGGCGCCCAGGCCTCGCAGCAACAGTTCGAGAAAATCCTCTCGTACCTGGACATCGCCCAGGAAGAAGGCGCCGAGCTGCTCACTGGCGGCAAGGTGGAAAAACTCGAAGGCGCCCTGGCGACCGGCTATTACATCCAGCCGACCCTGCTCAAGGGCAACAACAAGATGCGCGTGTTCCAGGAAGAGATCTTCGGCCCGGTGGTCAGCGTCACTACCTTCAAGGATGAAGCCGAAGCGCTGGCGATTGCCAACGACACCGAGTTCGGTCTGGGCGCCGGCGTGTGGACCCGTGATATCAACCGCGCCTACCGCATGGGCCGTGGGATCAAGGCAGGCCGGGTGTGGACCAACTGCTACCACCTGTACCCGGCGCACGCCGCGTTTGGCGGCTATAAGAAATCCGGCGTAGGCCGTGAAACCCACAAGATGATGCTCGATCATTATCAGCAGACCAAGAACCTGCTGGTGAGCTACGACATCAATCCGCTGGGCTTCTTCTAACACCGGGTGATCCCATCGCGGGGCAAGCCCGCTCCCACAGGTACACCACTGCATTTGAAACTGTGCTGTCCCTGTGGGAACGGGCTTGCCCGCGAAGAGGCCGGCACTGACTTTTACCATTCCAGACCGGATCGTCTGAACGAACCGCTCTGGCTCGCTTCCTGCAGTACCCATCACCATCGGCCGGAAGCCTTCCGGCCACCAAGAAAAACAACAGGTGAACCTATGCCAAGCGATCATTCCGGTAGCACACCGGCCACTTCTTCCGTCGACTTCGAAAAAGTCGGCTCAGACTATTTCCAGCAACGTGAACTGAAAAAAGGCGCCGCCGGCTGGGTCTTGCTGGTCGGCCTGGGGGTCGCCTACGTGATCTCCGGCGACTACGCCGGGTGGAACTTCGGCCTGGCCCAAGGCGGCTGGGGCGGCATGTTCCTCGCCACCCTGCTGATGGCCACCATGTACCTGTGCATGTGCTTCTCGCTGGCCGAACTGTCGTCGATGATCCCCACCGCAGGCGGCGGCTACGGCTTCGCCCGTAGCGCCTTCGGCCCCTGGGGCGGCTTCTTGACCGGTACCGCGATCCTCATCGAATACGCCATCGCCCCGGCCGCTATCGCGGTGTTCATCGGCGCCTATTGCCAGTCACTGTTCGGCATCGGCGGCTGGATGATTTATCTCGCCTTCTACATCGTCTTCATCGGCATCCACATCTTCGGTGTTGGCGAGGCGTTGAAACTGATGTTCATCATCACCGCGGTGGCGGCGATTGCCCTGGTGGTGTTCCTGATCGGCATGGTGCCCCATTTTGATGCAGCCAACCTGTTCGATATCGCCCCAACCAGCGCGGCAGGCGCCAGCAGCTTCCTGCCATTCGGCTACATCGGCGTGTGGGCGGCGATCCCCTATGCGATCTGGTTCTTCCTGGCGGTCGAAGGTGTGCCATTGGCTGCCGAAGAAACCAAGAACCCCAAACGCGACCTGCCGCGCGGTCTGATCGGGGCGATGCTGGTGCTGCTCGCCTTTGCCCTGCTGATTCTGGTGATCGGCCCGGGTGGCGCGGGTTCCGAAGCGCTCAAGGCCTCGGGCAATCCTCTGGTCGAGGCGCTGTCGAAGGCTTACGGCGGCTCAACCTGGATGGGCAACTTCGTCAACCTGGTCGGCCTTGCTGGCCTGATCGCCAGCTTCTTCTCGATCATCTACGCCTATTCGCGGCAGATCTTTGCGCTTTCTCGCGCCGGCTACCTGCCACGCAAATTGTCCGAGACCAACAAAAGCAAAGCGCCCGTGCTGGCCCTGGTCATCCCGGGGATCATCGGTTTCGCCCTGTCGCTGACTGGCCAGGGTGACTTGCTGATCCTGGTCGCGGTGTTCGGCGCCACCCTGTCGTACGTGCTGATGATGGCCGCACACATCACCCTGCGTATTCGTCGCCCCAAGATGGAGCGTCCGTACCGCACCCCAGGCGGCATCTTCACCTCGGGCGTGGCCCTGGTCTTGGCGTGCCTGGCGGTGGTCGCCGGATTCCTGGTCGATCCGCGCGTGGTGATTGGCGCGGCAGTGATCTATGGGGTATTAATTGCCTACTTTGCTTTCTACAGCCGCCACCACTTGGTAGCGGGGACGCCGGAAGAGGAATTCGCCGCGATCCAAAAGGCCGAAGAGGCCCTGCACTGATCGCCGATACGCGCCGCAGCTAGCTCCTGCGGCGCTCTGGAGAGTCTGTATGGCAAGTTTCGTACACACGGTAGGCAACCTGGTCTACCGCTTCGACAGCCTCAAGGAAGTCATGGCCAAGGCCAGCCCGGCGCGCTCGGGCGACTTTCTGGCTGGGGTCGCGGCCAGCAACGACGGCGAACGGGTCGCCGCGCAGATGGCCCTGGCCAACATCCCGCTCACGCATTTTTTGAGTGAGGCGCTGATCCCTTATGAGCAAGACGAAGTCACCCGGCTGATCATCGACAGCCATGACGCCGAAGCCTTTGCCCCGGTCAGCCACCTGACGGTGGGCGGCCTGCGCGACTGGCTGCTCGGCGAAGACGCCACGCAAGACAGCCTACGCGCCCTCGCCCCCGGCCTGACCCCGGAAATGGCTGCGGCAGTGTCGAAAATCATGCGCGTGCAGGATCTGGTGCTGGTCGCGCAGAAAATCCGCGTGGAGACCCAGTTCCGCGGCACCATGGGCCTGCGCGGTCGGCTGTCGACCCGCCTGCAACCGAACCATCCGACCGATGAACCGGCCGGGATCGCCGCGAGCATCCTCGACGGGCTGCTGTATGGCAACGGTGACGCCATGATCGGCATCAACCCGGCCACCGACAGTATTTCTTCGATCTGCGCCATGCTGGAAATGCTCGATGCGATCATCCAGCGCTACCAGATCCCCACCCAGGCCTGCGTGCTGACTCACGTCACCACCTCGATCGAGGCGATCAACCGCGGCGTGCCGCTGGACCTGGTATTCCAGTCCATCGCCGGCACCGAGGCGGCCAACGCCGGCTTTGGCATCAATCTCAATGTCCTGCAGGAAGGCTATGAAGCCGGCCTGTCGCTCAAGCGCGGCACCCTCGGCCAGAACCTGATGTATTTCGAAACCGGCCAAGGCAGCGCCCTGTCGGCCAACGCTCACCATGGCGTTGACCAGCAGACCTGCGAAACCCGCGCCTATGCCGTGGCCCGCCATTTCAAGCCGTTTCTGGTCAACACCGTGGTCGGCTTCATCGGCCCGGAATACCTGTACAACGGCAAGCAGATCATCCGCGCCGGCCTGGAGGACCACTTCTGCGGCAAGCTGCTGGGCGTGCCGATGGGCTGCGACATCTGCTACACCAACCACGCCGAAGCCGACCAGGACGACATGGACACCCTGCTGACCCTGCTGGGTGTGGCCGGGATCAACTTCATCATGGGCATCCCCGGCTCCGACGACATCATGCTCAATTACCAGACCACCTCGTTCCACGACGCGCTATATGCGCGCCAGACCCTGGGCCTCAAGCCCGGCCCGGAATTCGAGGCGTGGCTTGAGCGCACCGGCATCTTCACCCAGGCCGATGGCCGCATTCGCTTTGGCGACAACCTGCCGCCCGCTTTCCGCCAAGCCTTGGCGCAGTTGGCCTAGAGGTGACCATGGAACGACACACGCCCACCCACGACAACCCCTGGTTGGCCCTGCGCAATCTCACCCCGGCGCGGATTGCCCTGGGCCGCAGCGGCATCAGCCTGCCGACCGGCGCCCAGCTGGATTTCCAGTTCGCTCACGCCCAGGCCCGTGATGCGGTGCACCTGGCCTTCGATCACGCGAGCCTGCGCAGCCAACTGAGCGAACGCGGCCGAGACAGCCTGCTGTTGCACAGCGCCGCCAGCGACCGCGACCAGTACCTGCAACGCCCGGATCTGGGCCGCCGGCTGAACCAGGAGTCGGTCCAGCAACTGCGCGAGCACGCCCAAGCCAATCCGGGTGGCGTCGACCTGGCCATCGTGGTCGCCGACGGTCTGTCGGCCCTGGCCGTACACCGCCATACCTTGCCGTTGCTCGCGCGCTTCGAAGAGCAGGCCGCCGCTGACGGCTGGAGCAGTGCCCCGGTGGTGCTGGTCGAGCAAGGCCGGGTTGCCGTGGCCGATGAAGTCGGTGAACTGCTTGGCGCACGCATGACCGTGATGTTGATCGGCGAACGCCCTGGCCTGAGCTCGCCAGACAGCCTTGGCCTGTACTTCACCTACGGCCCCAAGGTCGGCCTGACCGACGCCTATCGCAACTGCATTTCCAACGTACGCCTGGAGGGTTTGAGCTACGGCATGGCCGCTCACCGCCTGTTGTACCTGATGCGCGAAGCCTGCCGGCGCCAGCTGTCGGGGGTGAATCTTAAGGACGAAGCCGAGGTCCATAGCCTCGACACTGAAAACTCTTCAAGCAAAAGCGGAAACTTCCTACTTGGGGAAGAGTAAAAATCATGTCACGGAAGGTGGATTGCGCTTCTAGCCTGCATTGGGGCAGCATGCCCTTGAAAGCTGCTGGCAATCCGCTGTTTCCCCAAATGGACTCTGAGGGCCGCACATGCGCATCATCAAGGCAACCCTGGAACACCTCGACCTGCTCAACCCGTTGTTCGTGAAGTACCGCGAGTTCTATGGGCAGTTGCCCTATCCGGACAGTTCGCGCAGCTTCCTCGAGAAGCGCCTCAGGCTCAAAGAGTCGGTGATCTACCTGGCGCTGGCGGATGATGACGACAGCAAGCTGCTGGGTTTCTGCCAGCTGTATCCGAGCTTCTCGTCGCTGTCGCTCAAGCGCGTGTGGATTCTCAACGACATCTACGTGGCCGAAGACGCCCGGCGCATGCTGGTGGCCGACCACCTGATGCGCGAGGCCAAGAAAATGGCCAAAGAAACCAATGCCGTGCGCATGCGGGTGTCGACCAGCAGTGATAACGAGGTGGCGAAGAAAACCTACGAATCCATGGGCTTTCGCGAAGATACCGAGTTCACCAGCTACATTTTGCCGATCAACCAGGATTGAGCTACCCCACGCGAGGTCGCTATGCGGGTTGTGGCCAAGCGTGGGAGCGGGCTTGCCCCGCGATTGCGGCAACCCGTTCCCACGTAGCCCTCATCCCAGCCAAACCATCGTAACCCGCCGCTACAATCTCCCCGGGCACAATCTCCCCTTGTCCGTATAATGCCCCTCCTACATGTGTGAAAATTTACCCACTCGCAGGTAAACAAGCCTACGGCCTTGCCGATCTCCGTCTTTGCGCGCCCGTAGTCGCGGGTCAAGAACACAGGTGCTGTACATGGATTTCAACCCGCTGGACCTTATCCTGCATCTCGATGCCTACCTCGATCTGCTGGTCACCAACTACGGCCCCTGGATCTACGCCATTCTGTTTGCCGTGATCTTCTGCGAGACCGGCCTGGTGGTGATGCCCTTCCTGCCCGGCGACTCGCTGCTGTTCATCGCTGGTGCCGTGGCCGCAGGCGGCGGAATGGACCCAGTACTGCTGTCCGGCCTACTGATGGCGGCGGCAATCATGGGCGACAGTACCAATTATGTGATCGGGCGAACGGCGGGCGAACGCTTGTTCAACAAACCCGATTCGAAGATCTTCCGCCGCGATTACCTGCAGCGCACCCACGAATTCTACGAGCGCCACGGCGGCAAGACCGTGACCCTGGCGCGTTTCCTGCCGATCCTGCGCACCTTTGCGCCGTTCGTCGCCGGCATCGCCCACATGCATTACCCGCGCTTCCTGGCCTTCAGCGTCGCCGGCTCGCTGTTGTGGGTCGGCGGCCTGGTCACCCTGGGCTTCTTCTTCGGCAATGTGCCGTTCATCAAGCAGCACCTGTCGCTGATGGTCGTCGCCATCATCGTCTTGTCGCTGGTGCCGATGATCCTCGGTTTGCTGCGTGGCCGCTTCGGCCGCGCCGCCAAGGCGCACTGACCGGCCCATGTGGTCGTTACGCGCCTGGCGGCGTCGACGTACCCTGGCCCGTTATCCGATCGATGCCCAGCTGTGGCAGGCTGTTCGTGAACAGCTGCCACTGCTCGACGGTATCAGCGAGGAAGAAGACCGCTGGCTGCGCGAAGCCTGCGTGTTGTTTCTGCATGACAAGCACCTGACCACCCTGCCCGGCGTCGAGCTGGACGACCAGCAGCCCCTGCTGCTCGCCGCCCAGGCCCAGTTGCCACTGCTGCACCTGGGCGACCTGGACTGGTATCAAGGCTTTCACGAAATCATCCTCTACCCCGACGACTTCAAAAGCCCCCAGCGCCACCGCGACGCCAGCGGCGTCGAGCACGTGTATGACGGCGAACACAGCGGCGAAGCCTGGCAACAAGGCCCGGTGATCCTGGCCTGGGACGGCGTGCTCAGCGGGGGTGGCTGGGAGGCCTACAACCTGGTGATCCACGAGCTGGCGCACAAACTCGACATGCTCAACGGCGACGCCAACGGCCTGCCGCCACTGCACAGCGACATGCACGTCGGCGACTGGTCCAAGGCCATGCAACACGCCTACGACGATCTCAACCGGCAGCTGGACGCCAACCCTGAAGCCGAGACCGCCATCGACCCCTACGCTGCGGAAAACCCCGGCGAATTCTTTGCCGTCACCAGCGAGTATTTCTTCAGCGCCCCCGACCTGCTGCACCAGGCTTATCCACAGGTGTACCAGCAATTGGCGCTGTTCTACCGCCAGGATCCATTAGCCCGCCTGAGCCAACTACAGGCCGAACATCCGCTGTACCGCGATCATCAGCACTGACATGCTCCTGCACACGCCCGCACATCAGGCAGGGCGTGGCGTGGCCCAGCAGAATATGCCTATAATCGCCGCCAATTTTCCGATCAGACACGGGGGCACTGCCCAATGAGCTACAGCAAGATTCCGGCTGGCAAAGACCTGCCGAACGACATCTACGTCGCCATCGAGATCCCGGCTAACCACGCGCCGATCAAATACGAGATCGACAAAGACAGCGACGCGCTGTTCGTCGACCGTTTCATGGCTACCCCGATGTTCTACCCAGCCAACTACGGCTACATCCCCAACACCCTGGCTGACGACGGTGATCCGCTCGACGTGCTGGTCGTGACCCCTTACCCGGTCGCTCCAGGCTCGGTCATCCGCGCCCGTCCAGTCGGCATCCTGAACATGACCGACGACGGCGGCGGCGACGCCAAAGTCATCGCCGTACCGCACGACAAGCTGTCGCAGCTGTACGTCGACGTCAAAGAGTACACCGACCTGCCAGCGCTGCTGATCCAGCAGATCGAGCACTTCTTCGCGAACTACAAAGATCTCGAGAAGGGCAAGTGGGTCAAGATCGAAGGCTGGGACGGCGCTGACGCCGCCCGTGCCGCGATCACCAAATCGGTTGCAGCCTACAAAGGCTAAGCCCGATGGGTATCTAGAGCCCCGCTTCGGCGGGGCTTTTTTGTGCCTGCTCAACGGCGGTAAGGGCAATATCCAAGAAAAGTCCTACTCAGTCCTAGGAGCCGTCTCTCAATACACGCCATTTCTCACACACCACGCAAACCTCAGGTTCATTTTCCCGCAGCCGCTTGCCCGCTAGACTCGGACCCATGACTACCTCTGGTGACCGCCTAAAGTCACTCCTTCAGGAGTGCGAACTAACCCCTTCCGACTTCGCTGCCCAGCGCGGCGTCACGCCCCAGCACGTCAACAACTGGTTCAAGCGCGGTATTCCTCTGGCCCGCCTCGATGAAACCGCCGACCTGTTCTGCGTGCACCGTCGCTGGCTGCTAAGCGGCGAAGGCCCTAAACATCCAAGCCCGATCCTGCGCCAAAGCCTCTTAACGCCCACCCCGGCAAAAGCCAGCCCGCTGCTGGGCGACGATACGCGCATGATAAACATCGCCCTACACAGCGTGCGCAACAGGCGTCTGCAAGCCGACCAACACAGCTATCTGCCGCTCCCCCAGCAAGCCCTCGAAGCGCTTGGCGTGGCAGTGGAACAGGCCATCTGCGTGAACATGCCCGCCGCCAACATGGCCCCGCTGATCCCCGTGAACGCCATCGTTGCCATCGACCGGGGCATGACTCAAGTCGTCGAAGGCCAAGCCTATGCCCTACTGCACAACGGCCAACTGAAAGTGCACAGTCTCAGCCTCGGCAACAACGACACCCTGTGTTTACACAGCCACGACCGCCGCAATTACGCCGTCGAGCGCTACACCCCCGCCCAACGCCATGCGCAAGGCCTGGAAATCCTTGGCCGGGTGTTTCATTGGTCATATTTCAGCCAGCCAGTATCAGGCTGAAACACCCAGTGCCACTTTTTGCTGGGCAACACGAGCGAGCCCTAGTATCCTTGCCCGCACATTTCGCCCCAGACCGGCCAAGGCCGCGCTCCAGAGGGCCTGGCGACGCCTCATACAGCCGTCTGCCATCTTTTTCATGGTCCTTGAGGCCATACCGTTTAAGGCGGTTGCGGCTTACCAAAAATGAGCCAAGATCGTCCCCGAGAAGCCGGCCACAAGCCGGCTTTTTAATGCGTAAAATTTGAGTTGGCACTGACACACCACGTGACACAAGGATCGTTGTGCCCTGGCCGCTATGCGCGCACGTCCCTAAAAGACATCGAGACTTACGCGCCGCAGTGTGTGGCCATCGCCGATGCCAAGGTAAAAATAGCAACCTTGAGCAATCCGCCAAAATTTCCTGCGTTAGGACAAATCCAGTGCCGGCTCTGGTCGACCCCACCTACCAAGCCTCCCCTGCTGACCCAACCGGCTGGACGATGCTTGTATAGCGAAGTCTTCTGAAGACTCGTCACAGCAGATGACGCGCGGAGCAAGCCATAACGAGATCGCCTGATGAAACTGACCACCTTCACCCTGGCATTGGCCCTCGTGATAACCAGCGCCCCCGCCCTGGCACGACCCATGCCGGAGCAGAAAATGGACACCAGCCTGCTGCAACGTCAGGACCTGGCCTACCGCTTCACCACCCTCACACTGGATTCGGCCGACGGCAAGCGCCACTACCAGCTATGGATCGGCACGCCCCAGCGACCCGCCCCTGCAACAGGCTATCCGGTGCTGTGGATGCTCGATGGCAACGCCGCCCTCGGCGCGCTCGACCCAGCCCTGCTCGATCAACTCGCCAAGGGCCAGGCACCACTGCTGGTTGCCGTAGGCTATCAAACCGCGCAACGCATCGAGCGCAGCGCCCGCACCTACGACTACACCCCTGCCCTGCCAGGCCAGCGCGAGCAGCTCGATCCGCTCAGCGGACAGCCCAGCGGTGGCGTGCAACAGTTCTTCGATCTGCTTAGCCAGCGCATGCGGCCGATGGTGGCCGAGGTGGCCCCCATCGACGCCAGTCGGCAGACCCTGTGGGGACACTCTTACGGCGGCCTGGCGGTACTGCATGCACTGTTCACCCGCCCTGGCGAGTTCAGCACCTACGCTGCCGCCAGCCCCTCGCTGTGGTGGCATGATGGCGCCGTCGTCAATGAGGCGCAGGGTTTGCAACAACGCCTGGGTGACGCCCGACCGAACCTGCTGCTGATGCGCGGCGGTGACGAGCCATCCAACCCGCGCGCAGCGGTCAAAGGTGATGTCGAGCGTCCAGCACGCGAACTGGTCGCTGACCTGGCGAAGGTGCAGGGACTACAGGTGCGCTTCGAACGCTTCGACGGGTTGGGGCATGGGCCGATGTTGCCGGCGTCCCTGCGACGAGTGATCGAGACGATGGCCAAGTAATCTCAGCACAGCCCGTCAACACTACATGTCATGGCGCTCAAGGGTTTACATATCTGAGGACATAAAGGCACAACTCACGGAACACAGCGGTCGGCATGTCAGTAATCTGTGCCTTGCCCAAGGTTTTACAACAAGCCGCTGCCATCTTTTGGCGCACTTCCTTGCCCATCAATCCGGCATGCACAACTTGCGAGTATTGAATGTATGAGCAAGGAAAACTCTCCTTGGCGTTGCGACTGATCTTGAAGCTCAGATGCGCTAGATATACAAACGCTTGCCCTAAGTAGTTCTGCTGCGGGGCTAGTTCGCCGATGGCGTTGCACGTGCTGTAGCAGACCGGCCGACTTTCCATATCGGTCTCCATACCGCGCAGATACAGGACGATTTGCGATCCAACCTTCTGCGTGCAGGCATTTTCGAAAGCATCGAGAATCTTTCGCGCGTTGGCCTGCGCTTCCTCGATCTGGGTCAAGGTCACCACGCGCTCCAGCTCGCCTTTGGCCACGCTTTTAACCACCCGGTCGAGCGAGGCCCAATGGCTGAGCTCCTTCTGGCAAGCAATCACATGCACTTCGAACTGGTAGCCAAGATTCGCCGCTACTGGGGGGAACTTGGCGAAACCTGGGTTATCCAGGGCCGTTTCCATGATGATGTTGTACTTGTTCTCCATGGCATAGCTACAGATCATCTCGCCCAACCGCCAGATAAAATCCTCGGTGTGCTCGTAGACATGCAGCACGCCGTTAGGCTTCATCGTCTCGTAGGACGGGTGCAGCTCGCGGAAGGAAGGCAGGTACAAGCGCACATAGTTTTCGTAGCGCTTGCTGCGTAACAGGGTGTTCTCCAGCAGGTAGGTTTTACCCGAGCCCTGGGCGCCGGCGAGGATGAGGATCTTCGGACTGGGCAAGCTATCGCCCGCATCAATCTCACGGGTCTTGTTGAACAAGCTGTTATGGAGCTGCTCGAAAGCGTTTTGCACATCGACAGCAGTGAAGGGATATTGGGTACTCATAATCGTCTCTTGTTGATCTGCCCCGTATTGGGCAGATCAACAAGGTAGAGCACGCAGCATAACCAGCGAGGTAGATAGTTAAGCCGCTTAACCCTTGACGCAAACCACCTGGCGCAAGGTATGCACAACCTCCACCAACTCGCGCTGAGCCAGCATGACAGCATCGATGTCCTTGTAGGCCATGGGAATCTCATCGATCACCTGCTTGTCCTTGCGGCACTCGACATGGGCCGTGGCGCGGCGCTGATCCTCGACAGTGAAACGGCTCTTGGCCTTGGTTCGGCTCATCACTCGCCCGGCACCGTGGCTGCACGAGCAGAACGACTGCTCATTACCCAGCCCACGCACGATAAAGCTCTTGGCACCCATCGAGCCTGGAATGATGCCCAGCTCGCCCTGGCGCGCCGACACCGCGCCCTTGCGGGTCACCAGCACTTCGCGACCAAAATGCTGTTCGCGTTGCACGTAGTTGTGGTGACAGTTGACCGCCTCCAGGCTGGCCTCGAAGCGCTTACCCAATACCTTGCGCGTGGCGCCAACCACCGCCAGCATCATCAGTTCGCGGTTGTGTCGGGCAAAATCCTGAGCCCACTGCACCGCCTCGACATAATCGGCAAAATGCCGGCTGCCCTCTTCGAAATAGGCCAGGTCCTTGTCGGGCAGGTTGGCCAGGTGCTGACGCATGTCGGCCTGGGCCAGCTCGATGAACAGGTTGCCGATCGCATTGCCGACCCCGCGTGAGCCGCTGTGCAGCATGAACCAGACCCGGTCGGCTTCATCCAGGCAGACTTCGATGAAATGATTACCACCGCCGAGCGTGCCCAGGTGATGGCGGTTGTTGGTTTTCTCCAGCCGTGGGTACTTGTCGGTGATGGCCTTGAAACGCGCGACCAGGCCACTCCACATGCGCTCGGCCTGGTTGGGCACAGTGTCCCAGGCGCCCTGATCACGCCGGCCGAAAGTCTTGCCGTGAGGTACGGCCTGTTCGATGGCGCTGCGCAGGCCATGCAGGTTGTCCGGCAGGTCGCGCGCATGCAACGAGGTACGTGCGGCGATCATGCCGCAACCGATATCCACGCCCACTGCCGCAGGGATGATCGCCCCCACTGTGGGGATCACACTGCCGATGGTCGAACCCTTGCCCAGGTGCACGTCCGGCATCACCGCCAGGTGCTTGAAGATGAACGGCATGCGCGCGGTGTTGAGCAACTGCTGGCGGGCTTCCTCCTCTACCGGCACGCCGTCGGTCCACAGTTTGATCGGCTTGCCGCCGGCGACTTGGAGAATGTCCATGGTGTCGTTTCCACAAAAAGCTATAACCCATGATACCGCCGAAGGTCGTAGGCCGGCGGCTTGCCAACCAGGTGGCACAGTGCTGTATGCTTGGCCGGTCTTCAGGGCGGGGTGAAAGTCCCCACCGGCGGTAAATCGAAAGATGAGCCCGCGAGCGCCCCGACCCTGTCGGGGGACAGCAGATCTGGTGAGATTCCAGGGCCGACGGTCATAGTCCGGATGAAAGAAGGCGTTTGGTAGCAGCCAAAAAGGTGCTGCTGCGCGCGCGTTTTGTTCGCCCCGAGACGTTCATCGATTATTCACGAGGAGCGTTTCATGTCCCCCATGCTGCAAAAGCAATTCCCCAATGTCGCGGCTGCCATTGCCGCTTTCCAGACTGGCCGACCGGTGCTGTTGCTCGACGACAACGATCGCGAGGACGAAGCGGATATCATTGCCGCCGCCGAAAACATCTCGATGCAGACCATGGCCATGATGATCCGCGATTGCAGCGGCATCGTTTGCCTGTGCCTGGATGAAGCCACCGTCGACGCCCTGCAACTGGCGCCGATGGTGCAGAACAACCAGGCCCGCCATGGCACCGGCTTCACCGTTACCATCGAAGCGGCCGAAGGCATCACCACCGGCGTTTCTGCCCAGGACCGCATCACCACTATCGAAGCTGCGCTGCGCTCGACTGCCGAACAGCGCCAGATCGTCAGCCCTGGCCACGTGTTCCCGCTGCGTGCGCGCAACGGTGGCGTACTGACTCGCCGTGGTCACACCGAAGGTACCGTGGACCTGGCGCGCCTGGCTGGGCTGCGTCCGGCCGGCGTGCTGTGCGAGCTGATGAACCCCGACGGCACCATGGCCCGCGGTGAGCAGGTGGCGGTGTATGCCCGCCAGTACAACATGCCAATGCTGACCATCGAAGAGCTGGCGCAGTACCGCGTAGCGATGATGGAGCGCGAGGCGGTGCCCGCCTGATCCATCGTCTACAGCACTGGTTGTAGAACCCTATCGCGGGGCAAGCCCGCTCCCACGCAGAGTTTAAGCCGCGTGGGAGCGGGCTTGCCCCGCGATGGCGTTGGCCGCCTCAGCGCAACCGAAGCGACCCTTTCAAGAACTCATACAACCCCGCCGCACTCTTGCGATAACCCTCGCCAGTCAGGTGCACCATATCCCCTCGCGCCAGCCCCCCGGCCTGCCACCGGGCAATCGAACATGGCCCGCCCATGTAGGCCTGCCAATCCCAGAACAACGCCTTGTGTTTCTGCGCCATCTGCCGCTGCACCCGCACCACCCCAGCCAACGGCTGTGGCTGCTTGGCTGCACATGAACGCGCCTTGCGCTGCTTGATCGAGTCCGGTGGCCCGACCAACAAGATCGCCGCCCGCGGCAACTGCTTGCGCAAGCTGCTCAGGGTCGCATCGAGCTGAGACTGGTACAGCGCCAGGTCGAGCTTGTCATCGAACGCCTCGTTGGTGCCGTAGGCGAGGATCACCAGGTCCGGTCGCAACAGCTTGAGGCTGTCTTGCCAACCGGGCTGCCACTTATCCACAACCTCCAGACGCGCACCATTGATGCCCAGCGAGGAATAGGTCACCCCGGCATTCTTCTGCCCCTGGAGGTACCAGCCACCCAGCAGCACACCCTCGCCCCCCTCCAGGCCTAGCTGCATCGGCAGGCCAAGATTGTTAAACGCTGGGCTCAAGCGCCACTGACCGTTGGTGGCTGGCAGCATGCGCCGCTGATTGCCATTGGCGAGCAAGGTGCTGTTACGGCTGGCCTGGTACAAGGCAGACACCTTGTAACGCTGCGCATCGGCGTCGCGCGCTTGCAGGTTCACCTTAGGCCGGGCTGCGAGCGGCAACGACAGGTAGCCGCCCAGAGGAAACTGGCTGCTCTGCTGGTTACGCGCCGAGATCAACTCCCACTGGCGGCGCTCACTGTTGATGATCACCCGATCATTGCGGATACCCGGCACCGAGGTCGCCGGCACCAGGCCGATACCACCATCGCCATAGCGCGCTTGCAGCAGACGCCGTAGCTCGCCACTGAACAGGTCGGCGGCGGTATGTGAGTCACCCAGCTGGACAATAGAGACAGGCGCACGCCTGGCGTTGCGCAACTTGTCGGCGAACACGCCGAGGTTGCCGTCCTGGCGAGTGGCGAGCGCGGTGGCAACTTTGGCGGGCGCAGGCTGGGCCGGCACGCTCACACCGGCACTGCAGCCGGGCACGCTGCTGATCAGCAGGGCCAGGCCCAGCAGGTGATGCCATTGGCGCATGGTCAATGTCCTGTAACGGTGAGGGCCGGGAAGCTGATCAGCGACAGTACCTGCGCCGCAATCATCTTCTGCCCGGTGATGGTGAAATGCACGCCGTCGTCATAACGGACTTTGATTCGCTTGCCTTGCGGCGACTGCACGGTAAAGGAGAACTGCTCGTCCGGATAGCCGAGGAACGGGTTGGCCGAAACGAAGTGCTGGCCGAACAGCGTTGCCTGCTGCTGGTACAGACCACTGAGATAGGCCATGGCCGAAGACAGCCGCGGTTGATTCATATTCGGCGGCCCGACCCAGATCACCTGGACCTGATGCGCCCGTGCCTGCTCGAGAATCGCATCGATGCGGGCGCGATAGGCCACTTCCCACTCCGGCGACTTGAAGCGCAGGAACGGCTTGCCCTTGCCCTGGGGCATATCCCACGGATCGTTGGGGCCAAGGAACACCACCATCAGGCGAATGTTCGGCTCACGCTCAAGGGTCTCGGCGACGGTCTTGGGCCAGTTGAAGAAGCCTGGGTAGGCCAGGCCGGTACTCTGCCGACTGAGGTTGACGGTCTTGATCTGATAGCGCTTGCGCAGGCTGTTGGCCAGATGCGGCGCAACCCCCTGCATCAGTGAGTCGCCGACCAGGAATACCTCATCACCGGCCGCCAAGGCTGCCACGGTGCCCGGCTGTAATAGCGGTGGCGCAGTTGACGGACGTGTGGGCGCCGGCGCGGCGGCGACTGGCGGCGTCACAGCATCAGCTGCTACCGATGGCGCCGCCGCAGTGTGCACGGCCCTAGCTGGCGGCTTGCTCGGCAGCAGTGGTCGCTCCAGATCGACCGTCACCACCGGCATTGGTGGCGGTAGCACTTGCGGCTCTGGCGCCTTGGCGAGCTGGGTCTGGCGCTCGAGGCTGTCGAGGAAGCTGTCGCGCGCCTCGCCCAATGCCATGGTCAAGCCCGCGCCCAGGCGCCAGGCCGGCAGTTGGCCAATGACCGGCAGCTCACAGCTCTGGTGATACTTCTGCTGGCAATAGAGCTTGATCGAGTCCTGGTTCAGCCAGAACAACAACAGCGTGGTGACGACGATGGCGTACAGCGCCTTGGCCGCGCTCAGCTGCACCTGGGACAACGACGTGGCATTAGAAGCTGGCATAAATGAACCCCGGCACACCCGACTGCGAAGCGAAGATCACCAGCGACACGAACAACGCCAGCGGGATCGGATAGAGCTGCCAGGGCAACCGCTGGCTCGCGGCGAAACCCTGGCGTAGCAAGCTCAGCCACTGGGGATAACTGGCCACCAACAGCACGCTGGCCAGAATCAGCAGGCCGCTGGACGAATTCAGCCCCGCGACACTGACCTGGGCAATATCGCCGAGCATTTCCAGGGCGCTGTCCAGGGTTGGGCTGCGGAAGAAAATCCAGGCGAAGGCGACGTAATGGAAGGTCAATAGGCGAGCCAGCAGCCCTGCCCCAGGCAGTCGGGCAAAGCCAGGCAACAACTGGTCGAACAGCTTATAGATCGCCAGACCGACGCCATGCAGCGCGCCCCAGATAATGAAGTTCAGGCTCGCGCCGTGCCACAGGCCGGACACCAGCATGGCCAGCAACATGTTCAGGTTGCCCCGCCACACCCCCTGCCGGTTGCCGCCCAGCGGGATGTACACGTAATCGCGGATGAAGCGCGACAGGCTGATGTGCCAACGCGCCCAGAATTCCTTGAGGTTATGTGCCGCGTAGGGGGCGTTGAAGTTGTCCGGCAAGCGCACTCCCAATAGCAGGGCGATACCGGTGACCAGGTTGGTGTAGCCGCTGAAGTTGAAATAGATCAGGAAGCTGTAGCCATACACGCTCAGCAGCACCTGCTCGGGGCTGGCGCTGCCGGGGGTGTCGAATACCGGATCGACCCACTCGCTGCCCAGCCAGGCGCTGAAGAAGAATAACTTCACCACCGCCAGGGCGATCAGCCCCAGCGCACGCTGTGGCTCGAGTACCTGGCGCATGGCCTGTGGGCGAATCTGCGGCAGCATGTGCGCTGCACGATTGACCGGCCCCGCCACCAGGCTGGGGAAGAACGCCAGGTACAGCGCCAGATCCAGCACGGGCACAGGCGCAAGCTCACGGCGATTGATCGACACCAGGTAGCTGACCGAGTGGAAGGCATAGAACGACAGCCCGATCGGCACCAGCAACTCCAGAATCGGCAGCGAAACCGTCAGCCCCAGCGCTGCCAGCGCGCTCTGCGCACCCGCGACGAAGAACTCCTGGTACTTGAATAGATAGAAGCAGCCCAGCACCAGGGCCAGTAACAAGACCGGGTTGAACCAGCGCCCGGGATAGCGCGCTGTCAATTGCCCGAGCAGGTACACCAGTGCGCTGTAGCCGAGCAGGATGTACAGCGATTGCAGGCTGAAACTGGCCACCAAGGCATAACTGGCGGTCAGCAGCAGCGCATTCTGCAAACGCACGCTCCAGCACAGGCTCCAATAGAGCAGGAAGAACAGCGTGAAGCACAAGCCGAATTCGATCGAAAGGAAGCTCACAACGTAGTCCGTTACGTGACGTGGAGGGAGGGGCGGCGGCTGCCATGCAAGCCCCGGCGCAGAGCGCGCGGGATTATGGCAGAGGGGTCTGAACGCCACAATCGGACAGACTCTGAAATTGCAATACGAATATTCGCAGGCAAATGAAACAAAATGCGACGAACGATAGGCCTCGGCAATTTGCTCCCCCTGCCCCGCTCTGCTAGTGTCGCGCCGTTCTGAATGCCACCGAGACAGTCGCCATGGCCCGCAAAAAAACCTCCATCGATTTCGAACAATCCCTCGCCGATCTGCAAGCGCTGGTCGAGCGCCTGGAGAACGGTGAATTGTCGCTGGAAGAGTCGCTGGCCGCCTTCGAGCAAGGCATCGCCCTGACCCGTGACTGCCAGGGCGCCCTGGCCCAGGCCGAGCAAAAAGTGCAAATCCTGCTCGAGCGCGACGGCGAGCTGGCCGCTCAGCCGTTCGACGCGGAGCCGCAAGAATGATCAATAGCTACCAGGCCACCTGCCAGGCACGCGTCGATGCCGCTCTCGAACAGCTGTTCCAGGCGCCGTCGGCAGAGCTGCAGCGGCTCTATGAAGCCATGCGCTACAGCGTGATGAATGGCGGCAAGCGCGTGCGCCCGCTGCTCGCCTATGCCGCCTGCGAAGCCTTTGGCGCGCCGGCCGAAGACGCCAATGGCGCGGCCTGTGCGGTCGAACTGATCCACGCTTACTCGCTGGTCCACGATGACCTGCCGGCGATGGACGATGACGACCTGCGCCGTGGTCAGCCGACCACCCATAAAAAATTCGACGAAGCCTGCGCGATCCTCGCTGGCGACGGCCTGCAGAGCCTGGCCTTCGACGCCCTGCTCGACCCGCGCCTGAGCAGCCAAACCGCTGCCACCCGCCTGGACATGGTGCAAACCCTGGCCAAGGCCGCCGGCCCTGCCGGCATGGTCGGCGGGCAGGCCATCGACCTCGGCTCGGTGGGTTTGAAGCTCGACCAGCAAGCCCTGGAGTACATGCACCGGCACAAGACCGGCGCCCTGATCGAAGCCAGCGTGCGCCTCGGCGCCCTGGCCAGCGCGCGCGCCGAACAGGCCCAACTGGATGCCTTGCAGGTGTATGCCCAGGCCATCGGCCTGGCCTTCCAGGTGCAGGACGATATCCTCGACGTCGAGAGTGACACCGCCACCTTGGGCAAACGCCAGGGCGCTGACATAGCCCGTGACAAACCGACCTATCCAGCCTTGCTTGGCCTGGATGCGGCCAAGGCCTACGCGATCGAGCTGCGCGACCAGGCGCTGGCTGCATTGCAGGGCTTTGGTGATAACGCCGAGCCGCTGCGCGCGCTGGCCCGCTATATCGTCGAGCGGCGCCACTAAACTAAGCAGATCTCGCCACGCCGCCGGTATTGCTTCAGCAAGCTTGGACCGCCCCCCCTGTGAATGGGCAGCTTCCTACACAATGGGGTAAACTGCCGCGTCTTCAAACCTATAACGACTCGCCTGATGCCCACGACGTTTCAAGAGATCCCCCGCGAACGCCCGGTCACCCCGTTGCTGGACCGCGCCGATACGCCCGCCGGCCTGCGCCGGCTGGCTGAAGCCGACCTGGAGAACCTGGCCGACGAATTGCGCCAGGAGTTGCTCTATACCGTTGGTCAGACTGGCGGGCACTTCGGCGCCGGCCTGGGCGTGATCGAATTGACGGTTGCCCTGCACTACGTCTTCGACACCCCGGACGATCGTCTGGTGTGGGACGTCGGTCACCAGGCCTACCCGCACAAGATCCTCACCGGCCGCCGCCAGCGCATGCTCAGCCTGCGCCAGAAGGATGGCATCGCCGCCTTCCCGCGCCGCGTCGAAAGTGAGTACGACACCTTCGGCGTCGGCCACTCCAGCACCTCGATCAGTGCCGCGCTGGGCATGGCGATTGCCGCCCGCCTGCAAAACAGCCCGCGTAAATCGATCGCGGTGATCGGTGACGGCGCGCTGACTGCGGGCATGGCCTTCGAGGCGTTGAACCACGCCCAGGAAGTCAACGCCGACATGCTGGTGATCCTCAACGACAACGACATGTCGATCTCGCGCAACGTCGGCGGGTTGTCCAACTACCTGGCCAAGATCCTCTCCAGCCGCACCTACGCAAGCATGCGCGAGGGCAGCAAGAAGGTCCTCTCGCGTTTGCCTGGAGCCTGGGAAATCGCCCGGCGCACTGAAGAATACGCCAAGGGCATGCTGGTTCCCGGCACCCTGTTCGAAGAGCTGGGCTGGAACTACATCGGCCCGATCGACGGCCACGACCTGCCGACCCTGATCGCCACCCTGCGCAACATGCGTGACCTCAAGGGCCCGCAGTTCCTGCATGTGGTGACCAAAAAGGGCAAGGGCTTCGCCCCCGCCGAAGTCGACCCGATCGGCTACCACGCCATTACCAAGCTCGAACCTGCCGACAAACCGGTCGCGCCGAAACAAGCCAGCGGCCCTAAATACTCCGCCGTGTTCGGCCAATGGCTGTGCGACATGGCCGCCGCCGACAATCGCCTGGTGGGCATTACCCCGGCGATGAAGGAAGGCTCGGACCTGGTGGCGTTCAGCGAGCGCTTCCCCGAGCGCTACTTCGACGTGGCCATTGCCGAGCAGCACGCTGTGACCCTGGCTGCGGGCATGGCCTGCGAAGGCGCCAAGCCGGTGGTGGCGATCTACTCGACCTTCCTGCAGCGTGCCTACGACCAGCTGATTCACGACGTGGCGGTGCAGAACCTCGATGTGCTGTTCGCCATCGACCGCGCCGGCCTGGTCGGTGAAGACGGCCCGACCCATGCTGGCAGCTACGACTTGTCGTACCTGCGGTGCATCCCCGGCATGCTGGTGATGACCCCGAGCGATGAGAACGAGCTGCGCAAGATGCTCAGCACCGGCCACCTGTACAACGGCCCGGCTGCGGTACGCTATCCGCGTGGCACTGGCCCGAATGCGCCGATCAGTGGCGATCTTGAGCCGCTGGAAATTGGTAAAGGCGTGGTCCGTCGCCAGGGCGAGAAAGTCGCCCTGCTGGTGTTCGGCGTGCAATTGGCCGAGGCCCTACACGTGGCTGAGCAGATCAACGCGACCGTGGTCGACATGCGCTTCGTCAAACCACTGGATGAGGCCTTGATACGCGAGCTGGCGGCCAACCACGAACTGCTGGTGACCATCGAAGAGAACGCCATCATGGGCGGCGCGGGCGCTGCGGTGGGCGAGTTCCTCGCTCGCGAGGCGCTGCTCAAGCCGCTGCTGCACCTGGGGCTGCCGGACATCTATGTCGAACACGCCAAGCCTGCACAGATGCTGGCCGAATGCGGGCTGGATGCGGCGGGGATCGAAGCATCGGTGCGCGCGCGGATGGCCAAGCTCAGCCTCTGATTTTTTGCGGCTCAATCGCGGGGCAAGCCCGCTCCCACGCAGGCGTGCACATAGCGCCCATCTGCGTGGGAGCGGGCTTGCCCCGCGATAGCGATGGAACTGCCAGTGAAAATCCCAACCCTCACCACCCTGCTCTGCTTGCCGACCACCCTGCTGGCCGCCGAACCGGCCCGCGACGACGCCCTGAAACTCCCCGACGTGCTGATCAGCGCCAGCCGCCAGGTTGAATCGCGCACCACCACCAGCGCTGCCAACAGCGTATTCACCCGCAGCGACATCGACCGCCTGCAACCGAGCAGCGTCAGCGACCTACTGACCCGCGTGCCCGGCGTCCAGGTCGCCCCCACCGGCGGTCGCGGCAGCCTACCGGGGATCTTCATCCGCGGCACCAAGGCCGCCCAGAGCCTGGTGCTGGTCGACGGCGTACGTATCGCCAACGCCACCTCTGGCGACAGCGGCCTGCAGTTTCTCGACGTCGACCAGATCGAGCGCATCGAAGTGCTGCGCGGTTCGCGCTCGGCGGTCTATGGCAGCGACGCCATTGGCGGGGTTATCCAGATCTTCACCCGCCGCAGCAGCGGCCCTGGCCTGCAACCGCGCCTGCGCCTGGCGGCCGGCAGCAACCAAACCTGGCAGCGCAGCCTGGGCCTGTCTGGCGGTGACGGCGCTACCCGTTTCAGTCTGGGCGCCAGCCTGGACGAAACCGCTGGCATCGACTCGACCGGCCCGTCCTTTGCCAGCGACGGTGACCATGACGCCTATCGCAACCAATCATTCAACCTAAGCCTGAGCCACTCCTTCAACGAGCGCTTCGAAGCCGGCTTGAACCTGCTCGACAGCCGTGGTCGCAGTGAATACGACAACCCTTACGGGCGCTTCGACCCGGTCACCTTCGAGAGTTTCGGCCAGAAGCCTTACACTGACTTCAGTGTCAGCAGCGTAGGCAGCTACTTCGACGCGCAGGTGAACGACGTCTGGCACTCGCGCCTGGAACTGGGCCACAGCGAGAACCGCGACGACAAGCGCGACAAACTCAGCGCTGAGCGCTTCGTCTACAACACCTACCGTGACCAGGTCACCTGGCAGAACGACCTGAGCCTGGGTGAACGCCACAGCCTGTTGCTGGGTGGCGATTGGTATCAGGACCGCGCTCAGGGCACGACCGAGTTCATCGAGGGCAGTCGCTGGAACCGTGCGGTATTTGTGCAGCATCGTTATGCCGGCGAAGGGTTCTCTAGCGAACTTGGCCTGCGCCACGACCGCAACCAGCAGTTCGGCCGCGAAACCACATTGAGTGCAAGCCTGACCCTGCCGGTAACCGAGCGCAACGACCTGCTGCTGTCCTACAGCGAGGGCTTTCGCGCACCAACGCTGAATGATCTCTACGATCCTCAGTACGGCAATCCTGAGCTCAAGCCCGAGCATTCCAAGAGTTACGAGCTGCAATGGCGCAGCCAATTGACCAGCAGCAGCCGCCTGGAAGCCTCGCTGTACCGCACCGACCTGCGTGACGCGATCATCTTCCCCGACATGCAGACCAAGCCCTACAACGTGGCCAGCGCGCGCATCGACGGGGTGGAGCTGACCCTGCATCAGCAGTGGCAAGCCTGGCAGGCCCAATTGGGCCTGGCGGTGATCGATCCGCGTGATCGCGACAGCGGGCACACCCTGGCCCGCCGCGCCCGTCGCACCCTGAGCCTGGATGTCGATCGGCAGTTCGAACGGTTCAGTGTCGGTGGCAGTTGGCAGGCGGTCAGCAGCAGCTACAACGAGGAGAAGAACCTCAATCGGCTCGCAGGCTATGGCTTGCTTGGCCTGCGTGGCAGTTGGACGGCCAGCCAGCAGATCAGGGTCGACCTGAAGTTGGATAACCTGCTGGACAAAGGCTACAGCCGTGCGCTGTACAGCTATGACAACAGCAACTACGGCTATCGCGAAGAAGGCCGCACCTGGCTGCTGAGCCTTACCTGGACGCCGGCACTCTAGCGTCGAGCACTGCGCAGAGCTTGGCGGTCGCTTCGATCATCTGCCCGCTGGGCCGCTCCAGGCCCTTGTCTGGCACCACCAGCAGCTGCTGATTGGCCGTGGCCCGCAGTTGCGGCCAGGCCTTCCACGGCGTCAGCTGCGCGTTGTCAGCGGCCAGGATCACTTCTGGATCACGCGCCAGCACCGACTCTACGCTGACCAGCGGCGCCGGCTGCGTCAGGTCGGCAAAGACATTGCGCGCGCCACAGACAGTCAGCGCATCGCTGACGATCTGCTGGCCACCCAAGGTATACAGCGGTTTGTCCCACACCTGATAGAACACCGCCAGCGGCCGATCACGTTGGTAGCGCTCGCGCAGCGCTTGCAGGCGGGCACGCAGTTGCGCGGTATAGTGCCGAGCCTGCTCAGCGCGACCCACCCGCACACCGATGGTCTCGATCTGCTCGATCAGTTGGTCGAGGTTTTTCGCTTCATCACTGAAGGTAGCGATGCCCAGGCGGCGCAGCTGATCGCGCTGGGCCGGGGCAACACTGCCAGGCCAGAGCAGCAGCAAGTCGGGCTTGAGGCTGAGCAGGCGTTCCATGTCCAGCTGGCCGTGACGCCCCACCGAAGGCAACGCAGCCAACCCTGCGGGCCGTTCGCCGCCGTCGAGCATCCCCACCAGCAGGTCATCGGCGTGCAGCTCGAGCATGATTTCCGTCATCGACGGCGCCAGGCTGATTACCCGTGGCCCAGCCGCTGCGTGAGCACCACCAACCAGTAGCAACAGCAGGCAAAGAAAGACGCGCATCAGCCCAGCTGACGCGGAATGCGATAGAGGTACAGCAGCACCAAGGTGGACAGCGCCAGAAGGATTTGCGCTACCGCTTCCAGCCCGACCAAGACTGACAACGCGGCGACCCAGGCGGGGATGCAGGCGAACAGCATGGCCATGCGCCGCACCCGCGCCAGCTCGATCCAGGCGGCCGGCTCTTCAGGGGTGCCGAGCACCTTGGAGGTGGCAATCAACGCCCGCTTGTAGGCACCGAAACGTGGCAGGCTGAGGAACATGGTCGCGGCTCCCGCGATGAACAGTGGCATGGCCAGCACCGGGATCAGTCCGTCGCCACCACCGAAGGCCCAGGCCATCACTGGCAGCGGCAACAGCCCGACTGCCAGGTATTGCCACCAGGCCAGCGCCAGGCGCCGCTTCACCTCGCTGCGGGTCACGCCTGAGGCACCTCGCCTTGGTGCTCGGTGCCCATCATATGGCCAAGCTTGCCAGCCTTGGTCGCCAGGTACAGGCGGTTGTGCGGGTTGTGGCCGGTATGCAGCGGCACGCGCTCGGCGACGTTGATGCCCATGCTGGTCAGCGCCTTGACCTTGCGCGGGTTGTTGGTCATCAAGCGCAGCGCCTTGACGCCCAGGTGCTCGAGCATCGGCAGGCACATGGCATAGTCGCGCTGGTCAGCGGCGAAGCCCAGGCGCTCGTTGGCCTCGACGGTATCGGCGCCGCCATCTTGCAGCTCATAGGCGCGGATCTTGTTCAACAGGCCAATGCCACGACCTTCCTGGCGCAGGTACAGCAGCACGCCACGGCCTTCACGGGCGATGGCTTGCAGGGCGGCTTCGAGTTGCGAGCCGCAGTCGCAACGCTGGCTGAACAAGGCATCACCGGTCAGGCACTCGGAATGCAGGCGCCCGAGCACCGGCTCGCCGTCAGCGATATCACCCAGGCTGAGCACCACGTGCTCACGGCCAGTGGCTTCGTCGAGAAAGCCATGCATGGTGAAGGTCGCGAAGGGAGTCGGGAGTTTCGAGGCGGCAACAAAGACGACGGGCACGTTGTGCTCCTGATAAGTAACTTGGAATTTCACGTGAGCCGATTGTATCAGCAGGCTGGCGCATATGCGCAGGCTGAATACCGTGGCTTAAGATCGAAAAGTTCGATGCTTATTGAACATTGCAGGGTGCCAGCACTGGCCTCTTCGCGGGCAAGCCCGCTCCCACAGGGGGCCAAGTCGCTCAGAGACTTTTATTGTGTCAGTCATGACTCACCGCTGGCTTGAGATCTGCGCGGTAGCTGTGGGAGCGGGCTTGCCCGCGAAGAAGCCAACTCAATGTGGCTGACTGTGCGCAGTAAAAGGATACGGCTGCTGCCATAGGGGCCAAGTCGGTCAGAGCATTTGTATTGAGTCAGTCATGACTCAGCGCAAGCCTCAGATCTGCGCGGTAGCTGTGGGAGCGGGCTTGCCCGCGAAGAAGCCAACTTAATGGGGCTGACTGTCCGCAGTAAATGGATACGGCTGCTGCCACTTTTCGTAGATCGCTTTCAGCTCGCCGCTACGCACCAATTGCTCCATGCGCCGGTCAAACAAGTCTTTCAAGGATTTACCCTGTTCGTTCTTGGCAAATGCCAGATACAGCGGCAACTCAGCGATATGGGTACGCCGGAAGCGCTCAGGCTGCGCCGCCTGGCCCAGCACGTAGTCGACTTCAGTCAGCGCATCGATGTAGAAATCCACTCGCTCGTGCTCGAGCATCGGCAGGATCCCTTCACGCCGCTGGATCTCGCGGAATTGATGAACATTGGGCAGGTAACTGCCGTAGTCATAGCCGCGCACCCAGGCCAACCGGTACTGGCCAATGTTCTCAGGGGTAGGTTCCGGCTTGCTGGCAAGGCCCAAGGCATAGATATGGTCCATGTCGAAATGCCAACGCGGATAGAGGTTGTCGTCGTTCTCTTCCTTGTAGGAGCCGACCCAGGCATCCGCTTCGCCACGTTTGACCAAGCCCACCGCGCGGCTGTAAGGCGCACTCTGGATCAGCACTTTGACCCCGGCCGGCTCGAACACTTTGCGCAGTACGTCCCAGGCCACCCCGGTGCCGTCGGCATTGGTGTAGTCGAGCCATTCTTCACTGACCAGGTGGATCTGCGCAGGGTGCTGCCCCTGCACGTTAGCGGCACACACGCTGCCGCTGAGCAGCAGCAACATCGCCAGCAACGCCGTCCTTATGCCCATCCACCCGCTCCTAAGTATCAGGCCACCGCCCACACCAGAACTTGCATGCCCAGCCAGGCAAAGACCCCGGCGAGGATATCGTCGAGCATGATCCCGACTCCGCCATGCACATGCCGGTCGATCCAGCGGATCGGCCACGGCTTGAGGATGTCGAAGAAGCGGAACATCAGGAACCCTGCGAGCAGCCACTGCCAGCCTTCCGGCACCAGCCACAGGGTGATCCACATGCCGACCATTTCGTCCCAGACAATGCCTTCATGGTCATGCACGCGCAAGTCGTTTGCCACTTTGCCGCACAGCCAGAAGCCAAACAGCATGGTCACGCCCAGCAGCAGCCAGTAGCCCCAGTCTGGCAGCATCTGCCACAGCGGGATGAACGGCAGCGCCACCAGGGAGCCCCAGGTACCAGGAGCCTTGGGTAGAGTGCCAGAGCCGAAGCCGAAGGCGATGAAGTGCCACGGGTTGCGCCAGACCGAGGGCGGAACGAACTCCGCAGGCACCTGGTTGGGGTGGTCGGTCACGGTGTCTCCCTAAAATGTTGATAGCCCCGCTGCTGCGGGGTGATGTCCTGGCCCTGCTCGTCCAGCAGGCGCACGCCCTCGCCATCGAGCACGCGGCCGACGACATGGACCGGCACACCAGCGGCGCGCAGGGATGAAAGCTGTGCCGGCGGCAAGGTGAAGGCCAGCACGTAGTCGTCGCCACCGATCAGCGCGGCCTGGCGCGCAGCTTCAGAGCCGAGAAAGCCCTGCAGAGCAGGTGACACCGGCACCTGTGCCAGGTTCACCTCGAGCGCCCGCCGGGAGGCCTTGGCGATATGGCCGCAGTCGGCCAACAGACCATCGGAGATGTCCAGGGCCGCCGTGGCTTTGCCAAGCAGGGCCTGGCCAAGGGCGAATTGTGGCGAGGGCGACCAGTAATGGGCCAGCAAGGGCCCAGCCAAGTCGGCTTCGACCTGGCGTTCACCGAGCACCAGCGGCAAGGCGCCAGCAGCATTGCCCAGTTCACCACCGACACACAGCAGATCCCCCACCTGGGCGCCGCTGCGCAGCAACGCCTGCCCACGTGCAACGCGGCCAAACACCGTCATGGTGATGCTCAGGGGACCACGGGTGGTGTCGCCGCCGATCAGGCTCAGGCCGCAGCGGCGGGCCATGCGATTGAGGCCTTCGGCGTAAGCCTGCAGCCACTGCGCGCTGACCTCGGGCAAGGTCAGCGCCAGGGTAAAACCAATGGGCGTGGCGCCCATCGCGGCCAGATCGCTGGCGGCCACGGCCAAGGACCGCTGGCCAAGCAGCGAAGGGTCGCAGACGGCAGGAAAATGCACGCCGGCGACCAGGGTATCAGTGGACACCGCCAGCTGCTGCGCAGCAGGCAGGTCCAGCAGGGCGCAGTCGTCACCAATCCCCAACGCCACGCCTTCGCCGCCCTGCGCACAGGGCGCGGCAGCGAAGTAATGGCGGATCAGCTCAAACTCACCCATGGCTGGTCAGCGCCGCAATCAGCGCTTGTACGCCTTGACTTCCGCTTCACGCAGACGCGGAGCGAGCTTGTCCAGTACACCGTTGACGAACTTGTGACCGTCGGTGGCGCCGAACACTTTGGCCAGCTCCACACCTTCGTTGATCACCACGCGATACGGCACATCGGCGCGCATGATGAACTCCCAGGTGGACAGGCGCAGAACGGCCAGTTCAACCGGGTCGAGCTCTTCCAGGGCAAGGTCCAGGCACGGCGCCAGAGCCTCGTCGATTTCCTTCACCTTGGCCGGAACCCCGTGCAGGATCTCGCGGAAGTAAGCGCCGTCTACATCGGAGAAATCGTTGTCGACCCGAAACTGCGCCTCGACCTCGTTCAGCGAGTGCCGGGCCATGTGCCACTGGTAGAGGGCCTGGGTCGCGAGCTTGCGGGCTTCGCGGCGCTTGGCGCTCTTCGAGGGCTTGCCGGCATCCGCAGGTTTTGGATCGCGCGGGTTGAAACGATCGCTTTCGTCGCTAATCACTTGGCCTCCAACTGCGCCAGCAGGCTGACCATTTCCAGGGCGGACAGGGCAGCTTCAGCACCTTTGTTGCCAGCCTTGGTGCCGGAACGCTCGATGGCTTGCTCGATGGAGTCGACAGTCAGCACGCCGAAGGCCACCGGAACACCGAACTCCATGGACACCTGGGCCAGGCCCTTGGTGCATTCGCCCGCCACGTATTCAAAGTGCGGGGTACCGCCGCGGATCACAGCGCCCAGGGCGATGATCGCGTCGTAAGCGCCTTGTTGGGCGACTTTCTGTGCAACCAGCGGGATTTCGAAGGCGCCAGGAGCACGGATGATGGTGATGTCGCTTTCGCTGACGCCATGGCGTACCAGGGCATCGACGGCACCGCTTACCAGGCTTTCGACGACGAAGCTGTTGAAGCGGCCAACCACCAAAGCATAGCGACCTTTGGGGGCGATGAAGGTACCTTCGATGGTCTTCAGGGTCATTCCGGTGTTCTCATTTTAAAGAGCGAGGCCGCCGTAGACGGCCTGCAGGAGGGTTTGGACACGAGCGCCAGGGCAACTAGCGCGCCTGTGTCACTCAGAGGGCACGTATTCTACAACTTCCAGATCAAATCCGGATATCGCGTTGAACTTCATCGGCGAGCTCATCAGGCGCATCTTGCGCACGCCCAGATCACGCAGGATCTGCGAACCGGCACCGACCGTGCTGTAGGTGCTCGGCGTCTTGACCTGGGTTTCGCCGGCGCTTTCGCGGATATGCGCCAGGAGCACGTCGCCATCGAGTGGGTGGCCGAGCAGCAGGACCACGCCGCTGCCGGCCTCGGCCACCGCGCTCATCGCCGCACGCAGGCTCCAGCGGCCTGGCTGCTTGACCATCAGCAGGTCGCGCAGCGGGTCCATGTTGTGCACCCGCACCAGGGTCGGCTCTTCGGCGCAGATCTTGCCCAGGGTCAGTGCCATGTGCACGTCGCCTTCGACCGAATCGCGGTAGGTGACCAGGTTGAACTGGCCCAGTTCGCTGTCCAGCGGCTGCTCGGAAACCCGCTGAACGGTACGCTCGTGGATCATCCGATAGTGGATCAGGTCGGCAATGGTGCCGATCTTCAGGCCATGTTCGGCAGCGAACACTTCCAGCTCGGCGCGACGCGACATGGTGCCGTCGTCGTTCATCACCTCGCAGATCACCCCGCTCGGCTCGAAGCCAGCCATGCGCGCCAGGTCGCAGGCGGCCTCGGTGTGGCCTGCGCGGGCCAGGGTACCGCCAGGCTGGGCCATCAGCGGGAAGATGTGACCGGGGCTGACGATGTCTTCGGCCTTGGCGTCCTTGGCTGCGGCCGCCTGCACGGTCCGCGCACGGTCGGCAGCGGAGATGCCGGTGGTGACGCCTTCGGCGGCTTCGATCGACACGGTGAACTTGGTGCCAAAGCCCGAACCATTGCGCGGCGCCATCAGCGGCAGCTTGAGGGTTTCGCAGCGTTCGCGGCTCATCGGCATGCAGATCAGGCCACGGGCGTGCTTGGCCATGAAGTTGATGTGCTCAGGCTGGCAGCACTCGGCGGCCATGATGATGTCGCCTTCGTTCTCGCGGTCTTCGTCATCCATGAGGATGACCATCTTGCCTTGGCGGATGTCTTCCACCAGCTCTTCAATGCTGTTGAGCGCCACTCGGCACCCCCTTCTCAATCAGGATTTCAGGTAGCCGTTGGCGGCCAGGAAGCTTTCGGTGATGCTACTGCCCTTGCTCGGTTCGGCAGCCTTGTCGCCCAGCAGCAGACGCTCCAGGTAACGGGCCAGCAGGTCGACCTCAAGGTTCACCCGACGACCTGGGCGGTAGTCGGCCATGATGGTTTCGGACAGGGTGTGCGGGACGATGGTCAGCTCGAACTCGGCGCCATCGACCACGTTGACCGTCAGGCTGGTGCCGTCGACGGTGATCGAGCCCTTGTGGGCGATGTACTTGGCCAGCTCTCTGGGCGCACGCACGCGGAACTGGATGGCGCGGGCGTTATCGCTGCGCGAGATGATTTCGCCGACGCCGTCGACGTGGCCGCTGACCAAGTGACCGCCCAGGCGGGTGGTCGGGGTCAGGGCTTTTTCCAGGTTGACCGGGCTGCCGCTTTTCAAGTCGTCGAAGGCGGTGCACTCGAGGGTTTCGCGGCTGACGTCAGCCCAGAAACCGTCGCCCGGCAGGTCGACGGCCGTCAGGCAGACGCCGTTGACGGCAATGCTGTCGCCGAGTTTGACGTCGCCCAGGTCAAGCTTGCCGGTCTGGACGTAGACGCGCACGTCACCGCCCTTGGGGGTCAGGCTACGGATGGTGCCGATGGATTCGATGATGCCGGTGAACATGCGGTTGTCCTCGCAAATAGGGCTGCGCTGGGCTAGCCAGGCATTATACGCCGGTGGCCGGCAGGGGGATGGCCGTGACCCGCCAGTCATCGCCGACGGCGCGCATTTCAGTGATTTTCAGCCGCGGCGCCTGGCTCATCTGCGCCAGCGGCCAGTCCAGCAGCGGCCTGGCCTGGGAGCCGAGGAAGGTGCCGGCGACGAACAACTGGAACTCGTCGATCAGGCCAAGCTGGGCGAAGGCCCCCACCAAGCCGGCGCCGGCCTCCAGGAGAATTTCATTGACGCCACGCGCTGCCAGGGCCCTGAGCAGCCCGGGCAGGTCGACCCGGCCTTCGGCGCCGGGTAGGCACAGCAGTTCGTGACCGGCTTGGGCGTAACGCGGATCAGCCGCCGCCGCAGTCACTACCAGCGCCGGGCCTGCCTGGAAAAACGGCGCCGTCAGCGGCAGACGCAGGCGGCCGTCGATCAACACGCGCAGCGGTGGGCGTGACAGGGCCAGGGCCGTGGTTTCTGCATCAAGGCCCAACTGTTCGCCACGCACGGTCATCCGGGCGTTGTCGGCCAACACACTTTCGGCGCTGGTCAACACCACGCTGGAGCGGGCGCGCAGGCGTTGCACGGCGGCGCGCGCGGCAGGGCCGGTAATCCACTGGCTCTCGCCACTGGCCATCGCCGTGCGCCCGTCCAGGCTCATCGCCAGCTTGGCCCGGACGAACGGCAGCCCGTGTTCCATACGCTTGAGGAAACCTGGGTTGAGCGCGCGCGCTTCGCTTTCCAGCACGCCACTGGCGACTTCGATACCCGCCTCGGCCAAGCGCCGCAGGCCTTGGCCGGCCACTTGCGGATTGGGGTCCTGCATGGCCGCGACTACCCGGGCGACGCCGGCCTTGACCAGTGCCTCGGCGCACGGCGGGGTACGCCCATGGTGGCTGCACGGCTCCAGGGTCACGTAGGCGCAGGCGCCTTTAGCGCGTTCGCCAGCCTGGCGCAGTGCGTGCACCTCGGCGTGCGGCTCACCGGCGCGTACGTGCCAACCCTGGCCCACCACCTCGCCGTCGCGAACGATCACGCACCCCACGCGCGGGTTGGGATGGGTGCTGTACTGGCCCTTGCGGGCCAGTTGCAGGGCTTGGGCCATGTAGTGGGCGTCGAGAATCGCGGTCTGGCTGGGCATGCTTACTCTTTAGCCGGCTCGCGGGCCAGGCGGTCGATTTCTTCGCGGAATTCGTCGAGGTCCTGGAAGCGCCGGTAGACCGAGGCGAAGCGGATGTAGGCGACTTCGTCGAGCTCGCGCAGCGCGGCCATGACCAGTTCACCCACCACCAGCGACTTGACCTCACGCTCGCCAGTGGCGCGCAATTTGTGCTTGATGTGGGCCAGCGCCGCTTCCAGCCGCTCGACGCTGACCGGGCGCTTTTCCAGCGCGCGCTGCATGCCGGCACGCAGCTTGTCTTCATCGAACGGTTGGCGTGTACCGTCTTGCTTGATCAGCCGCGGCAGCACCAGCTCGGCGGTTTCGAAGGTTGTGAAGCGTTCGCCGCAGGCGACGCACTCGCGCCGGCGACGCACCTGTTCGCCCTCGGCGACCAGGCGCGAGTCGATGACCTTGGTGTCGTTGGCACCGCAAAAGGGACAGTGCATGGTGGCAGGCAACAAAAAAAGGGAGGGCCATGGTAGCGCATCCGACTGGCAAGACAAGCCAAAGGGGTTACCATCCAATCAATTCTGCCCGTGAAGGACTCCACCATGCACTATCGAGCGCTCGTCGTGCTCTGTCTCGCTGGCCTGATGACGGCCTGCAGCAGCGATAAACCCAAAGGCGAGCAGCCCACTGCAGCGCCCGCTCCCAAGGTCGCGAAAAAGGCGCCGGCACTGGGGCCGCTACCGGCCTACCAGCGCGAAATCAGCGGCACCTTGCTGGAGGTGCCGGCAGGCGCCGACGTCGAACTGGCGCTGCTGGTGATCGATGAACGCGACCGGCCGCAGCGCCTGCTGGCCAGCAGCAACCTGATCGGTACCGGCCAGGCCCTGCCCTATCAGCTGCGCTTCAATCCCGAGGCATTCCCGGCCGGGGCCAGGGTCGAATTGCGTGGCCGCGCCAGCCGCTCCGGCCAGCTGATCATGCACCTGCCACCGCAGCGTATTGTTCAAGCCGCGAGCCAAGCCACTGGCCCACTGCGCTTCGAGAAGGCGCCATAGATGGCGCCGTTGCATCTGCAACAGGCCCTGAGCGGCCTGATCGGTGAAGCGCGGCTGGTCGCCAGCGAGCTGCCGCAGTGCGCCTTGAAGCTGTGGCTGATCGATGCGCAGAACATGGATCGCGCCTTCAGCAGCGAAGAAACCCAACGCATCCTCGAAGACCCGCCGTACTGGAGCTTCTGCTGGGCCAGCGGCCTGGCCATGGCGCGCTACCTGGCCGAGCGCCCGGAGTTGGTGCGTGGCAAGCGCGTGCTGGATTTCGGCGCCGGTTCAGGCATCGCCGGGATCGCTGCCGCGCGAGCGGGGGCATTGGAAGTGGTGGCCTGCGACCTCGATCCGCTGGCGTTGCAAGCCTGCCAGGCGAACGCGGCGCTCAATGAGGTCGAACTGGGTTACAGCAGCGATTTTTTTGCCGAAGCCGATCGCTTCGACCTGATCCTGGTGGCAGACGTGCTCTACGATCGCGCCAACCTGCCACTGCTCGATGCGTTTCTTAGCCGAGGCCGCCAGGCGCTGGTCGCTGACTCGCGGGTGCGCGACTTCAGCCACCCGTTGTACCAGCCATTGGGGGTGCTTGAAGCACTGACCCTGCCGGACCTGGCCGAGCCACACGAATTCCGCCGGGTCAGCCTGTACCACGCCAGCCGCGAGCCTTTATAGTGGTGCCATCCAGAGATTTGCGAGAGTCGCGATGAGCCAAGCCCCAGATAGCAACGCCCTGCCGTATATTTTCGACGCCACCGACGCCAACTTCCAGCAACTGGTCATCGAAAACTCCTTCCACAAGCCCGTGCTGGTGGACTTCTGGGCCGAGTGGTGCGCGCCGTGCAAGGCGCTGATGCCACTACTGGCGAAGATCGCCGAGGGTTACCAGGGCGAACTGCTGCTGGCCAAGATCAACTGCGATGTGGAACAGCAGGTGGTTGCCCAGTTCGGCATCCGCAGCCTGCCCACCGTGGTGCTGTTCAAGGACGGCCAGCCAGTCGACGGTTTTGCCGGTGCCCAGCCTGAGTCGGCCATCCGCGCCCTGCTCGAACCGCATGTGCAGATGCCGGCGGCGCCCACTGCTTCGCCGCTCGAAGAAGCCAAGGCGCTGTTCGCCGAGAGCCGCTTCGCCGATGCCGAAACCGCGCTCAAGACCCTGCTGGGTGAAGACAACAGCAATGCCGAAGCGCTGATTCTGTATGCGCGCTGCCTGGCCGAGCGGGGTGAGTTGGGTGAGGCGCAAGTGGTGCTCGATGCGGTCAAGACCGATGAGCACAAGGCGGCCCTGGCCGGCGCCAAGGCGCAACTGACCTTCCTGCGCCAGGCTGCCAGCCTGCCGGAGGCGGCCGAGCTCAAGAGCCGCCTGGCGCAAAACCCGCAGGACGATGAGGCCGCGTATCAACTGTGCATTCAGCAACTGGCGCGTCAGCAGTACGAAGCGGCGCTCGATGGCTTGCTGAAGTTGTTCCAGCGTAATCGCGGCTATGAGAACGGCTTGCCGCAAAAGGCAGTGTTGCAGGTGTTCGAGTTGCTCGGCAGCGATCACCCGCTGGTCAGCGTCTATCGTCGCAAGTTGGCGGCGGCGCTGTTCTAACAGCGCCAACGCTCATCGCGGGGCAAGCCCGCTCCCACGAGGCTCGCCACTAGGGACTGCATGAATAGTCTTAGGCTTTTCGTACAGAGCCGAAGGTCACGTGGCTCGCCACTAGGCCTGCATGAAAAGTCTTAGGCTTTTCGTACAGAGCCGAAGCTCACGTGGCTCGCCACTAGGCCTGCATGAAAAGTCTCAGGCTTTTCGTACAGAGCTTAAGCTCACGTGGCTCGCCACTAGGCCTGCATGAAAAGTCTCAGGCTTTTCGTACAGAGCTTAAGCTCACGTGGCTCGCCACTAGGCCTGCATGAAAAGTCTCAGGCTTTTCGTACAGAGCTTAAGCTCACGTGGCTCGCCACTAGGCCTGCATGAAAAGTCTCAGGCTTTTCGTACAGAGCTTAAGCTCACGTGGCTCGCCACTAGGCCTGCATGAAAAGTCTCAGGCTTTTCGTACAGAGCTTAAGCTCACGTGGGAGCGGGCTTGCCCCGCGATGCTTTTCATCCGAGCCAGTGATAAACCGGGGCATCCGCCCCGCTTTGCACCTTCACTTCACTGCTATGGCGCAAGCGCACCAGCAGGCGCTTGCCCGCCGCGGTACTGCCCGCCAGCCCTTCCAAGCGTTCCAGCAACTCTGGCCCACTCATCTGTCCAGCCGCGCGCAGCACCTCACGCGCCGCCGCCCACTGGCCATCGTCCTGGCGTGGCGCTGCACTCGTCGTGGAAACTACCGCCTCTGCCACCGGCACCTCCAGCTGACGCCCCAACTGCGCCCACTCCTCCGGTTCCAGCTCGATGCTCAGATCCACCGGCCAGTCACCAATCGTTCCGCGTATTCTCACGAAGCCTTCCTTCCAACAGGATCAATGGCGTCCATGCTCCCACGACATGAAACCTTCGCCAAGCGGCTGGCGTGGCCAAGAAAAGTTGTTATAACATTACCAAACCCTTCCCGCACGCTCCCGGAGTCGTCCATGCGCCGCCTGCTCCTCGCCCTGCCCTTCGCCTTGCTGCCCCTGGCCGTGACCCATGCCCACGACGACCATGACCATGATCACGACCATGCCCACGGCAGCCTCGGCGCTCATGAACATGGTGTGGCCAAGCTCAATGCGGTACTCGACGGCAGCACCCTGGAACTGGAACTGGACAGCCCGGCGATGAACCTGGTGGGCTTCGAGCACGCCGCCAGCAGCGACGCCGACAAGGCCAAAGTCGCCGCCGTGCGCCAGCAGCTCGAACAACCCTTGAAGCTGTTCGGCCTGGCCAAGGCCGCCGGTTGCAGCGAAGACGCGCAAGAGCTGGAGAGCCCGCTATTCGGCGACCAGCCTGCAGCTGATGACGACGGCGACGCCCATGAGCACCAGCACAGCGATATCCATGCCCACTACCAATTGACCTGCGCCACGCCGGACAAGCTCAGCAGCCTCGACCTGACCCCGCTGTTCAAAGCCTTCCCGGCAACGCAGAAGATCAATCTGCAGCTGATCGGCCCCAATGGTCAGAAAGGTGTGGAGGCCACGCCGAGCAAAGCGGTGGTCGCCTTCTAAATGAGTCAGCCGCTGATCGACCTGCAAGATCTGCTGTTCGCCTGGCCGGGCCAGCCGCCACTGCTGGAGATTGCCCAGTTTCGCCTGGAGCGCGGTGAGGCGATGTTCCTCAAAGGCCCCAGCGGCAGCGGCAAGACCACCCTGCTCGGTTTGCTGGGCGGGGTGAACCTGCCCGGCCAAGGCAGCATTCGCCTGCTTGGCCAGGCCCTCGGTGAACTGAGCCAAGGCGCCCGCGACCGCTTCCGGGTCGATCACACCGGCTACATTTTCCAGCAGTTCAACCTGCTGCCATTCCTCTCGGTGCGCGAGAACGTCGAGTTGCCTTGTCGCTTCTCACGCAGTCGCGCCGAACGCGCCAGCCAGCGCCACGGCAGCATCGACCAGGCCGCTGCGGTGTTGCTAGCGCACCTGGGGCTGGACGATCCGGCCTTGCTCGCTCGACGTGCCGACACCCTGTCGATCGGGCAGCAACAACGGGTGGCGGCGGCGCGCGCGCTGATCGGCCAGCCTGAACTGGTGATCGCCGACGAACCGACCTCGGCGCTGGACGCCGATACCCGCGAGGCGTTCATCCGGTTGCTGTTCGACGAATGCCGGGCGGCCGGCTCCAGCCTGCTGTTCGTCAGCCATGACCAAAGCCTGGCACCGCTGTTCGACCGTCACCTGTCCCTGGCCGAACTCAATCGCGCCGCCAAGCCCCGGGAGGCCTGATGTACCTGCTCCGCCTTGCCCTGGCCAGCCTGGCCAACCGGCGTTTCACCGCCTTTCTGACCGCTTTCGCGATTGCCCTGTCGGTGTGCCTGCTGCTGGCCGTCGAGCGCGTGCGCACCGAGGCCCGCGCCAGTTTCGCCAGCACCATCAGCGGCACCGACCTGATCGTCGGCGCCCGCTCCGGGTCGGTCAACTTGCTGCTGTACTCGGTGTTTCGCATCGGTAACGCCACCAACAACATCCGTTGGGACAGCTACCAGCATTACGCCAAGGATCCACGGGTGAAGTGGGCCATCCCGATCTCCCTGGGCGACTCTCATCGCGGCTACCGGGTAATGGGCACCACGGGCGATTACTTCAGCCATTACCAATACGGTCGGCGCCAGCACCTGGAACTGAGCCAGGGCCGGGCGTTCGCCGATGATCCCTTCGAGGTGGTGCTCGGCGCCGAAGTGGCGGATGCGCTGCACTACGGGCTTGGCGACAAACTGGTGCTGGCCCACGGCGTGGCGGCGATCAGCCTGGTCAAGCACGATGACAAGCCGTTCACTGTGGTCGGTGTGCTCAAGCGCACCGGCACGCCAGTCGATCGCACCTTGCACATCAGCCTCGGCGGTATGGAGGCCATTCATATCGACTGGCACAACGGCGTGCCCGCACGCGGTGCCGGCAGGATCAGCGCCGAGCAAGCGCGGACCATGGACCTGCAGCCCGCTGCCATTACCGCGTTCATGCTGGGCCTGAACAACAAGATCGCCACCTTCAGTTTGCAGCGCGAGATCAACCAGTTCCGCACTGAGCCGTTGCTGGCGATCCTGCCAGGCGTGGCCTTGCAGGAGTTGTGGAGCCTGATGGGCACGGCCGAGCAGGCCTTGTTCGTGGTGTCGCTGTTCGTCGTGCTGACTGGGTTGATCGGCATGCTCACTGCCATTCTCACCAGCCTCAACGAACGGCGGCGGGAGATGGCCATCTTGCGTTCGGTCGGCGCCCGGCCTTGGCATATCGCCGGCCTGCTGGTGCTCGAAGCCTTGGCCCTGGCGGTGGCCGGTATTGCCGCCGGGCTGGGGCTACTGTACACCGGGATCGCCCTGGCCCAGGGCTATGTGCAGGCCAACTATGGTTTGTACCTGCCACTGGCCTGGCCCAGCGCACATGAGTGGACGCTGCTGGCTATCATCCTTGGGGCGGCATTGCTGATGGGTAGCGTGCCAGCCTGGCGTGCCTATCGGCAGTCGCTGGCCGATGGTTTGTCGATTCATCTCTGAGTAGTGGCAATGATCCAGAACCTTACACACCTGTTCGCTGCGGTTCGACAGTTCGACAAGCCCGCGCACAGGCGGGCAGCCACACAGCAAATCCTGTTGCTGCTGGTGCTGATAGCGCTGACGCCGCTAGCCTGGGCCGCAGAGCCGCGCGAGCTGGACTGGCCGGCGCTGATCCCGGAAGGCGCCCCGGTCATCCCGCCCCAGCTCACGCCACTGCACGACCTGTCGCAGATCGGCGACGCGCTGGCTGCCGAAGCCGCCCCCGCTGCGCGCCAACAAGCCCCCGCCGCGCCAGTGGTCAAGGCACTCGACAAGCAGCAGGTCAAACTGCCCGGCTACATCGTGCCACTGGAAGTCAGCGAAGAGGGCCGCACCACCGAGTTTCTGCTGGTGCCCTACTACGGCGCGTGCATCCATGTACCGCCACCCCCGTCGAACCAGATCGTGCACATTTTCAGCGAGATGGGCGTACGCGTCGAAGACCTCTATCAGCCCTATTGGATCGAAGGGCGCATGCAGGTCAAAGCCAGCAGCAGCGAGCTGGCCGACGCGGGTTATCAGATGGAAGCCGAGAAAATCTACGCTTATGAGCTGAAATGAGAACTGCTAGCGATTCGTGAAGCCAGTTCTTTGAGCTGGGTCAAACATTAGGTTTAGACGCCTCCGTACCATTGGACTACTCATTTAATAACGTCCTTTGGGAGCTTCCATGAACAAGTCCTTGCTCGGCGCCTCGCTCGTTGCCCTGGCGCTCGTAGCCCCTGTTGCCCACGCCCACCAGGCGGGCGATTTCATCCTGCGTGCCGGCGCCATCACCACCGCACCCAACGAAAATAGCGGCGACCTGAAGTTCGACGGCAACAAGGTCTCGGGCACCAAGGCTACTCTGGACAGCGATACCCAATTGGGCCTGACCTTCGCCTACATGCTCACCGATCACATCGGCCTGGAGCTGCTGGCGGCCACCCCGTTCCAGCACACCGTTGGCGTCAAGGGCCTGGGCGGCGGCCTGGACGGCAAGCTGGCGGACATCAAGCAACTGCCACCGACCCTGTCGCTGCAGTACTTCCCGATGGAGCCAAGCTCGAAGTTCCAACCGTACGTGGGCGTGGGCATCAACTACACCATGTTCTTCGATGAAGACCTGAGCAGCGAACGTAAACAGCAGGGCTTCAGCAACCTCAAGCTGCAAGACTCGGTGGGCCTGGCCGGCCAGTTGGGCATGGACTACATGATCACCGACAACCTGCTGGTCAACGCCTCGGTCTGGTACGTCGATATCGACACCAAGGCCACCGTCGATGGCCCAACCGCACTGGGCTACAGCAAGACCAAGGTCGACGTGGATGTAGACCCATGGGTCTACATGGTGGGCCTGGGCTACAAGTTCTGATCCATCGCCCTCACATGGCGGCTGCGGCCGCCATGTGTCGTTCTACTCCCCGCGTAGGCGCAGATACAGCCAATAACCCCAAGCCAGTGCACTGAACCCCGCCCCCAGTCCACACACCGCAAGCCAACCCCAGCGGGCATACACCCAACTTGCCGCCACTGCGCCCAGGCCACTGCCTACCGAATAGCAGCACATGTAGGCGCCGATCAAACGGCTGGCCATCTCTCCCCGCCCAGTCAACAGCAGCGTCTGGTTAGTGACATGCACCGCCTGCACGGCGAAATCCAGCAGCAGCACGCCCAACACCAGCGCCAGCAACGAGTGTTCGAGCAATCCACTGGGGATCCACGCCAGCGTCAACAGCGCCAGGGCCAGCCCCGTGGTGCGCTGACCGTGGCCTTGATCGGCCAAACGTCCAGCGCCCGATGCGGCCAGTGCCCCGGCAATTCCGGCCAGGCCGAACAGACCGATCTGGGTATGGGTCAACGCCAGTGGTGCAGCACTGAGCGGCAATACCATGGCACTCCACATCACGCTGAATGCGGCGAATATCAACAGCGCGAACGCACCGCGCTGACGCAACAGACGGTCGTGTCGATACATGCGCAGCACCGAAGCCAACAACTGCAAGTAACTTACTGACGCTGTCACCGGCTTGGCGCTAGGCAGCGTTTGCCAGAGCAGGCAGGCCATCAGCACAGTCAACCCGGCAGCGGCGAAATATACGCTGCGCCAACCGGCCAGATCGGCCGTCACACCTGCAACCAGGCGCGCTAGCAAAATCCCCAGCACCACGCCACTGGTGACCGTACCCACGGCCCGTCCCTGCTCGGCGGGGGTGGCCAAGGTCGCGGCATGGGCCACGACCACCTGCACCAGCACCGCCATCAGGCCGAGCATGCTCATGGCTACCAGCAGCAGCGCCCAGTCCATCGCCATGCCAACAGCCAGCAGGGCCAACGCCGAGAGCAGCAACTGCGAAAGAATCAGGCGCTTGCGGTCGAACAGATCGCCCAGCGGAACCACCAGCAGCAGCCCCAGCGCATAACCGGCCTGGGTCGCCCCCACCACCAGTCCGATCCGGGCTGTCGCTACGCCTAGGCTGGCAGCCATCGACTCCAGCAATGGTTGGGAGAAATACACCGAGGCCACAGCCAAGGCGCAGGTCGCGGCGAGCAATAGCGTCAGGGAGCGGCTCAGCGGGATTTGGCCGACGGTCGCAGACTGGATCGAAGACATGTGCACTACCTTGCCAATCTGGTTTCAAAATGAAACCACATGCTGGCTTTCTAGCAAACCTGGTTTTAATCTGCAACCAGAACTGAAGAGAAGGCTTGGCTCATGCTCGACCCACAAAATAAACAATGCCCGGTGGCCCGAGCCCTCGAGGTGATTGGTGATCGATGGGCGCTGATGATTCTGCGCGATGCTTTCGACGGCCTGCGGCGCTTCAGTGAGTTTCAGAAAAACCTTGGTCTGGCGAAGAACATCCTCGCCTCACGGTTGAAACTGTTGCTGGAGAGTGAATTGCTGCAGTTGCAACCGGCCTCGGATGGCAGTGCCTACAAGGAATACGTACTGACCGAGAAAGGCCGCTCGGTGTTTCCGATCGTGGTTGGAATGCGCCAGTGGGGGGAGCGGTATCTGTTCGAGGCGGGGGAAGTGCGATCGCAATTGGTGGACAGTGCTCAGGGGCAGCCGGTAGAGGTGTTACAGGTGCGGGCTAAGGATGGGCGGGCACTTGCGCCTGGGGATTGTCTGAGGCGTACGGTGCGGCATTAGGTTTTGGGGCCGCTCTGCGGCCCTGAAATCTCAGCCTTTACCCAATAACTGCGCCAACCCGACAACGATCGGCGTCGGCTCAGGAAACGCAAATCGCGCCAACAACCGCTGGTTATCCGCCCGCGAATGACGGATATCACCCGAACGCGCCGCGCCGTAACTGACCTCAGGCAAGCTGCCCACCACCTGCTTCAACGCCGCCAACAACTGGTTCAGCGAAGTCGCCTGGTTCAGTCCGATGTTCACCGCGCCCTCCTCGACCTGCTCCTGCTCCAGCGCCTGGACCATCACCTGGACCAGATCGCCGACATAGAGGAAATCGCGAGTCTGCTCGCCATCGCCGAACACGGTAATCGGCTTACCCTGCGTGGCACGCTCACTGAAGATGCTGATCACCCCCGAGTAAGGCGAGGATGGATCCTGGCGTGGCCCGAAGATATTGAAGAAGCGAAACACCACCGGCTCCAGGCCATGCTGGCGACGGTAGAAGTCCAGGTATTGCTCGCTGGCCAACTTATCCACAGCGTAGGGCGTCAACGGTGCCTTGGGCGTATCCTCGACAATCGACTGCCCTTCGCCATTGTTGCCATACACCGCCGCGCTGGAGGCGAACAGCACCCGGCGCACGCCATTCAGACGCATCGCTTCGCAGACGTTCAGCGTGCCGATGAAGTTGCTCTGGTGGGTTTTCACCGGGTCGTCGACCGAGGCCTGCACCGAAGCCACGGCGGCCAGGTGCACCACTGCACGGCAACCGCTGGCCGCGCGGGCAACCAGTTCAGCGTCGGCCACATCACCTTCGATCAGTTCAAGCTTGGGATGATCCAGGCGTAGGTTGGCGCGTTTGCCAGTGGAGAGATCGTCGACAATGCGCACGGCGTAGCCTTTATCCAGCAACGCATCGCACAAGTGCGAGCCGATGAAGCCGGCACCGCCGGTGATCAGGATGGGAGCATCAGCCATGTCGGTAGAAACGGTCCAGTAGGGGCGGCAAGCCGGCGCGCCAGGCGCGTGGCTTGATACCAAAGGTATGGAGGATTTTCTTGCAGGCCAGCACCGCATTCTGC
This sequence comes from Pseudomonas urmiensis, assembly GCF_014268815.2. Taxonomy (NCBI): domain Bacteria; kingdom Pseudomonadati; phylum Pseudomonadota; class Gammaproteobacteria; order Pseudomonadales; family Pseudomonadaceae; genus Pseudomonas; species Pseudomonas urmiensis. The sequence continues at coordinate 4,383,629 of NZ_JABWRE020000001.1, forward strand.
GGCTCTTCGCTGGCATCCGGGCGGGCCGCGTGGGCCTGCGCGGTCGGCGCCTGCACGGCCAGCTTGTGCCACTGCTGCGCCTCACTGAGGATAGCCTGCCCCAGCGCCAGCGGCGTGGTCGCCTCGTTGCCAGCGTAGTGGTAGGTGCCCCACAGCGGTGCATCGCAGTCGAGCTGCTTGATCACCGAGAGGATGACCCGCGCAGCATCGTCCACCGGGGTAGGATTGCCACGGCGATCGTCCGCCAGGAGCAACTCCTGCGGTTGCTCGGCGCGGGTCAGGAAGCGGCCCAAGGCCCCGTCGATGCTCTCGTCCAGCACCCAACCGAAGCGCAGCAGCACATGCTGCGGACAGGTCGCCCGCACGCTCTGCTCGATGCGCCACAGCGCCTGGCCACGGGTGCCCAGCGGCACCGGCTCGTCTTTTTCGCTGTAGGCGGTGGCCCGCGAGCCATCGAACACGCGATAGCTGGAAGGCTGGACGAGGATCATCTCGTGGTGCTGGCACAGCTCGGCCAGGCGCTCCACCGCGCGTTCTTGCTGGGCAAGCCGCTGTTCGCTGACCGACTCGGCCTGGAACCAGTCGAAGTAATAGGCGAGGTTGATCACCACATCGGGGCGATGCTCATCCAGCAGCAGGGTCAGGCTGGCCGGATCCCAGCCTTTTTCCGGCGGGCGCGGCGCCAGGAATCCGATGTCCTCCTCGGCCCCGAGACGAATCAGCGCTTGCCCGAGGGCATTGCCACCACCCAACAGCATCAGGCGCATACGCATAGGGTCTAAAGGTCCGCTCAGGTCGATAAAAGGAAAGAAAGCATTTTGCGGTTTCCAGCAGGGGAAGTCCAACTTGAGCGCGGTAACTGCGCAATCGCCCCTGCCGACTCAAGCCCCTGGACTTGCCACTTTGCACCGTAGGAAACGCCCTATAGACCCAGCGGAATGAGCTGACTACCGCGCCAAGCATTTCCAGCGCCCAATAGTTAGTTCTCTCCCTTGACGGTATTTAGGCAGCCTGCCTGATGCTCGACAGGCGGGATTACCGAAAAACAGTAGTAACAAGGAATGTTTGCACATGCAGGATTCGGAATTCGCCTACCTAAGCTTTGAGCCCAAGCAAGCCCAGGCCTTGGTCGCAGCCTGCCAAGCCCTCGCTAATCTGGGCGGACCGCAAACCCCCGGCGTGGCCCAGCTCGCCCGCACATGGGCACAGCGCCTGGAACGCCAGCTTCATCCCAGCCAGCGCAACTTACTCAAGCGCTTTGCCCAAGGCAGGCTGGCAGCGTTGATGTACTCGCAGATGCCCTGCCCTTTTAGCGATCCGCTGCCGTCCAGGCTCCCTGAGTTATCCACCCTGGAACGCAGCACCCGCTGCCTGTACCTGGCTTCACGCAACCAACTGTTGCTGGAGATGGTGCGCTATCGGGCGTTTGCCTTCGACAGCGACAATGACGGCAAGCAGGTCAGGCTGATCGGCAACTTCACTGGCCAGGCCAACGTCCCTTCGCGCCATCAGGGCACCGGCCCAGCACCCCGCGCGGCTGCCCACACAGGCGTATCCCTCGACCCGCATACCGACGCGCCCTATCAGTGTTCGGTAGTCGCCTGCCAGGGAAGTTCCCCGGCGCCCTCCGCGCTGATTATTACCGCGCGCTGGAACCCCGCCGATGAACCCACCCACATCATTCCGCTACGCGGCATCATCGAACAGCTAAGCAGCGTGCACAGCCTGGCGCTGACATCGGCATCTTTCGAGCTAAAAACCCGCCACCACGGGCAGACGCAGCAGGACGTTGAAGCCAGGGCTGCCACCTCATTGCTGCAGTTCGACCCAGATGGTGGCTTCGCCATGCGCTACAACGCTAGCCGCTTTAGCCTCAGTAAGTACGCCAGCAAGGCGGCGGCGCAGGCTTTCGAGGCGCTTCAAACGCTGGTCAGCGAAGCCTTGCCAATTCCCTTCGTGCTGCATGCCGATACTGCTCTGTTGGTCAATAACAGCCGCGCACTGCACGGGCGCAACACGCTACAAGACGGCCGCCGTCTGTTAGTACGGCTGTTCGGCTATTCTGCGTTCGCCAAACCGCTGGTAATCAACGAAGATCCGCTGCTGGTACGCGGCTGAAACCTGTAGGAGAGAGGGATGGATCTCACAGCCACCGCTGAACAACGCGCTTGCTGGCAATACGACGAGCCTGCCCCCGGTGCGGAACGGTTCATCGAAGAGGCATTCGACAGCTACCGCCAGCAGGCGCGAATGCTGCTCGCGGATGCCGAACAGGCACCGTCAGTTTTTGTGGTCGGGGGTGCCCGCTCGGACTTCACCCGGCTCAACCCGCTGCTGTACCGCTTGCAGCAGCAGGGTATCGGCTCGCTGACCGGCAATCTGTCCGGCCATAGCCGGGCCAGCGAACCAGGCGCCCTGGCACCTTCGCTGGCCATCAACCTGGCCGAGGCGTTGCGCTTTCATCGGCATATCGCCGAGCAGTGCGACACCTTGATTGGCCACAGCCTGGGCGGGGCGATTGCCCTGAAGATGGCGGCGCAGCTACCCGCGGTGCGCAAACTGGTGCTGATCTGTCCTGCGGTGTATCCGGACGCCGCACACCAGGCGCCCTTCGGCCCGGCGTTCAGCGCCGCGATCCGCCAGCCCTACGCCTTCCTCGATTGCGACAGCTATGGGTTCCTGCGCCAGTTCCAGGGCCGGGTACTGCTGGTGATCGGTGAGTACGATGGGCTCAACTCCAAGGCCTTCGGCCAAGGCCCAGGCACGTCGGCAGGCACCCGCTGGTTGTCTGGGGTGCAGCGCTACAGCCCGATCCCGGAAGAAGTCACCCACGCGCTGGTGCGCTCGGTGCCGGCGCCACACGTGGAGTGTCTACTACTGACCGACTGCGACCATGGCATCGCCGCGCATCTGCGCGATGCGCCGCAGGTGGCCGATCAAGTCGCCGAAGTGGTGGCGGCGTTCATCCGCGATTGAGCACGCTCACTCGATCTCGAATAAGCCATTGCTCAACGGCCCGACGCTAAGCCGCTCGCGTACGTCGTCATCGATCCGTGGGTCATCCGGGCGATACAGTTTGACCTGGCGATAGGCGTTGATGCGGTTGATCTCCTCGCCGAGGAACTCCCACACCACCCGGGTACAGGCGGGGTTACGTCGGTCGCCACTGGAAACCCCGGTCTTGAGCCCATTGAGGCGGGTGATGCGGCTCTTGAAGCTGGGGATGAGGATGGTCTGGCTCATCTCGTTGAGGGTCAGCGACTCGTAGTCGATGAGAAATACCCGGTCCTGTAGTTGAAACGCCGCCCCCAGGTAGCGGCAGCGTACTTCGGCGTGCACGTCAGTGGCACTGCTGCGCTCTTGGCGCTCCTGGCGCTCGAACAAGAAGCTGCCGCGCTCTTCACGCAGGTGCACCAGCGAAACCAGGATCGAGCCCGGCACCGACATGCAGTTGGAGTATTCGAAGTAATAGCCGCAGTACCGCGACAGGTTGCCGGCATGCTCATGCAGCGGTTTGAACAGCTCGCTGATCGGGTCGTGCTGGCCGCTGTGCTCCGACGGAATGCGCGCGCCGATCAGCCGGGCGAACTGCTCGGGGGGCAAATTCAGCTCGTAATCCTCAACCCCGAAGAAATCGCCAATGCGCTTGAGGTTGTAAGCCGTCGGACGGCTCTGCCCACTCAGGTACTTGTTGAACTGCGCGCGGTTGATCGACAGCTGCCGGCAAACCTCCGAAATAGAGCGGTAGTGGCTGCAGGCCAATTTGAGGTTGTTAGCGAAATGATCGCTCATGAATCGAGTCCCAGCTGATGCGAGTGATGCAAGTCTAGCATCAAGTCGCATCAAGTCAGAGCAACCCGCGAAATTGTAACCACTCTTGTCATGGCCAACCATGCGCCCCAACGAAAAGCGGTGCGTCGTTGCCGCCCGTGTCTTTCCACGCGAAGAATAAGAATCGAGGTCATTTGCCAATGCTCGAAGCACTTAACGATTTCCTGTCCGGGAAACTGCTCATCGTCCTGATCGTCGGGCTCGGTAGCTACTTCACCATCCGTTCGCGGTTCGTCCAATTCCGCCACTTCGGCCACATGTTCGGTGTGTTCAAGGAATCCCTGCGCGGCCAGGCTGGGCAACTGAGCTCGTTCCAGGCGCTGATGCTTAGCCTCGCCGGTCGCGTTGGCGCCGGTAACATCGCCGGTGTCGGCATCGCGGTGACCCTCGGCGGACCCGGTGCGGTGTTCTGGATGTGGGTGACCGCGCTGGTGGGCATGTCCAGCAGCTTCTTCGAGTGCACCCTGGCCCAGGTCTACAAGCGCGCCGATGGCGATGGCCTGTATCGCGGCGGCCCGGCGTACTACATCCTGCATGGCCTGAAGCGCAAGAACATGGCCATCGTGTTCTCGATCCTGCTGCTGGTCACCTACGGCTTCGCCTTCATCGGCCTGCAGTCGTACACCGTGACCCATTCGCTGCAGAACGCCTTTGCCTTCGATCCGAAACACACCGGTATCGTCCTCGCCGTGCTGCTGGCCCTGACCTTCATCGGCGGCATCAAGCGCATCGCCGCGGTGTCGGACTTGCTGGTACCGATCAAGACCCTGGCCTACATCGGCGTAACCCTGTACGTGATCGGCACTCAGATCGAACACGTGCCGGCCATGCTGGAAACCATCTTCAAGAGCGCGTTCGGCCTTGATCCTGCGTTTGCCGGCCTGCTCGGCAGCGCAATCGTCATGGGCGTGAAGCGTGGCGTATTCGCCAACGAAGCGGGCTTGGGCAGCGCACCTAACGTGGCGGCCGTCGCTGCCGTGAAGCACCCTGGCGCGCAAGGCGTGGTCCAGGCCTTCAGCGTGTTCCTCGACACCTTCGTGATCTGCACCTGCACCGCACTGCTGATCCTGCTGTCGGGCTTCTACACCCCGGGTTTCGAAGGTGACGGCATCGTCCTGACCCAGAACTCGCTGGCCGCCGTGGTCGGTGACTGGGGCCGCCTGTTCGTCAGCGTCGCGCTGTCGCTGTTCGTCTTCACCTGCATCCTCTACAACTACTACCTGGGTGAGAACAGCCTGCAGTTCCTCAGCCGCAATCGCTTTGTGCTTCTGGGCTTCCGTGGCCTGGTTCTGGCGTTGGTGGTGTGGGGTTCGATGCAGGACTTGTCGACCGTATTCGCCTTCGCCGATATCACCATGACCTGCCTGGCCTTCGTCAACCTGATCGCCCTGGCCCTGCTGTTCAAGATCGGCCTGCGAGTGATGCGCGACTACGACGCCCAGCGCAAGGCCGGGATCAAGCAGCCGGTGTTCGACTCCAGCAAGTTCCCCGATCTGGACCTGGATCGCGCCGCCTGGCCTGTACCCGCCCAGGCTGAAACAACCGCTGACAACGCAGTCGGCCAAGCGCAGACTCAGCACTGATATCCTCCCCTGCCAGCCGCCCCGTTCGCGGGCGGCTGCCCCTGCCCAGCTCACCGCTACGGAATGCTCCCATGCGTGCAGTCAAGAATCTTCTGGTCCTCTACACCGGTGGCACCATCGGCATGCTCGAGACCGCCGAGGGCCTGGCCCCGGCTGGTGGTTTCGAGGCGCGGATGCGTGAGCACCTGGCCCAGCGCAGCGATGCGCCGCAGTTGCAGTGGACCCTGCGTGAAATGAACCCGCTGCTCGACAGCGCCAACATGCAGCAAGCCAACTGGCTGGCGATGCGCGACGCCATCGTCGAAGCGGTGGAGCGCAATGGCCATGACGGCGTGCTGGTGCTGCATGGCACCGACACCCTGGCCTATAGCGCGGCGGCGCTGTCGTTTTTGTTGCTTGGCCTGCCCACGCCGGTGCTACTGACCGGCTCGATGTTGCCCGCAGGCGCCCCCGACAGCGATGCCTGGGACAACCTGATCGGCGCGCTGCGCCTGTTTGAAAGCGGTCTGGAAGAGGGTGTGCAGCTGTACTTCCACGGTCAGCTGCTCCATGGCTGCCGCGCCTCCAAGCTGCGCAGCGAGGCGTTCGATGCGTTTGCCGCCCTGCCCCGTCATCGTGATGGCGAGCGGGCCGAGGCGACTCCGGCGGTGCTGGATTATCGCCAGCCGCGCCAGCCGGTGAAGCTGGCCGTGCTGCCGGTGTTTCCGGGGTTGCAGGCCGAGCATCTGCGTGGGCTGCTCGACAGCGGCGTGCAGGGGCTGGTGTTGGAGTGCTATGGCAGCGGCACTGGGCCTTCGGATGATCAGGCATTGCTCGATGCGCTGCATGACGCACGTCAGGGCGGGGTGATGATCGTTGCAATCAGCCAGTGTCCGATCGGCTCGGTGGTGTTCGATACCTATGCGGCTGGTAGCCGGCTGCGTGATACCGGCTTGGTCAGCGGTGGCGGCATGACCCGAGAGGCAGCGCTGGGCAAGTTGTTCGGGCTGCTCGGGGCCGGCTTGGATGTGCAGGCGGCGGAGCATTGGTTTGCCCTGGACCTGTGCGGCGAGCGGGCTTGAGCACCTGAAGTCGCGTGCACCTATCGCGGCGGCGGGCTTGAGCACCTGAAGCGGTATGAACCATCGTGGGAGCTGGCTTAAGCCCGTGAAGTAATACTAACCTATCGTGGGAGCGGGCTTGCCCCGCGATAGCGCCTTTGCCAACGCCACTGTGGGCCCAGGCAAGCCCGCACCAATCTCTGCGGACAATTGAAATGGCGGAAGGCAGCGGGAGTCGAACCTGCCCGGGAACGGCTGCCGTCCCCAACCGGGTTTGAAGCCCGGCCGCGCCACCGGGCGCGATTGCCTTCCTTGAACTCAGTGCCCGTTCTGCTGCTGGGCCAAGCCGCTATCGAGACGAATCTGACGCTGATCGCCAACCCGGCGGGTCAGGCCAATCCGATCGAAATATTCCAGTATCTGCACACTGCGCTTGCGACCAATACCCAACCTGTCGCGAAACGCTGCCACCTGCACAATAGGATTCCCCGCCGAATGCTGCAACAGCAGGTCGGCCATGCGCCGCAGCGTCGCCTGAGGATAGAACAGATCGCGCACCACCTGATGTACCAGGCCCAACCTCGCCAGCTTGCGCAATAGCAAGCGCACCTCGGCCTCTTCGCGCTGCTCGGCTTGCGCGAGCGTCCTGACCCAGGGCGGATCGAACTCACCGTTGAGCAACAGCGGCTCCAGCTGCGCCCACAACGCCGCATCCGCCGCGCTCAGTTGCACTTGGTGATCCGGCAAGTGCAGCCACGGCCCACTGCTGGCGATGGCACCCTCGCTCAACAACTCTTCGAGCAGACTGACGAAGGCCGCTCGCTCCAACGGCAAGGCGACGAAACGGCGCAGGCGATCCCGGTCGGGGCCCAATTGGTCGGGCTCTTGCTCATGAAACCGCGCCAACTGCTCCCGCACGTGCTGTTTCAATGCTTGCCACTGGGCCTTGGCGAACAGCAGTGGCCCTTGCCGGGTAGCGATCACCTGCACCGCCTCAGGCAAGCACCAGCTGTCACGTCGACGATTGAACTGGCGTTCCAGCCGCTGCGGATCGAGGCCTGCGGGCGCTGCATCGAGCAGTGCCGGCAAGGCTTGCTCCACGTCCTCGGCATCGCGCAATACGGCCAGCTGACGCAGGCGCAGCTCACTGCGCCGCTGCCGGCTCGGCGCGAAAGGATCGAGCACGCGGCCCCCGCCAAGAGTCCGCTGCGCACGCTGGTCGCGCAGTACCAGACGATCACCCTGCACCGCCTGCAACGGCGCATTGAGCTGTAACTGGGCGAACATGCGCTGCCCAGGCCGTAGCTGCTCGCCCTCCAGCAAGGCCACCCGCGCAGTGACGTCCTGGGTGCCGAGGTGCACATGCACCGGGCTGAAATGCTCGAACGGCCGCGTCTCACCCGGCAGCAGGAAAAGTTCGATATCCACCCGTACGCTCGGTGCATGCAGCCAGTCGGCCACCAGCCAGTCGCCGCGATGGATCTGCTCCAGGGCCAGACGCTCGCCGGCGATGTTCAACGCCACCCGCTGGCCAGCCTCGGCAACCAACGCGGGCTGATTCTGCGCATGCAGGCCACGCACTCGCACCGCTTTGGCCGACTTGCCGAGCAACAGGGTATCGCCCGCGCTGACCCGCCCGGCCAGCGCCGTGCCGGTCACCACGATCCCGGCCCCGGCAATGGAGAACGCCCGGTCCACCGCCAGGCGAAAACCGCCCTGGATACTGCGTTGGCTGACCCTTACCTGCGCCGCTTGCAGGGCCTGGCGCAATTCAGCAATGCCTGCGCCGCTGATGCTGGAGACGAGAAATTGCTGCGCTTGGGCATAAGGCCCCGGCGCCAGCAGCGCTGCCACCTGTGCCTGTACCTCATGCACCCGCTGTGGCTCGACTCGGTCGCACTTGGTAATTGCCACCAGCGCCAGGGGAATGCCGAGCAGTTCGATGATCGCCAGGTGCTCGCGGGTCTGTGGCATGACCCCATCGTCGGCAGCGACCACCAGCAACACCAGGTCGATGCCCTGGGCGCCGGCAAGCATGTTGTGGATAAATCGCTCATGTCCCGGCACATCGATGAAGCCGGTCAGTGGCGCACCGTCGGCCAACGCCGCATAGCGGTAGCCCAGGTCGATGGTCATGCCCCGGGCGCGCTCTTCCTGGCGCTGATCGCCCGCCTGGCCGGTCAGGGCTTGAAGCAGCGCGGTCTTGCCGTGGTCGATATGCCCGGCGGTGCCGACGATCACTGCAGCGGCCCTCCTTGCAATGCAGGCAGTTGCGCCAACCATTGCTGTTCGTCGTCCAGCTGGCGCAGGTCGAGCCACAGCGCGTCGTCGTCGATGCGTCCAAGCACCGGCACCGGCAAGCTCCGCAAGGCTCGTTCAAGAGCATGCAGGCTGCGTCCGCGGAGCTTCTTCGAGGTTTGTGGGCGCAGGCATAACGCCGCGCTGGGCAGCCGCGCCACAGGCTGGCTACCACTGCCGATCATGCCCAGGGACGCTTGCACAGTTACCATCCATTGCGCGCCTAACTGAGCTGCCAGTGCCGGTGCCAGGCGCTCGGCTTGGGCATGGATTTCAGCCTGCGGACGGGTCAGCAGGCGCAGGCTGGGCAGGCGTTCGGCCAGGCGATCAGGGTTGCGGTACAGCGCCAGCACCGCTTCCAGCGCTGCCAGGGTGATCTTGTCGACACGCAGGGCGCGCTTGAGCGGGTTCTTCTTGATCTTGGCGATCAACGCCTGGCGGCCGACGATGATGCCGGCCTGCGGGCCGCCGAGCAGCTTGTCGCCACTGAAGGTGACGATATCGGCGCCATCGGCCAGGGCCTGGCGCACGGTCGGCTCGGCGGGCAGGCCCCAGCGGGTCAGGTCGAGCACGCTGCCGCTGCCCAGGTCTTCGAGCAGCGGCAGGCCGTGTTGCTGGGCAATCTGCGCCAGCTGTGCGGTGGGCACCTGAGTGGTGAAGCCCTGGATGCTGTAGTTGCTGCAATGCACGCGCATCAACAGGCCGGTGCGTGGGTTGATCGCCGCCTCGTAGTCGCGGGCGTGGGTGCGGTTGGTGGTACCGACTTCGTGCAGGCGCACGTTGGCGCGGGCCATGATGTCGGGGATGCGGAAGGCGCCGCCAATTTCGATCAACTCGCCACGGGAAATGATCCCTTCTTTGCGCGCGCCGAGGCTGTTGAGCGCCAGCAGCACGGCGGCGGCATTGTTGTTGACCACGGTGACCGCTTCGGCGCCGGTGAGCTCGCGGATCAAGCCTTCGATCAAGTCGTCGCGGTCGCCGCGCTTGCCGCTGGCCAGGTCGAATTCGAGGTTGAGCGGGTAGCGGGCGGCGGCTTGCATGGCCTCGATGGCCTCCTCGGGTAGCAGCGCGCGGCCGAGGTTGGTGTGCAGGACCGTGCCGGTGAGGTTGAACACGCGGCGAACCCGGCTTTGTTGCTGGATGGTCAGACGCTCGCCTGCGCGGCCGAGGAGCACTTCAGCGGACAGCTCGGCGGGGCTGAGTTGGCTTAGCTGGGCGGGCTCGCGCAGGTCGTCGAGCAGTTGGCGCAAGGTGGCCAGGGTAGCGTCGCGGCCGTGGCGGTCGAGCAGCGGGTGACAGGCTGGATGGCGCAACAGCGTATCAACGGAGGGTAAGCGCAGGGTGTTTGCGGCGAAACTGGCAGGCATGCGGGGACCTTGCTTGAGCGGTGTCTGTTCTGGCCCTATCGCGGGGCAAGCCCGCTCCTACAGGCCCTGTGCTGTATTCAAAATCAGCAGAAGCCCTGGGGCACCCTGATGTATTCAAAGTCAGTACAGATCCCTGTGGGAGCGGGCTTGCCCGCGAATGGGGCGACCCGATCCTGCAGTGTAGACACTCACCCTCAACCCGGCGCCAGCAGCAGGTTCGGCGCCAGCCGCTGGAAGCCTTCCTGATCCAGACGCATGTCCAGCGCCAGGCTGGCCAGATCATCGGCCAAGGGCTCAGCAACAGCGTCATTTTCCAAGTAGCACTGTTTCAAATAGACATTACAGCCCGGACAGCACTCCGCCCGCAGCGGCGCCTTGCCGGGGGCATGGCGGTCATCTTCCAGGCTGCTGTAGCGCAAATCCTTGCTTGAGTCGCAGTACACACACTTGACCCGCACCACATGCCACTCGCAAGCACACAGCGAGCAGGCCAGATAGCGCAGGCCGTTATGCCGGCCGCGGTTGCGCACAACTCCCGCCATCGCGAGCGAGCCACAGGCCGGGCATTGGCCGAGGCTGTCTGCGGGCTTGAGTTCGTGGCTAGGCAGGTTCAGCAACCAATACGTCCATGCCGCCTGCAGCGCCGCGCCTATGAACGGCACCAGCGCTGCCGGCACCAGGTCGTACTGACCACCCAACAAGGCAATGCCCCAGCTTTTGAGCTGGGGCTGATCGCTCAAGCGTAGCGCCTTCAACGCATCTGCCAGCGGGCCACTGCCCTGCTCGTCGAAGCGCTCAAGCAAGGCCGGCAGCCACACTAGCCAAGGCCCTTCGCGCACCAGGCTGTCCGCCGCCAGCGGCGCCAGGCCATGACTTATGCACAGGCGCTGGCGCTCCTCGGCCAGCGGCAGGCCGCTTGGCGGAGCCAGCAGCAGCTGTTGCTGAATCCGACACAGCCGAGCGATCAAGCGCAGGTAAGCGCCCAATGCATGCCCTTCAGCCAACTGCTCCAGGCGCGCCGCGCGTACGCTGAAGACATCGGCAGAGGGCAGATGGATGAACGGCGGGGTGGTCGCTGCCGCCTCGATCTGCCCAGGTTCAAGTATCGTGCTCAAGCGCTCACCCTTCTTTTCTGCCGGGCACTGGTGGCGGCTTGTCGCCGGTCACCTCCCGGTACCACAGTTCATGATGCTTGCGTGCCCAGGCGCGGCTGACCCAGCCATGCAGCATGGCGCCGACCGAGCCCTTGATCCAGATGCCGGCGTAGATGTGCACGATGATGCTGAGTATCAGCACAAAACCGGCAAAGGCATGGGCCAGGCTCGCCAGGCGAATCGCACCAATGTCGAAGAAATGGCTGAAGTACGCACGCCAGATCACCACGCCACTGAGCAGCAATACCAGCATGCACAGCAGCAAGGTCCAGAACAGCAGCTTCTGCCCGGCGTTGTATTTGCCAATCGGTGGCACCCCTTCTTCTTTGTTGAGCATCACCCGGTCGATACGCCGCAGCCACAGGCGGTCATTGGCGGTGATGAAGTTAGCGCGCCAGAAGCGCACCACCAGGCCGAGGAAGAACACGAACATCGCCACGCCCAGGAACGGGTGCAGGATGCGTGTCCACGGCCCGCCACCGAACAGATGACTGAGCCAGAACAGCGCCGGATGAAACAGCGCCAGCCCCGACAGCCCAGCCATGAAGAACAGGATCGCGACGATCCAGTGGTTGGTCCGTTCGTTGGCGTTGTAGCGCAGGATTGGTTTGTGCTCACGCTGGTTCATGGCCGCTGCTCCCCTGTTCCGCCGGGCTTGGTCGGGTCATACACGTGTACCGCCGGGTCTACCTGGTGGACGCTGTTATCCACAGGCGCAGGATGTTCATCCTCCTCGACCCGCTGCGGGCCGACCCGCACGTAGTGGAAGAAGCCCGCCAGCACTGCCGCGCCCATGGCCAGCAGCGCCATCGGCTTGCTGATGCCCTTCCACAGCCCGACCAGCGGGCTGATCACTGGCTGATCCGGCAAGCCGGCATACAACCGTGGCGTGTCGGCGTGGTGCAGCACGTACATCACATGGGTGCCACCGACGCCATCGGGGTCGTACAACCCAGCATTGTCGAAGCCACGTGACTTGAGGTCGACGATGCGCTCGGCGGCATGCACCTTCATCTCATCCTTGCTGCCAAACACGATCGCTCCGGTCGGACAGGTTTTCACGCAGGCCGGCTCCAGGCCCACGCTGACGCGGTCCGAGCACAAGGTGCACTTATAGGCCTTGTGGTCTTTCTGCGAAATGCGCGGGATGTTGAACGGGCAGCCGGTGATGCAATAGCCGCAGCCGATGCAGTGGTCCTGGTTGAAGTCGACGATGCCATTGGCGTGCTTGATGATCGCCCCCGGGCTGGGGCAGGCCTTCAGGCAGCCGGGATCGGCGCAGTGCATGCAGCCATCCTTGCGGATCAGCCACTCCAGGTTGCCGTCGTCACGCTCGTGCTCGGTGAAGCGCATCAGGGTCCAGGTTTCAGCGCTCAGGTCTTGTGGGTTGTCGTAGGTGCCGTGGTTGTGGCCGACCTCGTCACGCAGTTCGTTCCACTCCGAACACGCCACCTGGCAAGCCTTGCAGCCGATGCACTTGGTGGTGTCGATCAGCTTGGCGACTTCTTCCAGCTGGCGAATCGAAGACGGCGCGGTGGTGGTGGCCGAGCGGGCGATGATGTCTTGGCTGGCCATCAGACTTTCTCCACGTTGACGAGGAACGACTTGGACTCCGGCGTCTGGGTGTTGCCATCACCGAGGAACGGCACCAGGGTGTTGGTCAGGTAGCCGTGGCGGGTGATGCCGGTGAAGCCCCAGTGCAACGGGATGCCGATCTGGTGCACGGTCTGGTTGTTGACCTTGAGCGGACGAATCCGCTTGGTCACCACCGCCACCGCCTCGATATGCCCACGCTTGCTCGACACCCGCACCCGATCGCCAGCCTTGATGCCCTTCTCATTGGCCAGCACCTCGCCGATCTCGACGAATTGCTCGGGCTGGGCAATGGCATTGAGCCGGCAGTGCTTGCTCCAGAAGTGGAAGTGCTCGGTCAGCCGGTAGGTGGTCGCCGCATACGGGAACTCCTGATGAGTACCCAGGGTGTCCCACACCGAATCGAAGATGCGCCCGGCCGGGTTGCTGGTGGCCTTCTTGTTTTGCGGGTGCAGCGGATTGATGCCAATTGGCGTCTCGAACGGTTCGTAGTGCTCGGGGAATGGCCCCTCGGCCATCTTGTCGATGGCAAAGAAACGCGCCACCCCTTCAGGGTTCATGATGAACGGGTTCATCCCGGCCTCTGGAGGCGAGGCGACTGCGAAGTCCGGCACATCGGTGCCAGTCCAAGCACTACCGTTCCACCACACCAGGCGTTTTTTCTCTGGATCCCACGGTTTGCCTTGCGGGTCGCTGGAGGCGCGGTTGTAGAGAATCCGCCGGTTGGCCGGCCAAGCCCAGGCCCAGCCTTGCGCCTGGTGCATGCCGAACGGATCACTGTTGTCGCGCCGAGCCATCTGGTTGCCCTGCTCGGTCCAGCTACCGCTGAAGATCCAGCAACCAGAAGCGGTGCTGCCATCATCCTTGAGCAGGCCAAACCCGGCCAACTGCTGGCCTGCCTTGACCAGGGTACCGGTCGCGTCGGTCTGATCGGTGATTGCCCAGCCGTTCATCTCCTTGGCCAGCTCCTCAGGCGAAGGCTCGTCGGCGATCTTGTACGGCCAACTGATGTTCAGCAGTGGATCAGGATAGGCGCCGCCCTCGCTCTGGTAACGCTGACGCAGACGCAGGAACAGCTCGCTCATGATCTGCACGTCCGTGCGCGTCTCGCCAGGGCCATCGGCGCCCTTCCAGTGCCACTGCAGCCAGCGACTGCTGTTGACCAGCGAGCCATCTTCCTCGGCAAAGCAGGTGGTCGGCAGGCGGATCACTTCAGTGTGGATGTTGGCCGTGTCGACATCGTTGAACGGCCCGGCGTTGCGCCAGAACTCCGAGGTCTCGGTGGCCAACGGGTCCATGATCACCAGCCACTTGAGCTTGGCCAAAGCGGCTGTAACGCGGTTCTTGTCCGGCAGCGCGGCGATCGGGTTGAAGCCCTGGCACAGGTAGCCGTTGACCTTACCCTGGCTCATCATCTCGAACATGCGCAGCACGTCGTAGGAGCCCACGTCGAGCTTGGGCAGCCAGTCGTAGCCCCAGTTGTTTTCCAGCGTGGCGTTGGCGCCATACCAGGCTTTCATCAGGCTGACGTGGAACTTGCCGTAGTTCTGCCAGTACGACAACTGCCCCGGACGCAGCGGTTTCATCGCTCGTTTGTCAATGAAGGCGGCGTAGTCCTGCTCGGCATCGCCGGCCAGTGTCAGGTAGCCCGGCAGCGAGTTGGACAACAGCCCCAGGTCGGTCAGGCCCTGGATATTGGAGTGGCCGCGCAAGGCATTGACCCCACCACCGGGCATGCCGACGTTGCCCAGCAGCAACTGCACCATGGCCGCACTGCGGATGATCTGCGCGCCGATCGAATGCTGAGTCCAGCCGAGCGCGTAGAGGATGGTCATGGTCTTGCCCGGCACCGAGCAGGTGGCGATCTCTTCCCAGATCTTCATCATCGCCTCCTGCGGCATGCCGCAGGTCATGCTGGCCAGCTCCGGGGTATAGCGGCTGTAGTGCTGCTTCATCAGCTGGTACACGCAACGTGGGTGCTGCAGGGTCGGATCGACCACGGCAAAGCCATCCGCGCCGAGCTCGTAGCCCCAGCCGGACTTGTCGGCGTACACCCGTTTTTCGGCGTCGTAACCGCTGAACAGGCCATCTTCGAAGCCATAGTTGGCTTTGACGATGAACGACACATCGGTGTAGTTGCGCACGTACTCGTGCTGGATCTTGTCGTTACTCAGCAGGTAGTTGATCAGCCCGCCCATGAAGGCGATATCGCTACCGGTGCGGATCGGCGCGTAGTAATCGGCTACCGAGGCGGTACGGGTAAACCGTGGGTCGACCACGATCAGCCGCGCCTGGTTGTGCGCCTTGGCTTCGGTCACCCATTTGAAGCCACAAGGGTGGGCTTCTGCTGCGTTGCCGCCCATTACCAGGATCAGATTCGCGTTGGCGATATCCGACCAATGGTTGGTCATGGCGCCACGGCCGTACGTCGGGGCAAGACTTGCCACCGTCGGGCCATGTCAGACACGCGCTTGGTTATCGAACCCCAGCATGCCAAGTGAGCGAACGACCTTGTGGGTCAGGTAGCCGGCTTCGCTGGAGGCAGCGGAAGCGGCGAGAAA
The DNA here is from genome assembly GCF_014268815.2 of Pseudomonas urmiensis. Classification (NCBI taxonomy): domain Bacteria; kingdom Pseudomonadati; phylum Pseudomonadota; class Gammaproteobacteria; order Pseudomonadales; family Pseudomonadaceae; genus Pseudomonas; species Pseudomonas urmiensis. Next base: position 4,399,056 of record NZ_JABWRE020000001.1, read on the forward strand.
ACCCGTGGTGAGCCAGCGGTTGACGGTCTGGCCCTGGGCGTTCTTCTCGATGAAATTGGCGTCGCGGTCGGCCTTCATCAGCCCCGCCACCCGATCGAGCGCTTCGTCCCAGCTGACCCGCGTCCATTCATTACTGCCCGGCTTGCGCACCTCGGGATACTTCAGGCGGTTGGGGCTGTGGATAAAGTCCAGCAACCCAGCGCCTTTCGGGCACAGGGTGCCGCGGTTGACCGGGTGATCGGCGTCGCCCTCGATGTGGATGATGTTCTGTTTGACGTTCTTGCCTGCATCACCCTGGCTGTACAGGATCAGGCCGCAGCCGACCGAGCAGTAGGGGCAGGTATTGCGCGTCTCTTTGGTGTGCGCCAGCTTGAAGTGACGCACCTGCTCGGCGAACGCCGGTGTCGGGGCCATGCCCAACGCCGCGAGGCTCGAGCCTCCAAGGCCGACGGCGGCGACCTTGAAGAACTGCCGACGGTTGAGATCCATCGTGCACTCCTGATCAGGGTTCGGGCGCCTGTTGTGGAGTCGGCGCCTCTAGACTTCACGGTAGCGGCAAACAGAGACCGCCAATCATCAAGACTAGCGAAGAATCCTGAAAGTGCGATGCCCCAGGTCAGGGAATGGGTAACCCGTGTTTGACTGCCGAGCGTTCACCGCTCCTGGGGAATGAAAACCTCCTTGCCCAGGCCGCAATCAGGACAGCGCCACTGCTGCGGAATGTCTTTGAATGCCGTACCCGGCTCGATGCCATGTTCCGGATCACCCCGTGCCGGATCGTAGCTGTCTGCAGCACAGACCACAAAGTCCACAAAGTCCACAAAGTCCACAAAGTCCACAAAGTCCACAAAGAACAACTTACGCGCTACCAGCCCCAAGGGCGGGGCATCGGTAATTCTGATACCGATATCGATGCTCCGCGATGAAGTCCAAACCTCCCTCATTCGAAGTGAGTTGCACATTGACATCCCGGTAGCACTCGAAAAACTCGGGAGTTAGTTGATGCTACGCTCCATACAAATAACAGGGCACCGCGATGCGAATAAGTGCTTGCGGGTTTTGGAGAAGGCGCTCTTTGAACCTGAATACATTGACCGAAGACTCAAGCAACTCTTTGCAGTGCGAATAGGCCTGAGCCCCCTCGGCTTTGACTTTCAACTGCCGAGTACTGCGCTCCAGCAATCGAATCGCTAATGCACTTTCAAGCTTGGATACTTGTACGTTTGTATTACCGAGAAAACGTCACCCGTAAAGATGCAGAAGCACAGCCCCTAACAACACCAGACTGACCCCACCAATCTGAATGACCGACAGCCGCTCGCGATAAAAGAAGTACCCCAGGATCGCGGCAATGCCGCCCGACAGGGTGCTGATGACGGTAACGACGGACACCGAACCATTGAGCGCGCCCCAGGAAAAAGCGGAGAATCCGCCCAGGTTGAAAAGACTGGCGCTGCATAGGGAGCCAAAGGTCTTCAAGCTGATCGTCGCGTGGTCCCGCAGCAACCTGAAGGCCTCAGGAATGAGGAACATGACCCCCACAGCATAACCCAGCGCCAACATGTTTACCGGCCCCAGCGCCGGCAAGGCGAACTTGCCCTGGATCCAGAAGCTGATGCCGTACAGCATGGCCGCCAGCAACGCAAACCCTACAGATACCGTGTTGGTGGCCTTGCGATCGAAGTCACCTCCATGATCACTGCGGCTGGCCAGTAGAACGCCAAAGAAGCAAACGAGAATGCCACTTACCTGCCACGCTGACAGGACATCACCGCCCAGCCACGCCAACAGCGTGGTAAATACGCCATACGAGGTGACCAAGGGCGCCACAACTGCAGTTTTTCCGACAGCAAAAGCCTTCGAAAGCGCCAATGCCCCAACCACGGTACACAGGGAAGCTATTATCCCTAGCCCAACCGCGACCCAGGGCGCAGATATGAACTTTTCCCACTGGCTGGCTGAAATGACAATAATTATTGTCATTAACAAAACCCCCAGCAATTGCCCGAAAAAAACCGCCCGCTTAACGCCAACCGCTCGTGCGTTGACGCCGACCAGGAAGTCCGTCGCCCCCCAGAACACCGCCGCCAGCAACCCCATCAATACGTCCACAGTAATGTTCCTTATTATGACTGGTCCCTGTATCGCCCTAGACAGTAATAGGGATTATGTCAAAAATCAAACATCTGCATGGGGGGAGGCCCTATAGCCAGCCTTACTCTTGCGCGAGCGCCCACCCAAAAAGGTAATTAACGGATTAGTTAGTGCCGTTGAAATAAGAGCAAGTACCAAAAGAACACTGTAGGAACTTTCAGACAATACTCCCACCTGAAGTCCTACACCACGCAACACTACTTCCTCAACCTATGTAATTCCCTCTTGAAATATTGCACCGTCCATAGCTCAACTCATCGAACACTGGCATTTCCCTCATGAATTTCGTCAGGGGCTCTTCGAGCCAAGAACGCCGCCCACAAAAAACCCCCGCATTGCGGGGGTTCGGTGACGGCAACGATTCTCAGAACGGAATATCGTCATCAAAGCTGTCGAAGTCAGCCGCCGGCTGCGGAGCGGGCTGCTGGGGCGCTGGGCGCTGCGGGGCCTGCTGTGGGCGAGGAGCCTGCTGACGCGGCGCCTGCTGGTTGTACTGTTGCTGCTGGCCACCTTGGTTGTAGTTGTTACCACCACCTTGGTTGTACTGGTCACCACCGCCCTGCTGCTGGTTCTGCGGGCGGCCGCCGAGCAGTTGCATGGTGCCCTGCATGTCGACGATGATTTCAGTGGTGTAGCGCTTGATGCCGTCTTTTTCCCACTCGCGGGTCTGCAGCTTGCCCTCGATGTAGACCTGGGAACCCTTGCGCAGGTATTCGCCGGCGATCTCGGCGACCTTGCCGAACATCGACACACGGTGCCATTCGGTACGCTCGACCTTCTGACCGGACTGCTTGTCGGTCCACTGCTCGCTGGTAGCCAGGCTCAGGTTGGTCACGGCGTTACCGTTGGGCAGGTAGCGGACTTCGGGATCCTGGCCGCAGGTGCCGACCAGAATGACTTTGTTAACCCCACGGGCCATAACGTTCTCCTAGGCTTCGCACGCCGAAGAGGCTGGGTTCACCAGGCGCTCGAGGGTCGTACGGTCCAAAATTTTCGTATCCAGTTTGATATAGATGGCGGCTTCTTCTGCCACCACCACGGCGTCGGTCACACCCGGCACTGCCATCAGGCGCTCGGTCAGCCCGGCTTCCCGGACTGCCTCAGGCGTCAGCGGCATACGCAGGCTGGTCACATAAGGCGGCTCGTTCATACTGAACGCAACGACCAGCCATACGGCACACAGCACTGCACAGCCCAAGAACACCATGCCCAGGCCACCGTGCTGGAACAACCAGCCACCGATGATTCCTCCCAAGGCGGCACCGAGGAACTGGCTGGTGGAGTAAACCCCCATTGCCGTTCCCTTGCCGCCGGCGGGCGACACCTTGCTGACCAGCGAAGGCAACGATGCCTCCAGCAGGTTGAAGGCAGTAAAGAATATCACGGTGCCGATCACCAGTCCGCGCAAACTGTCAGCCCACTGCCAGAAGAACACCTCGATCACCAGCAGGACACTGACCGCGCCAAGCAACACGCGTTTCATCTTGCGCTTTTTTTCGCCGTAGATGATGAACGGCACCATTGCAAAAAATGAAACCAGCAAGGCGGTCAGGTACACCCACCAGTGTTCTTCCTTGGGCAAGCCGCCGCGCTCGACGAACGCAAGCGGCAAGGCGACGAAGCTAGCCATGAGGATCGCATGCAGCACGAAGATACCCACGTCCAGGCGCAGAAGGTCCGGATGGCGCAGGGTCGGGCCGAGGGCCTGACGCGCCACGCCCGATTCGCGGTGCTGCAAAGCGCTGTGTGCGCTAGGCACGACGAAGGCCACCAGGGCGATGCCGATGACGGCAAGTCCTGCAGTGGCGAGGAACAATCCTGACAGGCCAAATGCCCGAGTCAGCAACGGCCCGACCACCATGGCCACCGCGAACGACAAGCCGATGCTCATGCCGATCATGGCCATGGCCTTGGTCCGGTGCTGTTCACGGGTCAGATCGGACAGCAGCGCCATGACCGCCGCGGAAATCGCTCCGGCGCCTTGTAGAACCCGCCCGGCGATCACGCCCCAGATCGAGTCGGCCTGCGCGGCCAGCACGCTGCCCAGGGCGAAGATCACCAGCCCCAGGTAGATCACCGGAAGACGCCCGATGCGGTCGGAAATCACCCCGAACGGAATTTGCAGCAGCGCCTGGGTCAGGCCATAGGCACCAATGGCCAGGCCGATCAGCGCAGGCGTGGCACCGGCCAGGTCCATGCCGTAGGTGGCAAGCACCGGCAGGACCATGAACATGCCCAGCATACGAAAGGCAAACACCAGGGCCAGGCCGCTGGCGGCGCGGGTCTCGCTACCACTCATGCGCTCGTTGTGGGTGTCGTGCATGGATTAACCTCGTGTGAACCGGCGGCGATTCTATCAGTCCGACGCCTTGACGGCATATACGCGACGCTTTGCCGCGTAATGGCAGCGCGCCGTATACTTCCTTGTTTATGCCCGCCGAGCGAGGCCGTAGTGGACAAGATCCTGATTCGTGGGGCACGTACCCACAACCTGAAGAACATCGACCTGACCCTACCTCGGGACAAGCTGATCGTGATCACCGGCCTGTCCGGTTCCGGCAAGTCGTCCCTGGCGTTCGACACACTCTACGCCGAGGGCCAGCGCCGCTACGTGGAATCGCTGTCGGCTTACGCCCGGCAATTCCTGTCGATGATGGAAAAGCCTGACGTCGACACCATCGAGGGCCTCTCCCCGGCCATCTCCATCGAGCAGAAATCGACCTCGCACAACCCGCGTTCGACGGTGGGCACCATCACCGAAATCTACGACTACCTGCGCTTGCTGTACGCCCGCGTGGGTACGCCGCGCTGCCCGGATCACGATATTCCGCTGGAGGCGCAAACGGTCAGCCAGATGGTCGACCTGGTGCTCGATCAACCAGAGGGCAGCAAGCTGATGCTGCTGGCGCCGGTGATTCGCGAGCGCAAGGGTGAGCACTTGGCGGTGTTCGACGAGCTGCGTGCGCAGGGTTTCGTCCGTGCCCGGGTCAACGGCAAGCTGTATGAGCTCGATGAGCTGCCCAAGCTCGACAAGCAAAAAAAGCACAGCATCGATGTAGTGGTAGACCGCTTCAAGGTGCGCAGCGACCTGCAGCAGCGCCTGGCCGAATCGTTCGAGACGGCACTGAAGCTGGCCGACGGTATCGCCCTTGTGGCGCCGATGGACGACGAGCCGGGTGAAGAGATGATCTTCTCCGCACGCTTCGCCTGCCCGATCTGTGGTCATGCCATCAGTGAGCTGGAACCCAAGCTGTTCTCCTTCAACAACCCGGCCGGCGCCTGCCCGACGTGCGATGGCCTGGGGGTCAAGCAGTACTTCGACACCAAGCGCCTGGTCAACACCGAGTTGACCCTGGCCGAGGGCGCCATCCGCGGCTGGGACCGGCGTAACGTGTACTACTTCCAGATGCTCGGCTCACTGGCCGCGCAGTACGGCTTCAGCCTGGAAGTACCGTTTGCCGAGCTGTCCGCCGACGACCAGAAAGTCATCCTGCACGGCAGCGGCAAGCAGAACGTCGACTTCAAGTACCTCAACGACCGTGGTGATATCGTCAAGCGTTCGCACCCGTTTGAAGGCATCGTGCCGAACCTTGAGCGGCGCTACCGCGAGACCGAGTCGGCGACTGTGCGCGAGGAGCTGGCGAAGTTTCTCGGTACCCAGCCTTGCCCTGACTGCCGCGGCACTCGTCTGCGCCGTGAAGCGCGGCACGTGTGGGTGGGCGAGAAAACCCTGCCGGCGGTTACCAACCTGCCGATCGGGGACGCCAGTGAGTATTTCAGCGACCTGACCCTGACCGGTCGACGCGGGGAGATCGCGGCGAAGATCCTCAAGGAAATCTGCGAGCGCCTGCAGTTCCTGGTCAACGTCGGCCTGGATTACCTGACCCTGGACCGCAGCGCCGAAACCCTGTCTGGCGGTGAGGCCCAGCGCATCCGCCTGGCCAGCCAGATCGGCGCCGGCCTGGTGGGGGTGATGTATATCCTCGACGAGCCGTCGATCGGCCTGCACCAGCGCGACAACGACCGTCTACTGGGCACCCTTAATCACCTGCGCGATCTGGGCAACACAGTGATTGTGGTCGAGCACGACGAGGACGCCATTCGCCTGGCCGACTATGTGGTCGACATCGGCCCGGGTGCCGGCGTGCATGGCGGGCAGATCGTTGCCGAGGGTACGCCTCAAGAGGTCATGGACCATCCTGACTCGCTGACCGGCAAGTATCTGTCTGGCCGCAAGAAGATTGCAGTCCCAGCCAAGCGCACACCGCGCAACAAAAAGCTCTCGCTCAAGCTCAAGGGCGCGCGTGGCAACAACCTGCAAAACGTCGACTTGGAGATTCCCATTGGCCTGCTGACCTGCGTGACCGGTGTTTCCGGCTCGGGCAAGTCGACGCTGATCAACAATACCCTGTTCCCGCTCGCGGCTAGCGCGCTCAACGGTGCTACCAGCCATGAAGCAGCGGCGCACAGCAGCATGGACGGCCTGCAGCACCTGGACAAGGTGGTCGATATCGACCAGAGCCCGATTGGCCGCACCCCACGCTCGAACCCTGCAACCTACACCGGTATCTTCACCCCGGTGCGCGAGCTGTTCGCTGGCGTGCCGGAGTCGCGTGCGCGGGGCTATGGCCCAGGGCGTTTCTCCTTCAACGTCAAGGGTGGCCGCTGCGAGGCGTGCCAGGGCGATGGCCTGATCAAGGTCGAGATGCACTTTTTGCCGGACATCTATGTGCCGTGCGATGTGTGCAAGAGCAAGCGCTACAACCGCGAGACCCTTGAGATCAAGTACAAGGGCAAGAACATCCACGAGGTGCTGGAAATGACCATCGAGGATGCCCGCGCGTTCTTCGACGCGGTGCCAGCACTGGCGCGCAAGCTGCAAACGCTGGTCGATGTGGGGCTTTCCTACATCAAGCTGGGGCAGTCGGCAACGACCCTTTCGGGTGGCGAAGCACAGCGGGTCAAGCTGTCACGCGAGCTGTCCAAGCGCGATACCGGCAAGACCTTGTACATCCTTGATGAGCCGACCACCGGCCTGCACTTTGCCGATATCCAGCAGTTGCTGGACGTCCTGCACCGCCTGCGTGACCACGGCAACACCGTGGTGGTGATCGAGCACAACCTGGACGTGATCAAGACGGCTGACTGGCTGGTGGACTTGGGGCCTGAGGGTGGCTCCAAGGGGGGGCAGATCATTGCCTCGGGTACACCGGAAGAACTGTCGAAGATGAAGCAGTCGTATACCGGGCATTACCTCAAGCCGCTGTTGGAGCGGGATCGGGCCTAAAGACGGGCAATAAAAAACCCTGCCACGCGAGTGACAGGGTTTTTTATTAGCTGAACACACTCACATCTGCGATTGCAGGTAGTTCTGCAGACCGATGGACTTGATCAGCCCCTGCTGTTTCTCCAGCCAGTAGGTGTGATCTTCTTCGGTATCGGCCAGCTGCGCGCGCAGGATATCGCGGCTGATATAGTCCTTGTGCAGCTCGCACAGCTCGATGCCTTTGCACAGGGCGGCACGTACCTTGTACTCCAGGCGCAGGTCGGCGGCGATCATCTCCGGCACGTTAGCGCCTACATCGAGATCGTCTGGACGCATGCGTGGCGTGCCTTCAAGCATGAGGATCCGACGCATCAGGGCATCAGCGTGCTGCGCCTCTTCTTCCATCTCGTGGTTGATACGCTCATAGAGCTTGCTCAAGCCCCAATCTTCGTACATCCGCGAGTGAATGAAATATTGGTCACGCGCCGCCAGTTCGCCCGTCAGCAACGTGTTGAGGTAATCGATTACGTCCGGGTGACCTTGCATCGCCCTGCTTCTCCCTGTGAAACATCAATACGACATAGTGTGAACCAGGAAGGTCGAGAGGTCACTGAAAAACGCGCAATAACATGTAAAAAAACCGGCAAACAGTAGTGATATTCATTGAAAAACCGCCCAAATGAGGGCGGTTCTACTTATCATTACGACTCAGGCGAGATTCACGCCCAATGCCTTGGCGATGCCTTCTGCATATGCTGGATCGGCCTTGAAGAAATGCTGTAGCTGACGCTGCACGACATCTTCGCTGACCCCCGCCATGGTTCCGGCAATATTGCTGATCAACAGTGCCTTCTGCTCAGCGTTCATCAAACGGAACAGCGCGCCTGCATGGCTGTAGTAATCGCCGTCCTCGCGGTGATCGTAACGATCGGCCGCGCCGTTGAGTGACAGGGCTGGCTCAGCGTGCTGAGGCGATTGCTTAGGTGCGTCGCCGTAGCTGTTGGGCTCGTAGTTCGGCGCACTGCCGTAAGCGCCGTAGGCCATGGCGCCGTCACGCTGATAGGTGTTGACCGGGCTACGCGGGGCGTTCACCGGCAAGTGCTGGTGGTTAGTGCCGACACGGTAGCGGTGAGCGTCGGCATATGCGAACACTCGGCCTTGCAGCATGCGATCCGGCGACAGCCCTACACCTGGAACCATGTTGCTTGGCCCGAAGGTCGCCTGCTCCACCTCAGCGAAGTAGTTGAGCGGATTGCGGTTGAGCTCCAGCACGCCAACTTCGATCAATGGATAGTCCTTCTGCGACCAGGTCTTGGTCACGTCGAAGGGGTTCTCCTGACGGTTGGCCGCTTCTTGCTCGCTCATCACCTGGATGCATACAGTCCAACGCGGATAGTCGCCGCGCTCGATCGCCTCGAACAGATCGCGCTGGGCGTAATCTGGATCAGTGCCTGCCAGACGCGCTGCCTCAGCCGGCGAGAGATTCTTGATGCCCTGTTGGGTCTTGTAGTGCCATTTGACCCAGGTGCGCTCGCCCTTCGCGTTGATCAGGCTGTAAGTGTGGCTGCCGAAGCCATGCATGTGGCGGTAACCGTCAGGTATGCCACGGTCGGAGAAGAGGATGGTGACCTGGTGCAGCGCCTCCGGTGAGTGCGACCAGAAATCCCACATCATCTGCGCGTTCTTCAGGTTGCTCTGCGGATGGCGTTTCTGCGTGTGGATAAAATCGGGGAACTTGAGTGGATCGCGAATGAAGAACACCGGGGTGTTATTGCCGACGATGTCCCAGTTGCCTTCCTCGGTGTAGAACTTCAGGGCAAAGCCACGCGGATCGCGCTCGGTATCCGCTGAGCCGCGCTCGCCACCCACGGTGGAGAAACGCAGGAATGTCTCAGTCTTCTTACCGACTGTGTCGAACAACTTGGCACTGGTGTATTGAGTGATATCGCGGGTGACCGTGAAGGTACCGTAAGCGCCCGAGCCCTTGGCGTGCACGCGGCGCTCAGGAATGTTCTCGCGGTTGAAGTGGGCGAGTTTCTCGATCAGATGGAAGTCGTCGAGCAACAGCGGGCCACGCGGGCCTGCCGAACGAGAATTCTGGTTATCAGCTACGGGTGCACCGCTGGCGGTGGTGAGAATCTTGCTCATGGGCTCTCCTTATCGATCTTCAATGGCCGGCTAATCGGCTTGCTAAGCAGTATCGGGGAGATATGTTGCAAGAACTAATTCATTGATCCAGTTAGATCGATAGAAATTAACAATAGAGACAGACACAAAAAACCGGGCACTAGGCCCGGTTCTTTGTAGCAGACAGAACGTCTTACTCGGCAGCTTCTACAGCACCACCGACTGGACGATCAACCAGCTCGACGTACGCCATAGGCGCGTTGTCGCCAGCGCGGAAACCGCACTTCAGGATACGCAGGTAGCCGCCTTGACGGGTGGCATAGCGCTTGCCCAGATCGTTGAACAGCTTGCCAACAGCGGATTTCGAACGGGTACGATCGAAAGCCAGACGACGGTTGGCGACGCTATCTTCCTTGGCCAGGGTGATCAGCGGCTCGGCAACGCGGCGCAGTTCCTTGGCTTTCGGCAGGGTGGTTTTGATCAGCTCGTGCTCGATCAACGACACTGCCATGTTCTGGAACATAGCCTTGCGGTGAGAGCTGGTACGGCTCAGGTGACGTCCACTTTTACGATGACGCATGATTCATTCCTTACCAAACACTACGTTCGGTGATTACGACGATCAGGCAGTCGCCTTGTCGTCCTTCTTAAGACTTGCAGGCGGCCAGTTGTCGAGGCGCATGCCGAGGGACAGACCACGGGAAGCCAGGACGTCCTTGATTTCAGTCAGGGACTTCTTGCCGAGGTTAGGAGTTTTCAACAGCTCTACTTCGGTACGCTGAATCAGGTCGCCGATGTAGTAGATGTTCTCCGCCTTCAGGCAGTTGGCCGAACGTACAGTCAGTTCCAGGTCGTCAACCGGACGCAGCAGGATCGGATCGATCTCGTCTTCCTGCTCGACCACAACCGGCTCACTGTCACCTTTGAGGTCGACGAACGCGGCCAGCTGCTGTTGCAGGATGGTCGCGGCACGACGGATAGCCTCTTCAGGATCCAGAGTACCGTTGGTTTCCAGATCAATGACCAGCTTGTCCAGGTTGGTACGCTGCTCAACACGGGCGTTTTCGACCACATAGGCGATACGACGCACCGGGCTGAAAGAGGCGTCCAGCTGAAGACGGCCAATGCTGCGGCTTTCATCTTCGTCAGTCTGACGAGAGTCGGCCGGCTCGTAACCGCGACCACGAGCTACAGTGAGCTTCATGTTCAAGGCGCCGTTGGACGCCAAGTTCGCGATTACGTGATCGGGGTTGACGATCTCGACATCGTGATCCAGCTGAATATCGGCAGCGGTAACCACCCCCGAACCCTTTTTCGACAAGGTCAGCGTAACTTCGTCACGACCGTGCAGCTTGATAGCCAGGCCTTTCAGGTTCAACAGGATTTCAATTACGTCTTCCTGTACACCTTCGATCGCGGAGTACTCATGGAGTACGCCGTCGATCTCGGCCTCGACTACTGCACAGCCAGGCATGGAGGACAACAGGATGCGGCGCAGCGCGTTGCCCAGGGTATGGCCGAAACCACGCTCGAGAGGCTCGAGCGTAATCTTGGCGCGGGTCGGACTGACGACCTGCACATCAATGTGGCGGGGCGTCAGGAACTCATTTACCGAAATCTGCATGGATGCACCTATTTTCTAGCCCTTACTTGGAGTAGAGCTCGACAATCAGGTTTTCGTTGATGTCGGCGGACAGATCGCTGCGAGCAGGAACGTTCTTGAAAACGCCCGACTTTTTAGCAGCATCCACGTCTACCCACTCAACGCGGCCACGCTGAGAGCACAGTTCAAGGGCTTGAACAATGCGCAGCTGGTTCAGCGACTTCTCACGAACCGAGACCACGTCACCCGGACGAACTTGGTAGGATGGAATGTTTACAGTCTTACCGTTGACGCTGATCGCTTTGTGCGAAACCAGCTGACGGGACTCGGAACGAGTCGAGCCGAAGCCCATACGGTAAACGACGTTATCCAGACGGCACTCGAGCAGTTGCAGCAGGTTCTCACCAGTTGCGCCTTTTTTCGAGGCAGCAGCTTGGTAGTAACCGCGGAACTGACGCTCCAGAACACCGTAGATACGACGGACTTTTTGTTTCTCGCGCAGCTGGGTACCGTAGTCGGACTGACGGCCACGGCGCTGGCCGTGGATACCTGGGGCTGCTTCGATGTTGCACTTCGATTCCAGAGCGCGAACGCCGCTCTTCAGGAACAGGTCAGTGCCTTCACGGCGAGACAGTTTGCATTTTGGACCAATGTAACGTGCCATTTATCTGTCTCCTGATTACACGCGACGCTTCTTCGGCGGACGGCACCCGTTATGCGGGATTGGCGTCACGTCGGTGATGCTGGCGATCTTGTAGCCGCAGCTGTTCAAAGCACGAACGGCGGACTCACGACCTGGACCTGGACCCTTGACGTTAACGTCGAGGTTCTTCAGACCGTATTCCAGCGCAGCTTGACCAGCACGCTCAGCAGCGATCTGAGCTGCGAACGGGGTGGATTTGCGCGAACCACGGAAACCCGAACCACCGGAGGTCGCCCAGGACAAAGCATTGCCCTGACGGTCGGTGATGGTCACGATGGTGTTGTTGAAAGACGCATGGATGTGGGCGATGCCATCAACCACTGTCTTTTTGACTTTCTTACGAGGACGAGCAGCAGGTTTTGCCATGTCTATATTCCTGGGCGATTACTTGCGGATCGGCTTACGCGGGCCCTTACGGGTGCGTGCGTTGGTCTTGGTGCGCTGACCGCGAACCGGCAGACCTTTACGATGGCGCAGACCGCGGTAGCAGCCCAGGTCCATCAAGCGTTTGATCTTCATGTTGACGTCACGACGCAGGTCACCTTCAGTGGTGAACTTCGCAACTTCGCCACGCAGGGTTTCGATTTGCTCGTCGCTCAGATCCTTGATCTTAGCGGCTGGGTTTACACCAGCGTCTGCACAGATCTTCTGTGCAGTTGTGCGACCGACACCATAGATGTAGGTCAGCGAGATAACAGTATGCTTGTTATCTGGAATGTTGACGCCTGCAATACGGGCCATTCAGTGGGACTCCAATTGACAGCTACCTACGCCCCGGAAGCCAAGAAATAGGGCGCGAGATAATATCGCTGTAGAAACAATTAATCAACCCAGCAGCGCACTAGCTGCTGGGCTTGTAGCGCGGATCACACTCAGCCTTGGCGCTGTTTGTGACGCGGTTCCGCGCTGCAAATTACTCGCACGATGCCTTCGCGGCGAATAATCTTGCAGTTACGGCACAGCTTTTTCACCGATGCACGAACTTTCATCACCAACTCCTCGAACCTTAGGGGTCTATCAGCGCAGCAGACTGCTGCCGCCATAGCCTTTCAGGTTGGCTTTCTTCATCAGGGATTCGTACTGGTGCGAAACGAGGTGCGATTGTACTTGGGACATGAAGTCCATCACAACCACTACCACAATCAGCAACGAGGTCCCGCCAAGGTAGAACGGCACATTTGCTGCCACCACCAGGAACTGGGGCAGAAGGCAGACGGCCATCATGTAAAGAGCACCGAACATGGTCAGACGGGTCAGAACGCCATCAATGTAGCGCGCCGACTGCTCACCAGGACGGATACCCGGAATAAAGGCACCGGACTTCTTCAGGTTTTCCGCTACGTCTTTCGGGTTGAACATCAGCGCTGTGTAGAAGAAGCAGAAGAAAATAATCCCTGCACTAAACAGCAGAATGTTCAACGGCTGACCAGGAGCGATCGACTGCGAGATGTCCTGCAGCCAGCCCATACCTTCGGACTGACCGAACCAGGCACCCAGCGAAGCCGGGAACAGCAGAATGCTGCTGGCGAAAATGGCCGGAATTACGCCCGCCATGTTCACCTTGAGCGGCAAGTGGCTGGTCTGCGCAGCGAAGACCTTGCGGCCCTGCTGACGCTTGGCGTAGTGAACGGCGATACGACGCTGACCACGCTCAATGAACACCACAAAACCGATAATCGCTACTGCCAGCAACCCGATTGCGACCAAGGCGAAAATGTTGATATCGCCTGTGCGTGCAGACTCGAAAGACTGCCCGATTGCTCTCGGAAGACCGGCAACGATACCTGCGAAGATCAACATCGAGATACCGTTGCCCACACCGCGCTCGGTGATCTGCTCGCCGAGCCACATCATGAACATCGCGCCCGCCACGAAGGTGGAGACCGCAACGACATGGAAGCCCAGACCCGCAGAAAACGCCACGCCCTGGTTAGCCAGGCCAATGGACATGCCAATGGCTTGAACCAGCGCCAGGATAACGGTGCCGTAGCGGGTGTACTGGCTGATCTTGCGACGGCCAGCTTCACCTTCCTTCTTCAACTGCTCCAGCTGTGGGCTGACAGCGGTCATGAGCTGCATGATGATCGATGCCGAAATGTACGGCATGATCCCCAGTGCAAAGATGCTCATGCGCTCCAGCGCACCACCGGAAAACATGTTGAACAAGCTAAGAATGGTCCCCTCATTCTGTCGAAACAGATCCGCCAAACGGTCCGGGTTAATACCGGGCACCGGGATGTGCGCACCTATCCGATAGACGATGATCGCCATGAACAGAAAGCGCAGACGAGCCCAGAGTTCCGACATCCCGCCCTTACCGAGCGAAGAGAGAGCACCTTGCTTAGCCATTTATTCCTCGAACTTGCCGCCAGCTGCTTCGATAGCCGCACGCGCACCTTTGGTGGCTGCGATACCCTTGATGGTGACTGCGCGAGTGACTTCGCCAGACAGCATGATTTTCACACGCTGTACGTTCTGGTTGATCACGTTGGCATCCTTCAAGGATTGCACGGTGACAACGTCGCCTTCCACTTTAGCCAGCTCGGACAGACGCACTTCGGCGCGATCCATGGCTTTCAGGGAAACGAAGCCGAACTTCGGCAGACGACGGTGCAGCGGTTGTTGACCGCCTTCGAAGCCCGGAGCGATGGTGCCACCGGAACGGGAGGTCTGACCTTTGTGACCACGGCCACCAGTCTTACCCAAACCGCTACCGATACCACGACCCGGACGATGCTTCTCGCGACGGGAACCCGGCGCTGGACTCAGATCATTGAGTTTCATCGATTAACCCTCGACGCGCAGCATGTAGTAAGCCTTGTTGATCATCCCGCGATTCTCGGGAGTATCTTGGACTTCTACAGTGTGACCGATGCGGCGCAGACCCAGACCCTTAACGCACAGTTTGTGGTTAGGGAGACGGCCGGCGGTGCTTTTGATCAGCGTTACTTTAACGGTAGCCATGATCAGAAGATCTCCTCGACGCTCTTGCCGCGCTTGGCAGCAATGGATTCAGGAGATTGCATGGCTTTCAGACCCTTGAAGGTGGCGTAAACCACGTTCACTGGGTTGGTCGAACCGTAGCACTTGGCCAGAACGTTCTGAACACCAGCAACTTCCAGGACAGCACGCATTGCGCCGCCAGCGATGATACCGGTACCTTCCGAGGCAGGCTGCATGTAAACCTTCGAGGCGCCGTGGGCGGCCTTGGTGGCGTACTGCAGGGTGGTGCCCTTCAGGTCAACCTGAATCATGTTGCGACGAGCAGCTTCCATGGCTTTTTGAATCGCAGCAGGTACTTCGCGCGATTTGCCACGGCCGAAACCAACGCGACCCTTGCCATCACCAACCACGGTCAACGCGGTGAAGGTGAAGATACGGCCGCCTTTAACGGTTTTGGCTACGCGGTTAACTTGAACCAGCTTCTCGATGTAGCCTTCGTCGCGCTTTTGATCGTTATTTGCCATAACTTAGAACTCCAGCCCGCCTTCACGAGCAGCATCAGCCAGCGCTTTGACGCGGCCATGGTACTTGAAGCCGGAACGGTCAAAGGCAACTTGAGATACACCGGCGGCTTTCGCACGCTCAGCTACCAGCTTGCCAACCTTAGTGGCCGCGTCGATGTTGCCGGTGGCGCCATCACGCAGTTCTTTGTCCAAGGTCGAGGCGCTTGCCAAAACCTTGCTGCCGTCGGCCGAGATGACCTGGGCATAAATGTGCTGCGAGGAGCGGAACACGCACAGACGCACGGCTTCGAGCTCGTGCATTTTCAGGCGTGCTTTGCGAGCGCGACGCAGTCGAGTAACTTTTTTGTCGGTCATTTGCTAGGCCCTACTTCTTCTTGGCTTCTTTACGACGGACTACTTCGTCCGCGTAACGCACACCTTTACCTTTGTAAGGCTCTGGCGGACGGAAGTCGCGGATTTCAGCGGCCACCTGACCTACCAGCTGCTTGTCGATACCCTTGATCAGGATGTCGGTCTGGCTAGGCGTTTCAGCGGTGATACCGGCTGGCAGTTCGTAGTCCACTGGGTGAGAGAAGCCCAGGGCCAGGTTCAGGACGGTGCCTTTAGCCTGTGCCTTGTAACCAACACCGACCAGCTGGAGCTTGCGCTCGAAGCCTTGGCTTACGCCTTGGACCATGTTGTTCACCAGAGCGCGGGTAGTACCGGCCATGGCGCGAGCTTGCTGGTCACCGTTGCGAGCGACAAAACGCAGCTCACCAGACTCTTCGGTAACTTCAACAGACGAGTGAACGTTCAGTTCGAGAGTGCCCTTGGCACCCTTCACCGAAAGCTGCTGACCGGCGAATTTGACTTCGACGCCAGATGGCAGCTTAACGGGGTTCTTAGCGACGCGAGACATGCTTATCCCCCCTTAGAACACTGTGCACAGAACTTCGCCACCAACACCGGCAGCACGTGCAGCACGATCAGTCATCACACCTTTGTTGGTGGAGACGATAGACACGCCCAGACCGCCACGAACTTTCGGCAGATCTGTAACGGCCTTGTACTGACGCAGGCCAGGACGGCTAGCGCGCTTCAGCTCTTCGATGACCGGACGGCCTTCGAAGTACTTCAGCTCGATCGACAGGGAGGGTTTGACTTCGCTGCTTACCTGATAGCCAGCGATGTAACCTTCGTCCTTCAGAACTTTGGCAACCGCTACCTTCAGAGTCGAAGAAGGCATGCTTACGACGGACTTTTCAGCCATCTGGGCATTACGGATGCGAGTTAGCATGTCCGCTAACGGGTCCTGCATACTCATGGGCTAGATGCTCCTGATACAAGAATTATTAGCCTTGCGGCTATCACAACCACCTGAGCGGACAGGTCAAAAAACCCAGGCTCAGGTGAGCCGGTCATTCTAGACACAAGCCAGAAACGAAACAAGCCCCATATAGGGGCTTGTTTCGTTGCGATGTCACCGGCGGTCGGAAGATTGCTCCCCTCGCGCCGGGATCACACCAACCGTGATTACCAGCTGGCCTTGACCAGACCTGGAACATCACCGCGCATTGCAGCCTGGCGCAGCATGTTACGGCCCAGACCGAACTTACGGTATACACCGTGAGGACGGCCGGTCAGGCGGCAACGGTTGCGCAGACGAGCGGCGCTGGCGTCGCGCGGCTGCTTCTGCAGTGCAACGACGGCGGCGAAACGCTCTTCAGGCGAAGCGTTCAGGTTGACGATGGTCGCTTTCAGCTCGGCACGCTTTTTGGCGTACTTGGCTACCGTGAGCTGACGCTTCAGCTCGCGGTTTTTCATGCTCTTCTTGGCCATTTTCCTACTCCAATCAGTTGCGGAACGGGAATTTGAAAGCACGCAGCAGGGCGCGACCTTCGTCATCCGAACGAGCAGTGGTGGTCAGGGTAATGTCCAGACCGCGCAGAGCATCGATCTTGTCGTAGTCGATTTCCGGGAAAATGATCTGCTCTTTCACGCCCATGCTGTAGTTGCCACGACCATCGAAGGACTTGGCATTCAGGCCGCGGAAGTCGCGAACCCGAGGCAGGGAGATCGCCAGCAGGCGGTCCAGGAACTCGTACATACGGTCACGGCGCAGAGTAACTTTAACGCCGATCGGCCAACCTTCACGAACCTTGAAACCCGCAATCGACTTGCGAGCGAAAGTCACAACGGCTTTTTGGCCGGTGATCTTTTCCAGGTCGGCAACGGCGTTTTCGATGACTTTCTTGTCACCGACCGCTTCGCCCAGACCCATGTTCAGGGTGATCTTGGTTACGCGAGGAACTTCCATCACGTTCGCGAGCTTAAGTTCTTCCTTAAGCTTGGGAGCGATTTCGTTCCGGTAAATCTCTTTGAGTCGTGCCATTGTCTTCTACCTAGCAGTGTTCAAGCATCAACCGCTTTCTGGGTCGACTTGAAGACACGAATTTTCTTGCCGTCTTCAACCTTGAAGCCAACGCGGTCAGCCTTGTTGGTTTCACCATTGAAAATGGCAACGTTGGAAGCGTGCAGAGGCGCTTCTTTCTCGACGATACCGCCCTGTACGCCCGCCATCGGGTTAGGCTTGGTATGACGCTTGACCAGGTTCACGCCACCGATGACCAGACGGTCATCAGCGAGAACCTTCAGCACCTTACCGCGCTTACCTTTGTCTTTGCCGGCGATCACGATGATCTCGTCGTCACGACGAATCTTTTGCATGTCGGATCTCCTTAGAGCACTTCAGGGGCGAGCGAGACGATCTTCATGAACTTCTCAGTACGAAGTTCACGGGTCACTGGCCCGAAGATGCGAGTGCCGATCGGCTCTTGCTTGGTGTTCAGCAGAACAGCAGCGTTGCCGTCGAAACGAATGATGGAACCGTCAGCGCGACGTACACCGTGACGGGTACGGACGACAACAGCGGTCATCACCTGGCCTTTTTTGACCTTACCGCGCGGAATTGCTTCCTTGACGGTTACTTTGATGATGTCACCGATACCGGCGTAACGACGGTGGGAACCGCCGAGCACCTTGATGCACATGACGCGACGAGCGCCGCTGTTATCGGCCACATCGAGCATGGATTGAGTCTGAATCATAAAATTTCTCCGACCCTTAGCCCTTAGACTTCAACAGCGCGTTCGAGGACTTCAACCAGTGCCCAGGACTTAGTCTTGGCCAGCGGACGGGTTTCGCGAATGGAAACCTTGTCGCCGATTTTGCACTGGTTGGCTTCGTCGTGCGCGTGCAGCTTAGTCGAACGCTTAACGTATTTACCGTAGATCGGGTGCTTTACGCGACGCTCGATCAGAACGGTGATGGTCTTGTCCATTTTGTCGCTGACGACACGGCCAGTCAGCGTACGGACGGTTTTTTCAGCTTCAGCCATGATCACTTACCTGCCTGCTGGTTGAGCACAGTTTTCACGCGAGCGATGTCACGCTTAACTTGCGAGAGCAGGTGCGACTGCCCCAACTGGCCAGTTGCTTTCTGCATACGCAGATTGAACTGGTCGCGCAGCAGGCCGAGCAGTTGCTCGTTCAGCTGCTGTGCCGATTTTTCACGAAGTTCATTCGCTTTCATCACATCACCGTCCGCTTAACAAAGGAGGTGGCGAGAGGCAGCTTTGCAGCAGCCAGGGCGAAAGCTTCGCGCGCCAGCTCTTCAGAAACACCCTCGATCTCGTACAGGACTTTGCCTGGCTGGATCTGGGCAACCCAGTATTCCACGGAACCCTTACCTTTACCCATCCGCACTTCGAGAGGCTTCTTGGTGACCGGCTTGTCCGGGAACACACGGATCCAGATCTTACCGCCACGTTTTACGTGACGGGTCAGGGCACGACGTGCCGACTCGATCTGGCGAGCGGTGAGGCGACCGCGGGCGACAGCTTTCAGGGCGAACTCGCCGAAGCTGACCTTGCTACCGCGCAGTGCCAGACCACGGTTGTGGCCGGTCATCTGCTTGCGGAATTTTGTACGCTTTGGTTGCAACATTTGGCGTACCCCTTACTTAGCAGCTTTTTTACGAGGCGCTGGTGCTTGAGGCTTCAGCTCTTCTTGGCGACCACCAATTACTTCGCCTTTGAAGATCCAAACCTTCACACCGATCACACCGTAAGTGGTGTGAGCTTCGTAGGTGTTGTAGTCGATATCGGCACGCAGGGTGTGCAGAGGCACACGACCTTCGCGATACCACTCGGTACGAGCAATCTCAGCGCCGCCGAGACGACCGCTCACCTGGATCTTGATGCCCTTGGCACCAATACGCATGGCGTTCTGTACGGCGCGCTTCATGGCGCGACGGAACATTACGCGGCGTTCCAGCTGCTGAGCTACGCTTTGCGCAACCAGCATAGCGTCGAGTTCCGGCTTGCGGATCTCTTCGATGTTGATGTGCACAGGCACACCCATCTGCTTGGTCAGGTCCTGACGCAGCTTCTCAACGTCCTCACCTTTCTTCCCGATAACGATACCTGGACGAGCGGTGTGGATGGTGATGCGTGCAGTTTGAGCCGGACGATGAATATCGATACGGCTTACGGACGCGCTTTTTAGTTTGTCTTGGAGGTACTCACGCGTTTTCAGATCCTTCAACAGGTAATCTGCGTAAGTAGCACCGTCTGCGTACCAGACGGAGGTGTGCTCCTTGACGATTCCCAGGCGAATGCCAGTGGGATGTACTTTCTGACCCATCTGATCGACTCCGTTACTTGTCCGCAACCTTGACAGTGATATGGCAAGACCGCTTGACGATGCGATCAGCGCGGCCTTTGGCACGCGGCATGATGCGCTTCAGCGAACGCCCTTCGTTGACGAAGACGGTGGAGACCTTCAGGTCATCAACGTCTGCGCCTTCGTTGTGTTCGGCGTTGGCAACGGCCGACTCGAGGACTTTCTTCATGATTTCAGCGGCTTTTTTGCTGCTGAAGGCCAACAGGTTGAGCGCTTCGCCCACCTTCTTCCCGCGGATCTGGTCGGCGACCAAGCGGGCTTTCTGGGCGGAGATTCGAGCGCCCGACAACTTAGCGGCTACTTCCATTTCCTAACCCCTTAACGCTTGGCTTTCTTGTCAGCCACGTGCCCGCGATAGGTGCGGGTACCGGCGAACTCGCCCAGTTTGTGGCCGACCATGTCTTCGTTCACGAGAACTGGGACATGTTGACGACCGTTGTGTACCGCGATGGTCAGACCGACCATTTGTGGCAGGATCATCGAACGGCGCGACCAGGTTTTAACTGGCTTGCGATCGTTCTTCTCCGTCGCCACTTCGATCTTCTTCAGTAGGTGAAGATCGATAAAAGGACCTTTTTTCAGAGAACGTGGCACTGTCGTATCCCTCTATTTACTTGCGACGACGGACGATCATGTTGTCGGTACGCTTATTACCACGAGTCTTCGCACCCTTGGTTGGGAAGCCCCATGGCGATACCGGATGACGACCACCGGAGGTACGACCTTCACCACCACCATGCGGGTGGTCAACCGGGTTCATGGCAACACCACGAACGGTTGGGCGAACGCCACGCCAGCGTTTGGCACCAGCTTTACCCAGCGAACGCAGGCTGTGCTCGGAGTTCGAGACTTCGCCCAGGGTCGCACGGCACTCAGCCAGGACTTTACGCATTTCACCAGAGCGCAGACGCAGGGTCACGTAGACACCTTCGCGAGCGATCAGCTGAGCCGAAGCACCAGCGGAACGAGCGATCTGTGCACCTTTACCCGGCTTCAGTTCGATGCCGTGAATGGTGCTACCTACTGGGATGTTGCGCAGCTGCAGGGAGTTACCGGCCTTGATTGGGGCCAGGGCACCTGCGATCAGCTGGTCGCCAGCGCTCACGCCTTTAGGGGCGATGATGTAGCGACGCTCACCGTCTGCGTAGCACAGCAGGGCGATGTGAGCAGTACGGTTTGGATCGTATTCGATACGCTCGACAGTGGCTGGAATGCCATCTTTGTCGTTGCGACGGAAGTCGACCAGACGGTAATGCTGCTTATGACCACCACCAACGTGACGAGTGGTAATGCGGCCATTGTTGTTACGACCACCAGACTTCGATTTCTTCTCGAGCAGCGGTGCGTGAGGAGCGCCTTTGTGCAGCTCCTTGTTGACCACCTTGACCACGAAACGGCGGCCAGGGGAAGTCGGTTTGCATTTAACGATTGCCATGATGCACCCCTTCCTTACTCAGCACTGCTGCTGAAATCGAGATCTTGGCCTGGCTGAAGGGAGACGATCGCCTTCTTCCAGTCATTGCGCTTGCCCAGACCACGTGCGGTACGCTTGGTTTTACCCAGAACGTTAACAGTCGACACGTTTTCGACTTTTACGCCGAACAGGCCTTCGACAGCTTTCTTGATTTCCAGCTTGGTTGCGTCAGTAGCAACCTTGAATACGAACTGGCCTTTCTTCTCAGCCAGAACGGTAGCCTTCTCGGAAACGTGCGGGCCAAGGAGGACTTTAAATACGCGTTCCTGGTTCATCCCAGCAGCTCCTCGAATTTCTTCACGGCCGAGACAGTGATCAACACTTTCTCGTATGCGATCAGACTGACCGGATCGGAACCTTGAACGTCACGTACGTCGACGTGCGGCAGGTTACGTGCAGCCAGGTACAGGTTCTGATCAACAGCGTCCGAAACGATCAGTACATCGCTCAGACCCATGCCGTTCAGCTTGTTCAGCAGGTCTTTGGTTTTTGGAGCTTCGACAGCGAAGTCCTGAACCACGACCAGACGGTCGCTACGCACCAGCTCAGCGAGGATGGAACGCATTGCTGCGCGGTACATCTTCTTGTTGAGCTTCTGCGAGTGATCCTGAGGACGAGCTGCGAAGGTAACACCACCGCCACGCCAGATTGGACCACGAGTAGTACCAGCACGAGCACGGCCAGTACCCTTCTGACGCCATGGGCGCTTACCGCCACCAGCCACGTCGGAACGGGTCTTCTGCTGCTTGGTGCCCTGACGGCCGCCGGCCATGTAGGCCACGACTGCTTGGTGTACCAGCGTCTCGTTGAATTCGCCACCGAAAGTCAGTTCGGAAACTTCGATCGCCTGAGCGTCATTTACATTAAGTTGCATGTCAGTTTCCCCTTAACCGCGAGCCTTGACAGCTGGACGTACAACCACGTCGCCGCCAGTAGCGCCAGGAACGGCACCCTTGATCAGCAGCAGGTTGCGTTCAGCGTCTACGCGAACTACTTCCAGGGACTGCACAGTAACGCGCTCGGCGCCCATGTGACCGGACATTTTCTTGCCCTTGAACACACGACCAGGAGTCTGGCACTGGCCGATGGAACCCGGAACACGGTGCGATACGGAGTTACCGTGGGTGTTATCTTGACCACGGAAATTCCAGCGCTTGATGGTACCGGCGAAGCCTTTACCTTTGGACTGACCGGTTACGTCTACCAGCTGGCCTGCAGTGAAGAGTTCAGCTTTGATCAGATCGCCAGCCTGGAAATCGCCTTCTTCAAGACGGAACTCCCAAACACCGCGACCAGCGGCAACGTTCGCTTTAGCGAAGTGACCCGCTTGAGCAGCAGTCACACGCGAAGCACGACGCTCGCCGACAGTGACTTGCACTGCACGGTAGCCATCGGTTTCTTCGGTTTTGAACTGGGTGACGCGATTCGGCTCGATCTCAATGACCGTGACCGGAATGGAGACACCTTCTTCGGTGAAAATACGGGTCATACCGCATTTACGACCGACTACACCAATAGTCATGTTGTAAACCTCATGAGTGTACGGGGCTTTCACCCGCTATGGCCGCCCATTTCAGAGCGTTACACGACCAGACCGAAGTCTTAGCCGAGGCTGATCTGCACTTCCACGCCTGCCGCGAGATCGAGCTTCATCAGCGCATCAACGGTTTTATCCGTTGGCTGGACGATGTCCAGAACGCGCTTATGAGTACGGATCTCGTACTGGTCACGCGCGTCTTTGTTGACGTGCGGGGAGACCAGAACGGTGAACCGCTCTTTGCGGGTAGGCAGTGGAATTGGACCACGCACTTGTGCACCAGTACGTTTCGCGGTTTCCACGATTTCCTGGGTGGATTGGTCGATCAGGCGATGGTCGAAAGCCTTCAACCTGATTCGGATTTGCTGATTTTGCATTGGATTTCAGACTCCAGGCTGTTCCCAACGGACGCACTACGCCCGCTAAAAGGAGGCGTGATTCTATAGACGCCCTAATTTAGTGTCAACCCAATAAAAAAAACCCCCGCTGAGCGGGGGTTTTTTCAACCGATCGAGTGATTACTCGATGATTTTGGCTACGACGCCGGCGCCGACGGTACGACCGCCTTCACGGATAGCGAAGCGCAGACCGTCTTCCATTGCGATGGTCTTGATCAGGGTAACAGTCATCTGAATGTTGTCACCTGGCATTACCATTTCAACGCCTTCCGGCAGCTCGCAGTTACCGGTCACGTCAGTGGTACGGAAGTAGAACTGAGGACGGTAGCCTTTGAAGAACGGAGTGTGACGACCGCCTTCTTCTTTCGACAGAACGTAGACTTCTGCGGTGAACTTGGTGTGCGGCTTGACCGAACCTGGCTTGACCAGAACCTGGCCACGCTCAACGTCGTCACGCTTGGTACCACGCAGCAGAACGCCGCAGTTCTCGCCAGCACGGCCTTCGTCCAGCAGCTTGCGGAACATCTCAACACCGGTGCAGGTGGTGGTGGTGGTGTCACGCAGACCAACGATTTCCAGGGCGTCTTGAACGCGGACGATACCACGCTCGATACGACCGGTAACAACGGTACCACGACCCGAGATCGAGAATACGTCTTCGATTGGCATCAGGAACGGCTTGTCGATAGCACGCTCTGGCTCTGGGATGTAGCTGTCCAGAGTTTCAACCAGACGCTTGACAGCGGTGGTGCCCATTTCGTTGTCGTCTTTGCCTTCCAGCGCCATACGAGCCGAACCGATGATGATCGGGGTGTCGTCGCCTGGGAAGTCGTAGGTGGACAGCAGGTCGCGAACTTCCATCTCGACCAGTTCCAGCAGCTCAGCGTCGTCTACCAGGTCAGCCTTGTTCAGGAAGACCACGATGTACGGAACGCCAACCTGACGGGACAGCAGGATGTGCTCACGGGTTTGTGGCATCGGACCATCAGCGGCCGAGCAAACCAGGATCGCGCCGTCCATCTGGGCAGCACCGGTGATCATGTTCTTCACGTAGTCAGCGTGACCTGGGCAGTCGACGTGAGCGTAGTGACGAATGTTCGAGTTGTACTCGACGTGAGCGGTGTTGATGGTGATACCGCGCGCTTTCTCTTCCGGAGCCGAGTCGATCTTGTCGAACTCAACGACTGCCGAACCGAAAACTTCGGAGCAGACGCGAGTCAGAGCTGCGGTCAGAGTGGTTTTACCGTGGTCAACGTGGCCGATGGTGCCAACGTTAACGTGCGGAAGGGAACGATCAAATTTTTCTTTAGCCACGACAGTGAACTCCTAGCCTAAAGGGGCTGAATCAGCCTTGTTTTTTAACGAGAGCTTCGACGATGTTCGACGGAGCTTCGGAGTATTTGGAGAATTCCATGGAGTAGCTCGCGCGACCCTGAGACATGGAACGAACGTCGGTCGCGTAACCGAACATTTCCCCGAGCGGTACTTCAGCGCGGACGACACGGCCAGAGACCGACTCATCCATACCCTGGACCAGACCACGACGACGGTTCAGGTCACCCATCACGTCACCCAGGTAGTCTTCCGGGGTTACAACTTCAACCTTCATGATCGGCTCGAGAACCACGCCGCCGCCCTTGGTGGCCAGCTGCTTGGTCGCCATCGAAGCGGCGATTTTGAAAGCCATTTCGTTGGAGTCGACGTCGTGATACGAACCATCGAATACCGCGGCCTTGAGGCCGATCAGAGGATAGCCGGCAACAACGCCGTTCTTCATCTGCTCTTCGATACCCTTCTGGATCGGGGCGATGAATTCCTTAGGAATCACACCACCAACGACTTCGTTGGAGAACACCAGACCTTCGGTGATGTTGCCCTTCTCGTCCACGTCCGGCTCCGAGAAACGGATCCAGCAGTGACCGAACTGACCACGACCGCCCGACTGACGAACGAACTTGCCTTCGATCTCGACGTTGGACTTGGTGATCTTCTCGCGGTACGAAACCTGCGGCTTGCCGATGTTGGCCTCGACGTTGAACTCGCGCTTCATGCGGTCAACGAGGATGTCCAGGTGCAGCTCACCCATACCCGAGATGATGGTCTGGCCAGTCTCTTCGTCGGTCTTGACGCGGAACGACGGGTCTTCCTGGGCCAGCTTGCCCAGTGCGATACCCATCTTCTCCTGGTCAGCCTTGGTTTTCGGCTCTACGGAGAGCGAAATAACCGGCTCAGGGAAGTCCATACGCTCAAGGATGATTGGCTTGTCGGCGTTGCACAGGGTTTCGCCTGTGGTCACGTCTTTCATACCGATCAGTGCAGCGATGTCGCCAGCGCGCACTTCCTTGATTTCTTCACGCTGGTTGGCGTGCATCTGCACCATACGACCAACGCGCTCTTTCTTGCCTTTGACCGAGTTGATGACGGAGTCACCGGAGGTCAGAACGCCCGAGTAGACGCGAACGAAGGTCAGAGTACCTACGAACGGGTCAGTCGCGATCTTGAACGCCAGAGCCGAGAACGGCTCGTCGTCGTCGGCGTGACGCACGTCTTTACGAACAGCCGGATCTTCTTTGTCCAGCTCCTTGTCGTCCGGGTTGATACCCTGGATTGCAGGGATCTCGGTCGGAGCAGGCAGGTAGTCGATGACGGCATCGAGAACCAGGGGAACACCCTTGTTCTTGAACGACGAACCGCAGACAGCCGGTACGATTTCGCTGGCCAGGGTGCGCGCGCGCAGACCGGCTTTGATCTCTTCGACGGTCAGCTCTTCGCCTTCCAGGTACTTGTTCATCAGCTCTTCGCTGGACTCGGCGGCAGCCTCAACCATGTTGGCGCGCCACTCTTCAGCCAGCTCCAGCATATCGGCAGGAATTTCTTCCTCGCGATAAGTGGTGCCTTTGTCGTCGTCGTTCCAGTAGATAGCCTTCATTTTGATCAGGTCAACCTGACCCTGGAAGTTATCTTCCGAACCGATGGCCAGCTGAACAGGAACCGGGGTGTGACCCAGACGGTTCTTGATCTGACCTACGACGCGCAGGAAGTTTGCACCGGCACGGTCCATCTTGTTCACGTAGACAACACGTGGAACGCCGTACTTGTTGGCCTGACGCCATACGGTTTCAGACTGAGGCTCAACGCCGGAGGTACCGCAGAACACAACGACCGCGCCGTCGAGTACGCGCAGCGAACGCTCAACTTCAATGGTGAAGTCAACGTGGCCGGGGGTATCGATAACGTTTACACGGTAGTTGTCATACTGACCAACAGAACCTTTCCAGAAGGTGGTAACGGCAGCGGAGGTAATGGTGATACCCCGCTCCTGCTCCTGCACCATCCAGTCGGTGGTCGCGGCGCCGTCATGCACCTCGCCCATTTTGTGGCTCAGACCTGTGTAGAACAGGATCCGCTCGGTAGTGGTAGTTTTGCCCGCGTCAACGTGCGCGCAAATACCAATGTTACGGTAGCGGTTGATTGCTGTAGTACGAGCCATAAAGCCCTCGCGAATAGATTGATGCTTGAATTAGAAGCGGTAGTGCGAGAATGCCTTGTTGGCTTCAGCCATACGGTGCACGTCTTCACGCTTCTTGACTGCAGCACCTTTGCCTTCAGCAGCATCCAGCAGCTCACCAGCCAAACGCAGGGCCATGGACTTCTCGCCGCGCTTGCGGGCGTAGTCTACAAGCCAGCGCATTGCCAGCGCGTTACGACGGGATGGGCGAACTTCGACCGGGACCTGGTAAGTGGCACCGCCAACACGGCGGGACTTTACTTCGACCAGCGGAGCGATGGCGTCGAGAGCTTTCTCGAAGATTTCCAGGGGATCGCTGTTCTTGCGTTCTTTGACCTTGTCCAGCGCACCGTAAACGATACGCTCGGCAACGGCCTTCTTGCCGCTTTCCATCACGTGGTTCATGAACTTGGCGAGGATCTGGGATCCGTATTTTGGATCGTCCAGAATCTCACGTTTTGCTGCTACACGACGTCTTGGCATGATAAGCCCTCAAACGGTCTTCAGGTTAGCCCGGGACGTGGGTCTTCGACCCCTGCCCGACCTTACTCTTATCGACTGAAAAAATTGATTGTCTGCAAACGGCCGATTACTTCGGACGCTTGGTACCGTACTTCGAACGACCCTGGTTACGGCCTTTAACGCCGGAAGTATCCAGAGAGCCGCGAACGGTGTGGTAACGAACACCTGGCAAGTCTTTTACACGGCCGCCGCGAATCAGGACGACGCTGTGCTCTTGCAGGTTGTGGCCTTCACCGCCGATGTACGAGGAAACCTCGAAACCGTTGGTCAGACGCACACGGCATACTTTACGCAGTGCCGAGTTAGGTTTTTTCGGCGTGGTGGTGTACACACGGGTGCACACGCCACGACGTTGCGGGCAGTTCTGCAGCGCAGGTACGTCGGATTTCTCGACGGTACGCTTACGCGGCTGACGTACCAGCTGGTTGATAGTTGCCATCTACTAGCTCCACTGATTGTCTTGCGACGCTATTGTCTTGCAAGAAAGCCAAAAATTGGCGAGACGGAGCCTCACCAAATTTAAGGGTACAAAAGTCTAAAGAGGTTCTTGCACCCAGTCAAGACGAGGCCCCGGCCCTCCCCGCCCGGTAATCGGTAACATTGCATGTCACCGGTCACCACGGAGAGGGGCCGGGGCCCCACCCTGTACTTAGTTACCGCTGGAATTCAGCGCTTCGGTCAGTGCGGCTTCCACCTCACTGGCACTTACGCGCAGCGGCTTGTCGGCATCACGGCGACGCTTACGCTCGCTGTGGTAGGCCAGACCAGTACCAGCCGGGATCAGACGACCCACGACCACGTTCTCTTTCAGGCCGCGCAGGTAGTCGCGCTTGCCGGTTACCGCCGCCTCGGTCAGGACTCGAGTGGTTTCCTGGAAGGAAGCCGCCGAGATGAACGATTCGGTCGACAACGACGCCTTGGTGATACCCAGCAGCACGCGGGTGAACTTCGAGACGAACTTGTCTTCGGCAGCGAGACGCTCGTTCTCGACCAGCACCTGAGTCAGTTCCATCTGGTCGCCCTTGATGAAGCTGGAGTCACCCGATTCGGCGATCTCAACTTTACGCAGCATCTGACGCAGGATGGTCTCGATGTGCTTATCGTTGATCTTAACGCCTTGCAGGCGGTAAACGTCCTGGATCTCGTTGACGATGTACTTGGCCAGCGCGCTGACACCCAGCAGACGCAGGATGTCGTGCGGATCGCTAGGACCGTCGGAGATAACTTCGCCGCGGTTTACCTGTTCGCCTTCGAAGACGTTCAGGTGGCGCCACTTCGGAATCAGCTCTTCGTACGGATCGCTGCCATCGGTCGGGGTAATGACCAGACGGCGCTTGCCTTTGGTCTCTTTACCGAATGCGATGGTGCCGCTGACTTCCGCCAGAATCGAAGCTTCCTTCGGACGACGGGCTTCGAACAGGTCGGCAACGCGCGGCAGACCACCGGTGATGTCACGGGTCTTCGACGTTTCTTGCGGAATACGCGCGATAACGTCACCAACACCGATCTGTGCACCGTCGGCCACACCTACCAAGGCGTTGGCTGGCAGGAAGTACTGAGCAGGTACGTCGGTACCTGGCAGCATCAGATCCTTGCCATTGGCGTCGACCATCTTGATTGCCGGACGGATTTCCTTGCCAGCGGCAGGGCGATCCTTGACGTCCAGGACTTCAATGTTGGTCAAACCAGTCAACTCGTCTGTCTGACGCTTGATGGTGATGTTTTCTTCCATGCCCACGAAGGTCACGGTACCTTTCAGCTCGGTAACGATCGGGTGGGTGTGCGGGTCCCACTTGGCGACGATTGCGCCAGCTTCGACCTTGTCACCTTCCTTGACCGAAATCACCGCACCGTAAGGCAGCTTGTAGCGCTCACGCTCACGACCGAATTCGTCGGCAATGGCCAACTCGCCGGAACGCGATACAGCAACCAGGTTGCCGTCAGCACGCTCAACCTGCTTCAGGTTATGCAGACGCACCATACCGCCGTTCTTCACCTGGACGCTGTCGGCAGCCGAGGTCCGGCTTGCAGCACCACCGATGTGGAACGTACGCATGGTCAGCTGGGTACCCGGCTCACCGATGGACTGGGCAGCGATAACGCCGACCGCTTCACCGATGTTCACCTGATGACCGCGAGCCAGGTCACGACCGTAGCACTTGGCGCAGATGCCGAAGCGAGTTTCGCAGCTGATCGGCGAACGCACGATAACTTCGTCGATGCTGTTCAGCTCGATGAACTCAACCCACTTCTCGTCGACCAGGGTACCGGCCGGAACGATGACGTCTTCGGTGCCAGGCTTGAATACGTCACGGGCGATCACTCGACCCAGTACGCGCTCACCCAGCGGCTCGACCACGTCGCCGCCTTCGATGTGCGGAGTCATCAGCAGGCCATGATCGGTGCCGCAATCGATCTCGGTCACTACCAGATCTTGCGCAACGTCGACCAGACGACGAGTCAGGTAACCCGAGTTCGCGGTCTTCAGTGCGGTATCCGCCAGACCCTTACGAGCACCGTGAGTCGAGATGAAGTACTGAAGTACGCTCAAACCTTCACGGAAGTTCGCGGTGATCGGCGTCTCGATGATCGAGCCGTCCGGCTTGGCCATCAGGCCACGCATACCGGCCAACTGACGAATCTGAGCTGCCGAACCCCGGGCACCGGAGTCAGCCATCATGTACATCGAGTTGAAGGACTCTTGGTCGACTTCGTCGCCATTGCGGTCGATGACTTTCTCTTTCGAGAGGTTGGCCATCATCGCCTTGGATACTTCGTCGTTCGCCTTGGACCACAAGTCGATGACCTTGTTGTACTTCTCGCCCTGGGTTACCAGGCCAGAGGCGTACTGGCTCTCGATTTCCTTCACTTCGTCGGTGGCAGCACCGATGATGCGGGCTTTCTCGTCCGGGATAACGAAGTCGTTAACACCGATCGAAACGCCGGAAATGGTCGAATAGGCAAAGCCGGTGTACATCAGCTGGTCAGCGAAGATCACGGTCTCTTTCAGACCAACCACGCGGTAGCACTGGTTGATCAGCTTGGAGATCGCCTTCTTCTTCATCGGCTGGTTGACCACGTCGTACGACAGACCTGGTGGCACAACCTGGAACAGCAGCGCACGGCCGACAGTGGTGTCGACGATACGGGTGTTCTTGACGCTGCCGCCATCACGATCGTTCACGGTTTCGTTGATACGAACCTTGATCTTCGCGTGCAGGGCAGCTTCGCCGGCGCGGAATACCCGGTCGACTTCCTGCAGGTCAGCGAACACGCGACCTTCGCCCTTGGCGTTGATGGCTTCACGGGTCATGTAGTACAGACCCAGTACAACGTCCTGCGACGGAACGATGATTGGCTCACCGTTGGCTGGCGACAGGATGTTGTTGGTCGACATCATCAGCGCGCGCGCTTCGAGCTGGGCTTCCAGCGTCAGCGGCACGTGAACGGCCATTTGGTCACCGTCGAAGTCGGCGTTGTACGCAGCACAGACCAGCGGGTGCAGCTGGATAGCCTTACCTTCGATCAGTACCGGTTCAAAGGCCTGGATACCCAAACGGTGAAGGGTCGGTGCACGGTTGAGCAGTACGGGGTGTTCGCGAATCACTTCGGCGAGAACGTCCCACACCTCTGGCAGCTCGCGCTCGACCATCTTCTTGGCAGCCTTGATGGTGGTCGCCAGACCACGCATTTCCAGCTTGCCGAAAATGAACGGCTTGAACAGCTCGAGGGCCATCTTCTTCGGCAGACCGCACTGGTGCAGACGCAGGGTCGGGCCTACGGTAATTACCGAACGACCGGAGTAGTCCACGCGCTTACCGAGCAAGTTCTGACGGAAACGACCTTGCTTACCTTTGATCATGTCAGCCAGGGACTTCAGCGGACGCTTGTTCGAGCCAGTGATGGCGCGACCGCGACGGCCGTTGTCGAGCAGGGCGTCGACCGCTTCCTGCAGCATGCGCTTTTCGTTGCGCACAATGATGTCCGGCGCCGACAGATCGAGCAGGCGCTTGAGACGGTTGTTACGGTTGATCACCCGACGATACAGGTCGTTCAGGTCGGAGGTCGCGAAGCGGCCGCCATCCAGCGGCACCAGCGGACGCAGGTCCGGCGGCAGTACTGGCAGAACGGTCAGGACCATCCACTCAGGCAGGTTGCCCGAGCCCTGGAAAGCTTCCATCAGCTTCAGGCGCTTGGACAGCTTCTTGATCTTGGTTTCCGAGTTGGTCTGCGGAATCTCTTCGCGCAGGCGACCGATCTCGTGCTCCAGGTCGATAGCGTGCAGCAGCTCACGGACAGCCTCGGCACCCATGCGGGCGTCGAAGTCGTCACCGAACTCTTCCAGCGCTTCGAAGTACTGCTCGTCGTTGAGCAGCTGACCCTTCTCGAGGGTGGTCATGCCTGGATCGATAACGACGTAGCTCTCGAAGTAGAGAACACGCTCGATATCACGCAGGGTCATGTCCATCAGCAAGCCGATACGGGACGGCAGCGACTTCAGGAACCAGATGTGGGCGACCGGCGAAGCCAGTTCGATGTGCGCCATGCGCTCACGACGAACCTTGGCCAGCGCGACTTCGACGCCGCACTTCTCGCAGATCACACCGCGGTGTTTCAGGCGCTTGTACTTACCGCACAGGCACTCGTAGTCCTTGACTGGGCCAAAGATCTTGGCGCAGAACAGGCCGTCACGCTCAGGCTTGAACGTACGGTAGTTGATGGTTTCCGGCTTTTTAACTTCACCGAACGACCACGAACGGATCATCTCAGGTGACGCCAGACCGATACGGATGGCGTCGAACTCTTCGACTTGACCCTGGTTTTTCAGCAAATTCAGTAGGTCTTTCAAGGCCTTTCCTCCTGGCGGAGCAGGGAGCGGGCTATTACAGCCCCGCCCCCCTTCGCGTCACGTGTTATTCGGTTTCCAGATCGATATCGATACCGAGCGAACGGATCTCTTTGATCAACACGTTGAAGGACTCGGGCATGCCCGGCTCCATACGGTGATCGCCATCCACGATGTTTTTGTACATCTTGGTACGGCCGTTCACGTCGTCCGACTTCACTGTGAGCATTTCTTGCAGGGTGTATGCCGCGCCGTATGCTTCCAGCGCCCACACCTCCATCTCCCCGAAACGCTGACCACCGAACTGCGCCTTACCACCCAGCGGCTGCTGGGTAACCAGGCTATAGGAACCAGTGGAACGCGCGTGCATCTTGTCGTCCACCAAGTGGTTCAGCTTGAGCATGTACATGTAACCAACGGTCACAGGACGCTCGAACTTGTTGCCGGTACGGCCGTCGAACAGCACCATCTGGCCGCTTTCTGGCATGTCTGCCAGTTTCAGCATGGCCTTGATCTCGCTTTCCTTGGCACCGTCGAAGACCGGGGTAGCCATCGGCACGCCCTTCTTCAGGTTGTGCGCCAGAGCGAGGATCTCTGCGTCGGTGAACTCTTCCAGGCTTTCCTGGCGACCGCCGATCTCGTTGTAGATCTCGGTCAGGAAGCCACGCAGCTCAGCGGCTTTGCGCTGCTCTTCGATCATCCGGTCGATCTTCTCGCCCAGACCTTTGGCCGCGAGGCCCAGGTGGGTTTCAAGGATCTGACCAACGTTCATACGCGAAGGTACGCCCAGCGGGTTCAGTACGACGTCGACCGGAGTACCGTTGGCGTCGTGCGGCATGTCTTCGACCGGCATGATCACCGAGACCACACCTTTGTTACCGTGACGGCCGGCCATCTTGTCGCCCGGCTGAATGCGGCGGCGGATAGCCAGGTAGACCTTGACGATCTTCAGTACGCCCGGTGCCAGGTCATCGCCCTGCTGCAGCTTGCGCTTCTTGTCTTCGAACTTGTCGTCCAGCAGACGACGGCGATCGACGATGTAGGCTTGAGCCTTTTCCAGCTGTTCGTTCAGCGCGTCTTCGGCCATGCGCAGTTTGAACCACTGGCCGTGCTCCAGACCGTCCAGTACTTCGTCGCTGATCACGGTGCCTTTCTTCAGGCCCGCACCACCGTCGACCACTTGGCCGTTCAGGGCGGAACGCAGACGCTCGAAGGTCGCGCCTTCAACAATGCGGAACTCTTCGTTGAGGTCCTTGCGGATCTCGTCCAGCTGCATCTTCTCGATGGCCAGGGCGCGGCTGTCGCGCTCGACGCCGTCACGGGTGAAGACCTGAACGTCAATGACAGTACCTTTGGTGCCGGTTGGCACGCGCAGGGAGGTGTCTTTAACGTCGCTGGCTTTCTCACCGAAGATCGCGCGCAGCAGCTTCTCTTCTGGAGTCAGCTGGGTCTCGCCTTTCGGAGTGACCTTACCCACCAGAATGTCGCCAGCGCCGACTTCAGCACCTACGTAGACGATACCGGCTTCGTCCAGCTTGTTCAGCGCAGCTTCACCCACGTTCGGGATGTCTGCGGTGATTTCCTCTGGGCCAAGCTTGGTGTCACGGGCCACACAGGTCAGTTCCTGGATGTGGATCGTGGTGAAACGGTCTTCCTGAACGACGCGCTCCGACAGACAGATGGAGTCTTCGAAGTTGAAACCGTTCCAGGCCATGAACGCGATGCGCATGTTCTGACCCAGTGCCAGTTCACCCATGTCGGTGGACGGGCCATCGGCCATGATGTCGCTACGCTTGACCACATCACCTTTGCTGACCAGCGGACGCTGGTTGATGCAAGTGTTCTGGTTGGAACGGGTGTATTTGGTCAGGTTGTAGATGTCGACACCGGCTTCACCGGTTTCTACTTCGTCATCGGCAACACGTACCACGATACGGCTGGCGTCGACGGAGTCGATCACGCCGCCACGACGCGCCACGACGCAGACGCCGGAGTCACGGGCAACGTTGCGCTCCATGCCGGTACCAACCAGCGGCTTGTCGGCACGCAGGGTAGGTACAGCCTGACGCTGCATGTTCGAACCCATCAATGCACGGTTGGCGTCGTCGTGCTCGAGGAACGGGATCAGCGAGGCAGCGACGGAAACAACCTGCTTGGGCGAAACGTCCATCAGGGTGACGTCTTCCGGCGCCTTGACGGTGAATTCGTTCAAGTGACGAACAGCTACCAGCTCGTCGACCAGTTGCTTCTTCTCGTTCATCGTGGCCGAAGCCTGAGCGATGACGTGATCAGCTTCTTCGATCGCCGACAGGAACACGATGTCGTCGGAAACCACACCCTCTTTCACCACGCGGTACGGGCTTTCCAGGAAGCCGTACTGGTTGGTGCGGGCATAGGCTGCCAGGGAGTTGATCAGACCGATGTTCGGACCTTCAGGGGTCTCGATCGGGCACACACGACCGTAATGGGTCGGGTGTACGTCACGGACTTCAAAGCCAGCACGCTCACGGGTCAGACCGCCAGGGCCGAGTGCGGAGACACGACGCTTGTGGGTGATCTCGGAGAGCGGGTTGTTCTGGTCCATGAACTGCGAGAGCTGGCTGGAACCGAAGAACTCTTTCACCGCCGCCGCTACCGGCTTGGCGTTGATCAGGTCTTGCGGCATCAGGCCTTCGCTTTCAGCCATCGACAGACGCTCTTTGACCGCACGCTCAACGCGCACCAGGCCAACGCGGAACTGGTTCTCGGCCATCTCGCCGACGCAACGTACGCGACGGTTACCCAGGTGGTCGATGTCATCGACGATGCCTTTACCGTTACGGATGTCGACCAGGGTCTTCAGCACGTCAACGATGTCTTCCTTGCTCAGCACGCCCGAACCTTCGATCTCGGTACGACCGATACGACGGTTGAACTTCATGCGGCCTACGGCGGACAGGTCGTAACGCTCGGCACTGAAGAACAGGTTGTTGAACAGGGTTTCGGCGGCATCCTTGGTTGGCGGCTCGCCTGGACGCATCATGCGGTAGATCTCGACCAGCGCTTCCAGTTGGTTGCTGGTGGTGTCGATCTTCAGGGTATCCGAAATGAACGGACCGCAATCGATGTCGTTGGTGTACAGGGTTTCGATGCGAACGACCTGAGCCTTGGCGACCTTGATCAGCAGCTCGGTGGTCAGCTCGGTGTTGCACTCGGCCAGGATCTCGCCGGTAGCCGGATGCACGATCGCCTTGGCGGTAGTGCGGCCCAGCACGTACTCCATCGGCACGTCCAGCTGCTTGACGCCAGCCTTCTCGAGCTGATTGATGTGGCGCGCGGTGATACGACGACCCTGCTCGACGATGACCTTGCCGGTCTCGTCATGGATGTCCATGACCGCAACTTCGCCACGCAGACGCTGAGGCACCAGCTCCAGGCTCAGCTTCTCACCAGAAACATGGAACACGTTGGTGGTGTAGAAGGTGTTCAGCACTTCTTCAGTGCTGTAACCCAGGGCGCGCAGCAGTACCGAGGCCGGCAGTTTGCGGCGACGGTCGATACGGACGAATACGCAGTCCTTAGGATCGAACTCGAAGTCCAACCAGGAACCGCGGTAAGGAATGATGCGAGCCGAATACAGCAGCTTGCCGGAGCTGTGGGTCTTGCCACGATCGTGGTCGAAGAACACACCCGGCGAACGGTGCAGCTGGGAAACGATCACACGCTCGGTACCGTTGATAACGAAGGTACCGTTCTCAGTCATCAGGGGGATTTCACCCATGTAGACTTCTTGCTCTTTGATGTCCTTGATCGCTTTGTTCGACGACTCTTTGTCGAAGATGATCAGACGGACTTTCACCCGCAGCGGCACGGCGAAGGTCACGCCGCGCAGGACGCATTCCTTGACGTCGAAAGCCGGCTCGCCCAGACGATAGCCAACGTACTCCAGGGCAGCGTTGCCGGAGTAGCTGATGATCGGGAAGACCGATTTGAAGGCCGCGTGCAGGCCGACGTCGCGGAACTGATCCTTGGATGCTCCCGCTTGCAGGAATTCGCGATACGAATCCAGCTGGATGGCCAGGAGGTAAGGCACATCCATCACGTCCGGCAACTTGCTAAAGTCCTTGCGGATACGTTTTTTCTCAGTGTATGAGTAAGCCATCAGCGTTCCCCAGCTTGGTCACCTGCTTGTTTGGCTTCTCCCGGCGGGAGCAGCCAGAAAATCGTGCAAACCCCTTGGTTTGCGCCACCCACGTGGGTGTCTTGCAGCTTGTTATCGGGGCCGACCTGATCGGCCACCAATAACGGAAAAAGGCCGGTGGCATAAGCCACCAGCCATCAGCCTAAGCTCAACGCTCCGGCTGGAGTCGCAAAGTCGAAATTACTTCAGCTCGACTTTAGCGCCTGCTTCTTCCAGCTTCTTCTTAGCGTCTTCAGCGGCTTCTTTCGAAACGCCTTCAGCTACGACTTGAGGAGCGCCGTCAACTTTCTCTTTGGCTTCTTTCAGGCCCAGACCGGTCAGTTCACGAACGGCCTTGATCACGTTGACTTTCTTCTCGCCGGCTTCAACCAGAACAACGTTGAACTCGGTTTGCTCTTCAACAACGGCAGCAGCAGCAGCTGGGCCAGCAGCGGCAACAGCAGCGGTAACGCCGAAGGTTTCTTCCATTGCTTTGATCAGCTCAACAACTTCCAGAACGGTTTTCTGGCCGATTGCTTCGATGATTTGCTCGTTAGTCAGGGACATGACTTAAATCCTGTATTGGGGTGAAGGCCTACGCAGCCATCAAATTAAACGTATGATTTTGAAAGTGCTTCGCTGCCTTAGGCTGCGGTAGCTTCTTTCTGGTCGCGAATGGCTGCCAGGGTACGAGCCAGCTTGCTGGTAGCGCCTTGGATGACGCTCATCAGCCTTGCGATGGCTTCGTCGCGGGTCGGCAGGGTAGCCAACACGTCGATCTGGTTCGCTGCAATGAACTTGCCGTCAAACGCAGCTGCCTTGATCTCGAACTTGTCCTGACCCTTGGCGAATTCCTTGAACAGACGAGCAGCAGCGCCCGGGTGTTCGTTGGAGAACGCGATCAGGGTCGGGCCAGTGAAGGCGTCGTTGAGGACACTGAATTCAGTGTCAGCAACAGCGCGCTTGAGCAGGGTGTTACGTACGACACGTACGTATACGCCAGCTTCACGAGCCTCTTTACGGAGTCCGGTCATTGCGCCTACAGTCACACCACGGGCATCAGCCACGACAGCGGACAGAGCGACTTTGGCAGCCTCGTTGACTTCAGCGACGATGGCCTTCTTGTCTTCGAGTTTAATTGCCACGGGTAAAACTCCTGCTTGTTACCGTTTCATCTGGCCGAAGCCGGATGTCGTTTTGGTGTCTGATTCGGTAAGGAACCGGGAGCACCATCTGCGTAGGCTGGTTGTTTAAGGCTTGCGCCGCCTACGGTCTTGGATAGCCCCCGCCAGGCAGGGACCCCAATTTTGTTGCCGGCGCGCTTTCACGCGCCGGCAAGGTCTTACGCGCTCAGCGAGCTCTGGTCGATGACCAGACCTGGGCCCATAGTGGTGCTCAGGGTAACGCGCTTGACGTAGATACCTTTCGAGGAAGCCGGCTTGATACGCTTCAGATCAGCGATCAGGGCTTCAACGTTTTCCTTCAGCTTGCCGGCTTCGAAGCCAACCTTGCCAACGGAGGTGTGGATGATACCGTTTTTGTCGGTACGGTAGCGAACTTGACCAGCCTTGGCGTTTTTAACCGCGGTGGCTACGTCTGGAGTCACGGTACCGACTTTCGGGTTAGGCATCAGGCCGCGAGGACCCAGAACCTGACCCAGCTGACCAACAACGCGCATGGCATCCGGGGATGCGATGACTACGTCGTAGTTCAGGTCGCCAGCTTTCATCTCGGCAGCCAGGTCGTCCATACCAACGCGATCAGCGCCGGCAGCCAGAGCGGCCTCAGCAGCTGGACCCTGGGTGAAGACAGCAACACGTACGGTCTTGCCAGTGCCGTGTGGCAGCACAGTAGCGCTACGAACGACCTGGTCGGATTTACGTGGGTCAACGCCGAGGTTGACGGCAACGTCGAAGGATTCGCTGAACTTCACGGTGGACAGTTCGGCCAGCAGCGCGGCTGCTTCTTCGAAGTTGTAAACTTTGCCAGCTTCGAGTTTCGAAGCAATGGCCTTTTGGCGCTTGGTCAGCTTAGCCATTACACACCCTCCACGTTGAGGCCCATGCTGCGAGCAGAACCGGCGATGGTACGCACGGCTGCATCCATGTCAGCGGCAGTCAGATCAGCCTGTTTGGTCTTGGCGATCTCTTCCAGCTGAGCACGGGTCACGGTACCGACTTTAACGGTGTTCGGACGTGCAGAACCGCTGGTCAGGCCAGCAGCTTTCTTCAGCAGAACCGAAGCTGGGGTGCTTTTGGTTTCGAAGGTGAAGCTACGGTCACTGTAGACAGTGATGATCACAGGAGTCGGCAGGCCGGCTTCTTGACCCTGAGTACGGGCGTTGAAGGCCTTGCAGAATTCCATGATGTTCACACCGTGTTGACCCAGTGCTGGACCAACGGGTGGGCTTGGGTTGGCCTGGCCGGCCTTTACTTGCAGCTTGATGTAAGCCTGAATCTTCTTAGCCATGAGCTACTCCAATATCGGGTACGAACGCCAAATGGCTCCCCGGATTACTTGCGTTTTATCCCAGTGACGACAAAACCCCGCAGCACATAGGGCTGCGGGGTATGGGATGCGTCGTTCGCCTAGACCTTCTCGACCTGGCCGAACTCGAGCTCTACCGGAGTAGAGCGACCGAAAATGAGCACCGCCACTTGGAGCCGGCTCTTTTCGTAGTTAACTTCTTCAACGGTACCGTTGAAATCAGCAAAGGGACCGTCAACAACACGAACCACTTCACCTGGCTCAAAGAGCGTTTTTGGCTTCGGCTTGTCGCTACCATCGGCAACGCGACGCAGAATAGCCTCGGCTTCTTTATCGGTGATAGGCGCAGGCTTGTCTGCAGTACCACCAATGAAGCCCATTACGCGAGGGGTATCCTTGACAAGGTGCCAAGTCCCTTCGTTCATATCCATCTGGACCAATACATAGCCAGGGAAGAACTTACGCTCGCTTTTGCGCTTCTGGCCATTGCGCATTTCTACGACTTCTTCGGTCGGGACCAGGATCTCGCCGAATTCATCTTCCATGCCAGCCAGCTTCACACGCTCGATCAAAGAGCGCATTACATGCTTCTCGTAACCCGAGTAAGCATGCACAACGTACCAACGCTTAGCCACGGGACACCCTTAGCCAACAATCAAGGAGACCGCCCAGCCGAGCAGGGAATCAAGACCCCACAGCAGCAACGCCATAACCAGCACGACAACCACAACGATAAGCGTGGTTTGCATGGTTTCTTGGCGGGTCGGCCACACGACTTTACGGATCTCGGTACGAGCTTCCTTCGCCAGCGCAAAGAACGACTTACCCTTCGCGGTCTGCAGGGCAACGAAGCCTGCAACAGCAGCCAGAGCAAGGAGAGCGAGCACGCGGTACAGAATCGGAGAAGCGGAGTAGTATTGATTACCTACGACGCCAACGACTACCAGAGCAACAACAGCGAGCCACTTGAAAAGATCAAAACGCGAATCTTGGGCTTCAGTTTTGGGAGTCATCGAGGAGGATCCTGTGAGAAGAAAGCCAATCACACCGAGGTGAATGGCAGGTCAGGAGGGAATCGAACCCCCAACCTACGGTTTTGGAGACCGTCGCTCTGCCAATTGAGCTACTGACCTTTAACACTGTACCAGGCCGGCCATTATGCCGGCATGGTCTTATGAAATCAACTACTTATTCAATAATTTTTGCTACGACGCCGGCGCCGACGGTACGACCGCCTTCACGGATAGCGAAGCGCAGACCGTCTTCCATTGCGATGGTCTTGATCAGGGTAACAGTCATCTGAATGTTGTCACCTGGCATTACCATTTCAACGCCTTCCGGCAGTTCGCAGTTACCGGTCACGTCAGTGGTACGGAAGTAGAACTGAGGACGGTAGCCTTTGAAGAACGGAGTGTGACGACCGCCTTCTTCTTTCGACAGAACGTAGACTTCTGCGGTGAACTTGGTGTGCGGCTTGACCGAACCTGGCTTGACCAGAACCTGGCCACGCTCAACGTCGTCACGCTTGGTACCACGCAGCAGAACGCCGCAGTTCTCGCCAGCACGGCCTTCGTCCAGCAGCTTGCGGAACATCTCAACACCGGTGCAGGTGGTGGTGGTGGTATCACGCAGACCAACGATTTCCAGGGCGTCTTGAACGCGGACGATACCACGCTCGATACGACCGGTAACAACGGTACCACGACCCGAGATCGAGAATACGTCTTCGATTGGCATCAGGAACGGCTTGTCGATAGCACGCTCTGGCTCTGGGATGTAGCTGTCCAGAGTTTCAACCAGACGCTTGACAGCGGTAGTGCCCATTTCGTTGTCGTCTTTGCCTTCCAGCGCCATACGAGCCGAACCGATGATGATCGGGGTGTCGTCGCCTGGGAAGTCGTAGGTGGACAGCAGGTCGCGAACTTCCATCTCGACCAGTTCCAGCAGCTCAGCGTCGTCTACCAGGTCAGCCTTGTTCAGGAAGACCACGATGTACGGAACGCCAACCTGACGGGACAGCAGGATGTGCTCACGGGTTTGTGGCATCGGACCATCGGCGGCCGAGCAAACCAGGATCGCGCCGTCCATCTGGGCAGCACCGGTGATCATGTTCTTCACGTAGTCAGCGTGACCTGGGCAGTCGACGTGAGCGTAGTGACGAATGTTCGAGTTGTACTCGACGTGCGCGGTGTTGATGGTGATACCGCGCGCTTTCTCTTCTGGAGCCGAGTCGATCTTGTCGAACTCAACGACTGCCGAACCGAAAACCTCGGAGCAGACGCGAGTCAGAGCTGCGGTCAGAGTGGTTTTACCATGGTCAACGTGGCCGATAGTGCCAACGTTAACGTGAGGTAGGGAACGATCAAACTTTTCCTTAGCCATCGATACAGTCCTCCGCAGAAGAAAATAGTCACTACTACCGATAAAACAAAGGCAGATATTTTCATATCTGCCTTGTTATATGGAGCTCTTGAGCGGATTTGAACCGCTGACCTCACCCTTACCAAGGGTGTGCTCTACCAACTGAGCTACAAGAGCGAAACACATTGTGCAAAAACAGCAAACTTGGAGCGGGTAGCGGGAATCGAACCCGCATCATCAGCTTGGAAGGCTGAGGTTCTACCACTAAACTATACCCGCGAGGCTTGCAGCTCTCGCTAAAATGGTGGAGGGGGAAGGATTCGAACCTTCGAAGTCGAAGACGGCAGATTTACAGTCTGCTCCCTTTGGCCGCTCGGGAACCCCTCCTGAGCGTGGGCGGCATTTTCAACTCTTGCCGACCTGTTGTCAAGCTTTTTTTTCAATTAAATCTTGAAGTTAGCTACTTTGACAACAGCTTCCGGTCCTACCACCTCAGTGGTGTTCCCTGCGAAGCGGGCG
Source organism: Pseudomonas urmiensis (assembly GCF_014268815.2). Classification (NCBI taxonomy): domain Bacteria; kingdom Pseudomonadati; phylum Pseudomonadota; class Gammaproteobacteria; order Pseudomonadales; family Pseudomonadaceae; genus Pseudomonas; species Pseudomonas urmiensis. The sequence goes on from NZ_JABWRE020000001.1 coordinate 4,440,908, forward strand.
CCATTCTATCAAGCTATTCGCCAGTTGCAATACCCCCGCAGAAAATAATTTTGTGTTTTAAGTCTTTGAAATCCTTGGAAAGAGTGGCGAGCACGGTTTGGTCCAGTAAACGCTCGCTTTCCGGGGCTACCTTCAGCCACATACCGTCTGCGCCAGGCAGCTGACCGGACACTACCAGCGTGGTGATATCCAGGCTAAGTAGGCGCTGGCGTAGCGCATCGAGCTGATTCCGAGCTGGTAGACCACCAATAACCAGGCATTCATCACGACGTCGCGCCGGCGCTGCAGCCCCCGTCTCACGCAGCAGGCGGATCTCCTGCTGGTTACCTTTATAGAGAGAAAGCGGCGCGACCTCTTTGACCCTCAACGGCGCCTCTTGCTGGTGCCAGACGTAGTAGACGACATTGAGCACCAGCAACAACAGAAACAACCAACGCATAGGCACCTCAATCCAATGGACAAGCCATCGCCAGGCCAACGAAGACCAGGTCAGGCACAACGCGGGCCTGAGGCGCAGCTTCGCGCACCAGCGGCGCATCGCCACCAGTCAGGAACACAGTGAAACTTTCACCCCACAAAGCTCGAGCCTGCTCGATCTGTGTACGGGCAAACCCTTGCAGCATCAGCACACAACCGCGCTCCACCGCCTCGACTGTCGAGCGACCAGGCGCAAGCGTGCTCACAGCGCGCTCAGCCGATGCATCGTCGTAGCGAATTCGACGGGTATGGGTACGCAATTGACTGCGCATCAGCGGCATACCGGGACAAATATAACCACCCAGGTGCTCACCATCGGCGGCGACGAAGTCAGCCTTGGCCGCAGTACCCAAGTCGATCACCAGGCACGCACCTTTTGCCAGGTGGTAGGCACCCAAGGCAGCTAGCCAGCGATCCATGCCCAGCCGCTGATAGTCATCATATCCATTACGCACTCCAGCCATTTCCTGCACAGGCAGAGCGACTTGCGCCTGGACAGCGAACCCTGCCTGCAACAGCCCACGCAGCGCGTCAGTTTCCTCTTCGCTACGGACACTGACTATCCGACAGCCCTTCAAGCGTACTGAGGGCAAGGCCGAGACCGCCGCCAATAGCGCCTGATCCGAGTCAACGATGCCGCCACCGACAATCGTCGCGTCGGCAGCATGAATCACCCGCCACTTGATGAAGCTATTACCGCAGTCGAGCTCAAGAATCATCACGCAACCTCAAACTGAGCTCACCACCACTGAAGCTCTTTTCCACACCTTCCACCTCAAGACGCAGTCCGCCTTGTCCATCCACGCCAAGCACTACGCCATCGGTATGGCTACTGCCGGCGATCAGCGATACCTTACGACCCTGCCACAGATGCGCTTGCTCCCATTCTTCCTGGAAGGCGGCGAAGCCATAACGACGGTGCCGGGCCAGCTCATGCTGCAGTTGCTGATTGAGCCTGGCGACCAGCAGGTTACGATCAATAGAGGCGCCCGCCTCCAGCCTCATCGAGGTCCATTGCTGGTCGACCTGGTCGTTGAGCTGCATGTTCACGTTGATGCCAATCCCCAGCACCACATGACAGACGTCAGCCGGATCACCGACAAGCTCCAGCAAGATCCCGGCGATCTTCTGATCACCGACCAGAACATCATTTGGCCATTTAAGGCCCGCCTGCTTCACGCCAAATGCCTGCAGGGTACGCATGACAGCCAGCCCAACCACCAGGCTTAAACCCTCGAGCTGGCGCATGCCGCCCTCAACACGCAGCACCAAGCTGTAGTAGAGGTTCTCAGCGAAGGGGCTGACCCATTGTCGACCGCGACGACCGCGCCCAGCACTTTGGCGTTCGGCCAATACTAGAAATGGCGCCACCCTCCCCTGCGCAATACCACGCAAAGCTTCGGCATTGGTCGAATCGATCGCATCGTGAATAAACAACGGCCACTGCTCGCCTTCGCAGAGATCGCTAATCGCTTGCGAATCAAGCAATGCCAACGGTGCGGCCAATTGATAGCCACGACCTCGGACCTTATGAATGGTCAGGTTCAATTCGGCTTCCAGGTGCTGCAGCTGCTTCCAAACGGCGCTGCGGCTCACCCCGAGAGCTTCCCCGAGCGCCTGCCCGGAATGAAACCGGCCATCCTTGAGGAGATTCAACAACTTCAGCATGCCAGTCTCGACTTGGAATAAGGCTGGAATGATAGCCATGGCCTGAAGCCTTGCATAGGAAAAGGGCGCACTCCGGACTTGGTCATGCCCAACTGCGATGCTTGAGGGATAAAGGCGGGAGGGGTGGAGCGGGGTGTCAGTTGCGGCCTTTTCGCGGGCAAGCCCGCTCCCACAAGGGGTGCGGCAAGGCCAGGTATCGGGCGCGGGGTATAGCAGGTCTGGAAAGACAAAACCCCTACCTGCTCACGCAGATAGGGGTTTTGCGAAATGAATCTTGACGATGACCTACTCTCACATGGGGAAACCCCACACTACCATCGGCGATGCATCGTTTCACTACTGAGTTCGGGATGGGATCAGGTGGTTCCAATGCTCTATGGTCGTCAAGAAATTCTGTAGCCAGAATGTCCAGATGGACAGCCCAGCGAATTCGGATATGCGATAGTTGTGAGTACGAACTTTCGGGTCTTTCGTCTTCACCACCGCAATTCGCGCTAGCAAATTGCTTGGGTGTTATATGGTCAAGCCTCACGGGCAATTAGTATTGGTTAGCTCAACGCCTCACAGCGCTTACACACCCAACCTATCAACGTCGTAGTCTTCGACGGCCCTTTAGGGGATTCAAGATCCCAGTGAGATCTCATCTTGAGGCAAGTTTCCCGCTTAGATGCTTTCAGCGGTTATCTCTTCCGAACATAGCTACCCGGCAATGCCACTGGCGTGACAACCGGAACACCAGAGGTTCGTCCACTCCGGTCCTCTCGTACTAGGAGCAGCCCCTCTCAAATCTCAAACGTCCACGGCAGATAGGGACCGAACTGTCTCACGACGTTCTAAACCCAGCTCGCGTACCACTTTAAATGGCGAACAGCCATACCCTTGGGACCGGCTTCAGCCCCAGGATGTGATGAGCCGACATCGAGGTGCCAAACACCGCCGTCGATATGAACTCTTGGGCGGTATCAGCCTGTTATCCCCGGAGTACCTTTTATCCGTTGAGCGATGGCCCTTCCATACAGAACCACCGGATCACTAAGACCTACTTTCGTACCTGCTCGACGTGTGGGTCTCGCAGTCAAGCGCGCTTTTGCCTTTATACTCTACGACCGATTTCCGACCGGTCTGAGCGCACCTTCGTACTCCTCCGTTACTCTTTGGGAGGAGACCGCCCCAGTCAAACTACCCACCATACACTGTCCTCGATCCGGATAACGGACCTGAGTTAGAACCTCAAAGTTGCCAGGGTGGTATTTCAAGGATGGCTCCATGAGAACTGGCGTCCCCACTTCAAAGCCTCCCACCTATCCTACACAAGCAAATTCAAAGTCCAGTGCAAAGCTATAGTAAAGGTTCACGGGGTCTTTCCGTCTAGCCGCGGATACACTGCATCTTCACAGCGATTTCAATTTCACTGAGTCTCGGGTGGAGACAGCGCCGCCATCGTTACGCCATTCGTGCAGGTCGGAACTTACCCGACAAGGAATTTCGCTACCTTAGGACCGTTATAGTTACGGCCGCCGTTTACCGGGGCTTCGATCAAGAGCTTCGCTTGCGCTAACCCCATCAATTAACCTTCCGGCACCGGGCAGGCGTCACACCCTATACGTCCACTTTCGTGTTTGCAGAGTGCTGTGTTTTTAATAAACAGTCGCAGCGGCCTGGTATCTTCGACCAGCAAAAGCTTACGGGGCAAGCCCTTCACCTTCGCCGGCGCACCTTCTCCCGAAGTTACGGTGCCATTTTGCCTAGTTCCTTCACCCGAGTTCTCTCAAGCGCCTTGGTATTCTCTACCTAACCACCTGTGTCGGTTTGGGGTACGGTTCCCGATTGTCTGAAGCTTAGGAGCTTTTCTTGGAAGCATGGCATCAACCACTTCGTCGCCTAAAGGCAACTCGTCATCAGCTCTCGGCCTTGAGATCCCGGATTTGCCTAAGATCTCAGCCTACCACCTTAAACTTGGACAACCAACGCCAAGCTGGCCTAGCCTTCTCCGTCCCTCCATCGCAACAATCGGAAGTACAGGAATATTAACCTGTTTTCCATCGACTACGCTTTTCAGCCTCGCCTTAGGGACCGACTAACCCTGCGTCGATTAACGTTGCGCAGGAAACCTTGGTCTTTCGGCGTGCGAGTTTTTCACTCGCATTGTCGTTACTCATGTCAGCATTCGCACTTCTGATACCTCCAGCAAGCTTCTCAACTCACCTTCACAGGCTTACAGAACGCTCCTCTACCGCATCACCAAAAGGTGATACCCGTAGCTTCGGTGCATGGTTTGAGCCCCGTTACATCTTCCGCGCAGGCCGACTCGACTAGTGAGCTATTACGCTTTCTTTAAAGGGTGGCTGCTTCTAAGCCAACCTCCTAGCTGTCTAAGCCTTCCCACATCGTTTCCCACTTAACCATGACTTTGGGACCTTAGCTGACGGTCTGGGTTGTTTCCCTTTTCACGACGGACGTTAGCACCCGCCGTGTGTCTCCCATGCTCGGCACTTGTAGGTATTCGGAGTTTGCATCGGTTTGGTAAGTCGGGATGACCCCCTAGCCGAAACAGTGCTCTACCCCCTACAGTGATACATGAGGCGCTACCTAAATAGCTTTCGAGGAGAACCAGCTATCTCCGAGCTTGATTAGCCTTTCACTCCGATCCACAGGTCATCCGCTAACTTTTCAACGGTAGTCGGTTCGGTCCTCCAGTCAGTGTTACCTAACCTTCAACCTGCCCATGGATAGATCGCCCGGTTTCGGGTCTATACCCAGCGACTAAACGCCCTATTAAGACTCGCTTTCGCTACGCCTCCCCTATTCGGTTAAGCTCGCCACTGAATATAAGTCGCTGACCCATTATACAAAAGGTACGCAGTCACCTAACAAAGTAGGCTCCCACTGCTTGTACGCATACGGTTTCAGGTTCTATTTCACTCCCCTCTCCGGGGTTCTTTTCGCCTTTCCCTCACGGTACTGGTTCACTATCGGTCAGTCAGTAGTATTTAGCCTTGGAGGATGGTCCCCCCATGTTCAGACAAAGTTTCTCGTGCTCCGTCCTACTCGATTTCATTGATAAGAGATTTTCGTGTACGGGGCTATCACCCACTATGGCCGCACTTTCCAGAGCGTTCCACTAATCTCAAACCAACTTAAGGGCTGGTCCCCGTTCGCTCGCCACTACTAAGGGAATCTCGGTTGATTTCTTTTCCTCAGGGTACTTAGATGTTTCAGTTCCCCTGGTTCGCCTCTTGCACCTATGTATTCAGTACAAGATACTCAGCTTATGCTGAGTGGGTTCCCCCATTCAGAGATCTCTGGATCACAGTCTGTTTGCCGACTCCCCAAAGCTTATCGCAGGCTACCACGTCTTTCATCGCCTCTGACTGCCAAGGCATCCACCGTATGCGCTTCTTCACTTGACCATATAACCCCAAGCAATCTGGTTATACTGTGAAGACGACATTCGCCGAAAATTCGTTCGCTCTTGCGAGCATTCACAAATTTTACCTTAGCCTGATCCACTGCCAGTGAAAGCAGCGTTCAGTCTATTTCTATCACATATCCGAATTTTTAAAGAACGATCTGACAAAAGTCAGAAATCAACATTCACATTGGAATGCTCATTTCTAAGTTCTAGCAGTGCTGCGAAACCTGAAAGAGTGGTGGAGCCAAGCGGGATCGAACCGCTGACCTCCTGCGTGCAAGGCAGGCGCTCTCCCAGCTGAGCTATGGCCCCGTATTACCTAGGCTGCACCAAGTAATTGGTAGGTCTGGGCAGATTTGAACTGCCGACCTCACCCTTATCAGGGGTGCGCTCTAACCAACTGAGCTACAGACCTATAACAGGGTCGCGTTACAGCATCGTCTTTATACAAGTGAATCAAGCAATTCGTGTGGGAGCTCATCAGCAGGCTGATGTCTTCGATTAAGGAGGTGATCCAGCCGCAGGTTCCCCTACGGCTACCTTGTTACGACTTCACCCCAGTCATGAATCACACCGTGGTAACCGTCCTCCCGAAGGTTAGACTAGCTACTTCTGGTGCAACCCACTCCCATGGTGTGACGGGCGGTGTGTACAAGGCCCGGGAACGTATTCACCGCGACATTCTGATTCGCGATTACTAGCGATTCCGACTTCACGCAGTCGAGTTGCAGACTGCGATCCGGACTACGATCGGTTTTGTGAGATTAGCTCCACCTCGCGGCTTGGCAACCCTCTGTACCGACCATTGTAGCACGTGTGTAGCCCAGGCCGTAAGGGCCATGATGACTTGACGTCATCCCCACCTTCCTCCGGTTTGTCACCGGCAGTCTCCTTAGAGTGCCCACCATAACGTGCTGGTAACTAAGGACAAGGGTTGCGCTCGTTACGGGACTTAACCCAACATCTCACGACACGAGCTGACGACAGCCATGCAGCACCTGTGTCAGAGTTCCCGAAGGCACCAATCCATCTCTAGAAAGTTCTCTGCATGTCAAGGCCTGGTAAGGTTCTTCGCGTTGCTTCGAATTAAACCACATGCTCCACCGCTTGTGCGGGCCCCCGTCAATTCATTTGAGTTTTAACCTTGCGGCCGTACTCCCCAGGCGGTCAACTTAATGCGTTAGCTGCGCCACTAAAATCTCAAGGATTCCAACGGCTAGTTGACATCGTTTACGGCGTGGACTACCAGGGTATCTAATCCTGTTTGCTCCCCACGCTTTCGCACCTCAGTGTCAGTATCAGTCCAGGTGGTCGCCTTCGCCACTGGTGTTCCTTCCTATATCTACGCATTTCACCGCTACACAGGAAATTCCACCACCCTCTACCGTACTCTAGCTTGCCAGTTTTGGATGCAGTTCCCAGGTTGAGCCCGGGGCTTTCACATCCAACTTAACAAACCACCTACGCGCGCTTTACGCCCAGTAATTCCGATTAACGCTTGCACCCTCTGTATTACCGCGGCTGCTGGCACAGAGTTAGCCGGTGCTTATTCTGTCGGTAACGTCAAAACAGCAAGGTATTATCTTACTGCCCTTCCTCCCAACTTAAAGTGCTTTACAATCCGAAGACCTTCTTCACACACGCGGCATGGCTGGATCAGGCTTTCGCCCATTGTCCAATATTCCCCACTGCTGCCTCCCGTAGGAGTCTGGACCGTGTCTCAGTTCCAGTGTGACTGATCATCCTCTCAGACCAGTTACGGATCGTCGCCTTGGTGAGCCATTACCTCACCAACTAGCTAATCCGACCTAGGCTCATCTGATAGCGCAAGGCCCGAAGGTCCCCTGCTTTCTCCCGTAGGACGTATGCGGTATTAGCGTTCCTTTCGAAACGTTGTCCCCCACTACCAGGCAGATTCCTAGGCATTACTCACCCGTCCGCCGCTGAATCGAAGAGCAAGCTCTTCTCATCCGCTCGACTTGCATGTGTTAGGCCTGCCGCCAGCGTTCAATCTGAGCCATGATCAAACTCTTCAGTTCAATACTGCTTGGGTTTTTAAGAAACCCTAAACTTGGCTCAGCAATCTCAAATGACTACTATGATTGCTCATGTGGCCACTTGTGATGCTGATAATCTTGGCGACTATCAAACCGTACTCACAAGCACCCACACGAATTGCTTGATTCAATTTGTTAAAGAGCGTTTGGTTAAGAGCTTTTCGTCTCAACCGAGGCGCGCATTCTACGCTTTCCTCTGCGTCTGTCAAGCGTTTATTTCGAAGTATTTTGCGAGAAACTCGTTCAACTTCAAACACTTGACTCGCTTGCGATCTCTCGTAGCGGGAGGCGAATTCTACAGCGTTACAAGCTGCTGTCAACTACCTTTTTCACCGCTGCCGATCAGAAGATCGAAGCACCTCCAGTACTGCCTGAAACATCTAACTCGTTGATACTCAAGGAGTTTTCCGTTCAAACTACGCTGGAAGTGCGGCGCATTATAAGGGGATCTGAGAGGGGGTCAACCCTTAATTTCAATAAACCGCAATATTGTTGAAATTAGGGTCAGAATCGCGGCGCGGGCCCGCTTCCACAGGGTGCTGCAACGTCCAACCTTTAGCGGTGTTACAGTTAACTTCTTAAAAGCAAAGCGGGGAGACCTTTCGGCCTCCCCGCTCTCTATCTATATAGCAGCGAACATCCTTCTATATAGAAGCAGCCCTTACTCCGCCTTCAGCGAGATCCGCGCGAAGGCCTTCTTGCCCGCCTGGCAGACATGGCTGGCGCCCATGGCAAACACGAAGCTCCGGTCAACCACCTCACCATCGACTTTCACGCTACCCGCATTGAGCAGGTCACGGGCTGCAGCCGAGTTCTTCACCAGACCAGCCTTGTTCAGGATGGCAGCAATCGGCATGTCTTCAGCGGCGCCGATTTCGATCTCAGGAATGTCTTCCGGCAGCTCACCATCTTTCATGCGATTACCCGCAGCGCGGTGAGCATTGGCCGCCGCCTCTTCACCATGGAAGCGCGCAACGATCTCTTCGGCCAGCTTGATCTTGATGTCTCGCGGGTTAGCCCCCTTCTCAACATCGGCACGCAGCTGCTCGATCTCTTCCATGGAACGGAAGCTCAGCAGCTCGAAGTAACGCCACATCAAGGTATCGGGGATCGACACCAGCTTGCTGTACATAACCCCTGGTGCTTCCTGGATGCCGACGTAGTTGCCCAGCGACTTGGACATCTTCTTCACACCGTCCAGACCTTCGAGCAACGGCATAGTGACGATGTTCTGCGCCTCCTGGCCGTAGGCGCGCTGCAACTCGCGCCCCATCAGCAGGTTGAACTTCTGGTCGGTACCGCCCAGTTCGACGTCCGCCTTCAGCGCGACCGAATCGTACCCCTGCACCAGCGGGTAGAGGAACTCATGGATCGCGATCGGCTGATTGGTGGTGTAGCGCTTGTCGAAGTCGTCACGCTCAAGCATTCGCGCCACGGTGTACTGCGAAGCCAGGCGAATGAAGTCGGCCGGGGTCAGCTTGTCCATCCAGGTGGAGTTGAAGGCGACTTCGGTCTTGGCCGGGTCGAGGATCTTGAACACCTGCTGTTTATAGGTCTCGGCATTGTCCAGGACCTGCTCACGGGTCAGCGGCGGACGCGTGGCGCTCTTGCCGCTCGGATCACCGATCATGCCCGTGAAATCACCGATCAAGAAGATCACCTGGTGACCCAGATCCTGGAACTGGCGCAGCTTGTTGATCAACACCGTATGGCCCAGGTGCAGATCGGGTGCAGTCGGGTCAAAGCCCGCTTTGATACGCAGCGGCTGACCGCGCTTGAGCTTTTCGACCAGCTCCGACTCGACCAACACCTCTTCCGCACCGCGCTTGATAAGCGCCAGCTGCTCTTCAACCGACTTCATAGAAAGACCCGCAAGGCTCAGATTCAAAGGGAGCCAACCATACAAGATCGGCCGTCAAATACAAGTTTGGCAATGGAATGTGACCTACCTAGCGCCTTGCGGCGTCTACGCGCCCTTGCGCGAAACCGGATTTGGTTATATTTTATACAGTTATTTCATCTTCATCATGTCATTCATCTTTTCCATTTCACCTTTTTCAAAGTCACCTTTCCTATGACCAACGAAACGCCTAAAGCGCCTCCGCTTTATCCGAAAAGCCATCTGTTGGCCGCGAGCGGCATTGCCGCCCTCCTCAGTCTGGCCTTGCTGGTGTTCCCTTCGAGCGAAGTGGAAGCCAAGAAAACCACCCTCAGCCTTGAGCTGGAAACCCCAGCCGAGCAGCTCAAAGACGAATCCAACGCTGCACCGCTGGTGCAGACTCAAGGCGAACAAGGCTCGCCCTTCGCCCAGATTGAAAACGCCGAAGCTCCGGCCGCGAAAACCGCTGAAGCTCCAAGTGCTGAAAGCAAGCCCGAAGCCGAGGCCAAGGCGCCAGGCCACCGTGAGGTGGTGGTTGCCCGCGGCGATACCCTTTCGACCCTGTTCGCCAAGGTCGGCCTGCCGGCCAATGTCGTGCATGACGTGCTGGCCAGCGGCAAGCAAGCCAAGCAGTTCAGCCAGCTCAAGCATGGCCAGGTGCTGCAATTCGAACTCGACAAAGACGGCCAGTTGACCAACCTGCACAGCAAAGTCAGCAGCCTTGAAACCATCCGCCTGAGTAAAACCGACAAGGGCTACACCTTCGCCCGCGAAGTCAGTAAGCCTGTGGTGCGCACCGCCTACGCCCATGGCGTGATCAAGAGCTCGCTGTCGGCTTCGGCCCAACGCGCCGGCCTGTCGCACAGCATGACCATGGATATGGCGCGAGTGCTCGGTTACGACATCGACTTCGCCCAAGACATCCGCCCAGGCGACGAATTCGACGTGGTCTACGAGCAGAAGGTCATGGATGGCAAGGTGGTCGGCACCGGCAACATTCTCTCTGCACGCTTCACCAACCGCGGCAAGACCTACACCGCCGTGCGCTACACCAACAAACAGGGCAACACCAACTACTACACGGCCGATGGCAACAGCCTGCGCAAGGCGTTCATCCGCACCCCAGTGGACTTTGCCCGAATCAGCTCGCGCTTCTCGAATGGGCGTAAGCACCCGATCCTGAACAAGATCCGCGCGCACAAGGGTGTCGATTATGCAGCCCCTCGCGGCACGCCAATCAAGGCTGCTGGCGATGGCCGGATCGAACTGGCTGGCCGTCGCGGCGGTTACGGCAATACCGTGATCATCGCCCATGGCAACCGCTACAAGACGCTCTACGGCCATATGCAAGGCTTCGCTAAAGGCATCAAGACCGGGAGCTCGGTCAAGCAAGGGCAGATCATCGGCTACATCGGCACCACTGGCCTGTCCACCGGCCCGCACTTGCACTACGAGTTCCAAGTCAATGGCGTGCACGTCGACCCACTGAGCCAGAAAGTGCCTATGGCCGATCCAATCGCCAAAGCCGAGCGCCAACGTTTCATGCAGCAGAGCCAACCGCTGATCGCTCGCATGGATCAGGAAAAGGCCACCCTGCTCGCCGCGAACAAGCGCTGAGCCTATGGCCTACTACCTGGGGGTGATGTCCGGAACCAGCCTCGACGGCCTGGACATCGCCTTGATCGAACACCACGAGCAGCCTCGGCTGCTCGCTACTCACTATCTACCCATGCCTGCCGATTTGCGCCAGGAGCTGCTCGGCCTGTGCGCCAGCGGCCCCGACGAGATAGCCCGCGCTGCCCTGACAGAAAACCGCTGGGCGAGCCTCGCAGCAGAAGGCATCAAGCACCTGCTTGCGGCACAGGGCTTGGCGCCCGAGGCCATTCGCGCGATCGGCAGCCATGGCCAGACCATCCGCCACGAACCTGCCCGCGGCTTTACCGTACAGATTGGCAACCCAGCCCTGCTGGCCGAACTCACGGGAATCTGTGTAGTGGGTGACTTCCGCCGCCGCGATGTCGCCGCCGGCGGACAAGGCGCTCCTCTGGTACCAGCCTTCCACGAGGCGCTGTTCAGCCACATCGGCCAGCGGCTGGCGGTGCTCAATATCGGCGGTTTCAGCAACCTCAGCCTGATTGACCAGGCCACACCAGTGCATGGCTTTGACTGTGGCCCTGGCAATGTTCTGCTGGACGCCTGGATCGAACGCAAACACGCCCTGCCCTACGACGCCGATGGCGCCTGGGCTGCCAGCGGCACAGTGATCGAAAGCCTGCTCAGTCGTTTACTGGCCGATCCGTTCTTTGCCGGCAGCGGCCCAAAAAGCACCGGCCGCGAAGTGTTCAACTTGCCTTGGCTGGACAGCCACCTGGCTGAGCTGACGACGTATCGCGACGAAGATGTGCAGGCCACACTGCTTGAGCTGACCGCACGCAGCATCGTTGACTCACTGCGTAACGCCCAGACAGGCACCGAAGCGGTGCTGGTGTGCGGTGGCGGTGCCCGCAACGGCACACTGATGCGGCGCCTGGCTGCCCTGCTGCCCGGCGTACAGGTGGCCAGTACCGCAGCGCATGGCATCGATCCGGACTGGGTCGAGGCCATGGCATTCGCCTGGCTTGCCCACTGCTGTCTGGAAGGCATCCCCGCCAATCGCCCGAGCGTGACGGCGGCCAAGGGTTTGCGCGTTCTCGGCGCTATCTATCCGGCTTGAAGCCACAGCACAAAGCAAAACGCCGCACAATTGCGCGGCGTTTTGCTTAGCGATGCTTAGATCGAGAACGAAGATCCGCAGCCGCAGGTCGTAGCAGCGTTAGGGTTCTTGATCACGAAGCGCGAGCCTTCCAGACCTTCCTGGTAATCCACTTCCGCGCCCGCCAGGTACTGGTAGCTCATCGGATCGACCACCAGCGAAACGCCTTCGCGCTCGACGATGGTGTCGTCTTCAGCCACCTCTTCATCGAAGGTGAAGCCGTACTGGAAGCCCGAGCAACCGCCACCTGTCACGAATACACGCAACTTCAGACGATCATTGCCCTCTTCGCTGACCAGGGTCTTCACCTTATGTGCAGCACCTTGGGTGAATTCCAAAGCCGTGGGGGTGAAGGATTCGACGCTCATGTTGACTCTCCCGGCGCAGTGCCGCCATAAAACTCGATGACGCGCATTATCCGCTTCTCCGAGAAAATCGGTCAACAATTGTGCGGCTTTAGTCGCCCCCAATGAAAAGACCCGCTCTCGGCGGGCCTTTTCATCAATGCAATGCTTTACGGCAACAGGCCCGCGTGGGACAGGCCCATGCGCTCATCCAGGCCGAACAGGATATTGAGGTTCTGCACAGCCTGACCAGACGCGCCTTTGACCAGGTTGTCGATCACCGACAGCACCACCACCAGATCGCCACCTTGCGGGCGATGCACGGCAATTCGACAAACGTTGGCGCCACGCACGCTACGGGTTTCCGGGTGGCTGCCGGCCGGCATTACGTCGACGAACGGTTCGTTGGCATAACGGTTCTCGAACAACGCCTGCAGGTCGACCGAGGTATCGACCACAGTCGCGTACAACGTGGCATGGATACCGCGGATCATCGGCGTCAGGTGCGGCACGAAGGTCAGGCCGATATCCTGGCCGGCAGCCTGGCGCAGGCCCTGGCTGATTTCCGGCAGGTGCCGGTGGCCCTTGACCGCATAGGCCTTCATGCTCTCGCCCGACTCACAGAACAGCGAGCCCACCGCCGCACCACGGCCAGCACCACTCACCCCCGACTTGCAGTCGGCAATCAGTCGCGAAGGGTCAGCCAGGCCCGCTTCGAGCAATGGCAGGAAACCCAGCTGGGTGGCGGTTGGATAGCAACCCGGCACGGCGATCAGGCGCGCCTGGCGGATCTTCTCGCGGTTCACTTCAGGCAGCCCGTAGACCGCGTCCTTGAGTAGCTCCGGTGCGCCGTGCGGCTGGCCGTACCATTTACCCCACTCAACCGCGTCTTGCAGGCGGAAGTCCGCGGACAGGTCGATCACCTTGGTGCCAGCGGCCAGTAGTTCGCCGGCCAGGGCATGGGCCACACCGTGCGGTGTGGCGAAAAACACCACGTCGCAGGCAGCCAGGGTCTTGCTGTCCGGCACGCTGAAGGCCAGGCCGTCATAGTGACCGCGCAGGTTCGGATACATGTCGGCAACCGCCACACCGGCCTCGGAGCGCGAGGTGATGACCGCAACCTCGGCCTGAGGGTGCTGCGCCAGCAGACGCAACAGTTCGACGCCGGTGTAACCCGTGCCGCCGACGATACCGACCTTGATCATAACGCTTGCCCCTTATCAACGATCCGACTGGAAAGCGCACGATAATAGGGGCGCTAGCCGCCTGTAACAACTCTTGGGATGCACCTGGAGGCGCTTCACCACTACTATCTGACGACCGTGAAAACCTGAAGGAACACCCTCCATGCTTTATCTATGGATCAAGGCGCTGCATATCGTCAGCGTGGTCTGCTGGTTCGCCGGCCTGTTCTACTTGCCGCGCCTGTTCGTCTACCACGCCCAGAGCCAGGACAGCATCAGCCAGGAACGCTTCACCGTAATGGAGCGCAAGCTGTACCGCGGCATCATGAACCCCGCGATGATCGCCACGTTCGTCTTCGGCATCTGGATGCTCTACCTCACCCCCGGCTGGCTGAGCCAAGGCTGGCTGCATGCCAAGCTCACCTTGGTGATCCTGCTGACCGGCTACCATCACATGTGCGGCGCGCAACGCAAACGCTTCGCCGCCGGCACCAACACCCGCAGTCACGTGTTCTACCGCTGGTTCAATGAAGTGCCAGTGGTGATTCTGCTGGGTATCGTAATTCTGGTGGTGGTCAAACCGTTCTGAGCAAATCAGCCGTCCGCATAGGAATCCTGCCATGTCATTGCCCGCCCTGCTCGAACAACGCCTGCGCCTGCCGGTAGTCGCCGCGCCGATGTTCCTGATCTCCAACCCACAGTTGGTCCTGGCGTGTTGCGCCAATGGCGTGGTGGGCAGCTTCCCAGCCCTCAACCAGCGCGACAGCGCTGGTTTCAAGGCTTGGCTGGAGGAAATCGAGTCGGGCCTGGCGAATTTGTCGGCGCCAGCGCCCTATGCAGTGAACCTGATCGTCCACCCGAGCAACCCGCGCCTGCAGGCGGATCTGGCCTTGTGCGTCGAACACCGCGTGCCAATTGTCATCACCAGCCTTGGCGCGGTGAAGGAAGTGGTCGACGCAGTGCACAGTTATGGCGGCCTGGTGTTTCATGACGTCACCACTCGCCGCCACGCGCAGAAGGCCGCCGAAGCCGGGGTCGATGGCCTGATTGCGGTGGCGGCAGGCGCCGGTGGGCATGCAGGCACCTGGAGCCCATTCGCCCTGGCCGCTGAAATCCGCCAGTTCTTCGACAAGACCCTGCTGCTGGCCGGCTGTATCAACCACGGCGAGCAAGTGCTCGCCGCACAACTACTGGGCGCAGACCTGGCCTACATGGGCACGCGCTTCATCGCCACTCAAGAAAGCCAGGCCCCGAGTGCCTACAAAAACATGCTGATTGAAGCCCAGGCGGCCGACATCATTCATACCCCTGCTGTCTCCGGTGTCCCGGCAAGCTTCCTGCGGCAAAGTCTGAAGCAGGCCGGCTACGACCTGGAGAGCCTGAAGAGCAGCCATGAACAGGCCCGCCTCAAGCCCCTGGACGAGGAGGCCAAGGCCTGGAAAACAGTCTGGTCCGCCGGCCAGGGTGTCGGTGAAATCCACGACCTGCCGACCACTCAGGCACTGATCGAACGCCTGCATGGCGAGTACCGTCAAGCCGTTGCACTCACCCGCCAACTGCCGCTTTGAGCCCACTCGCAAAAGGCAACAACTTGCCCGGACAGGCTGTACACTAGGCGCCCTCTTCAGCCGCCCCAGGAGCCCTGCATGACCCGTTACGCCATGATCACCGGAGCTTCCAGCGGCTTGGGCCTGGCCCTGGCGGAAGCCCTGGCACGGCGCGGGCGCAACCTGATCCTGGTGGCACGCCATCGAGAAACCCTGGAACCGCTGGCCATCGAGCTGACCCAGCGCTTTGGCGTCGAGGTGCTGCTGCGCGCCTGCGACCTCAGCCAGCCCCTGCGTCTGTCTGGCTTCGTCCTGGAGCTTGAAGAAGGCGAACGGCGCATCGACCTGCTGGTGAACTGCGCAGGCCAACGTACCTACGGCCCGTTCCTCGCCCATGAATGGGCCGACGAGCAGGACCTGCTGGAGGTCAACATCCTGGCCCTGACCCGGCTGTGCCATGCCATCGGCAACCTGATGGCGGTACAGGGCGGCGGGCAGATCCTCAACGTTGCCTCATTGGCCAGTGCCGCTCCCGGCCCGTGGATGGCTTGCTATGCCGCCAGCAAGGCGTATGTGCTGAGCTTTTCCGAAGCACTGCGCGAAGAGCTGGGGCGTACCGGGATCAAAGTCTCGGTCCTCTGCCCAGGCCCGGTCCGCTCATCCAGGCGGCACATTCCCCGCCTGGAAACAGGCAAGCGCTGCCTGAGCGCCGAAGAAGTCGCGCTCTACACGGTGCGCGCGCTGGATAAAAACCGCGCGCTGATCATGCCCGGTCGGCGCAATCGCTGGCTGGCCAGGCTGCCACGGGTGCTGCCGCGCTGGTTGGCACGCAAGCTGGCCGGCATCATCAATCGCCGCTACAGCCCGCTCGAAGCGCAATAGCACTGGGCGAGCGACGCCGCGCTGAGTACACTCGGCCCGGACCCTCACCATGGAGCAAGTGCTGTGGAGACTCTCTTCACCAAGATCATCAACCGGGAAATCCCGGCCAAGATCATCTACGAGGACGACCAGGTTCTGGCCTTCCACGATATCGCCCCACAGGCGCCGGTGCATTTTCTGGTCATCCCGAAAAAGCCCATTCGTACCCTCAACGACCTGACCGAAGAAGACAAAGGCCTGGCCGGCCACATCCTCTTCACCGCCCAGCGCCTGGCTAAGGAATTGGGCTGCGCGGAGGGTTTCCGGGTGGTCATGAACTGCAACGAACTGGGCGGCCAGACGGTCTACCATATTCACATGCACGTGCTCGGCCAACGCCAGATGCACTGGCCACCGGGCTGATCCAAGGCAAGCCCCGGTCAGGGGATTGCGGTAAACTGTCGGGCATCACTCTTGCGGAGGTGCCCGATGGCTACCGAACGTCACTATTCGCCGCTCGACCGCTTGTTGCTGCAGGCCGATACCGCCATGCGCACCTTGCTGCCCTTCAGCGGCCAACCTTCCCGCCCTTCCCCGGCCATCGTCCAACCGGACGCCGAGCTGGACGAAACCCAAACCCGGCACATCGCCGGCCTGATGCGCATCAACCATACCGGTGAAGTGTGCGCCCAGGCGCTGTACCAAGGCCAAGCCCTGACCGCCAAGCTGCCGCAAGTGCGCAAGGCCATGGAGCATGCCGCCGAGGAAGAGATCGACCATTTGGCCTGGTGCGAACAACGCATTCGCCAATTGGGCAGCCATCCCAGTGTGCTCAACCCGCTGTTCTATGGCATGTCGTTCGGCATCGGCGCGCTAGCCGGCCTGGTCAGTGACAAAGTCAGCCTGGGCTTTGTTGCCGCCACCGAGCATCAGGTGTGCAAGCATCTGGACGAACACCTCGAGCAACTGCCGAGCGAGGACGAAAAATCCCGCGCGATTCTTGAACAGATGCGTGTCGATGAAGAGCACCATGCTGAATCCGCGCTGGAAGCGGGCGGTTATCGCTTCCCCGCACCGGTGCGCTTTGGCATGAGCCTGATGGCTAAAGTGATGACCAAGAGCACTTACCGCATCTAGGGACACGGCCATGACGGAACGTTTCGATGCCAAGGATCTGGCAAAGGCCGAACACGCTGGCATTCTCCAGCCGGGCCAGGCTCAAGCGCTGCTGAGCTTTTTGCAGCAACAGCCGCAAAGCCGTGGCAGTTTCCAGCTGGCCCACGTCGCGTTCTATTTTGGCGCCCTGCTGATCATGGGCGCGATGGGCTGGCTGCTGACCGAAGCGTGGATGCGGGTTGGCGACTGGGCCCTGCTGATGATCGCTGTTCTCTATATCACCCTGCTGACCCTCTTCGCGGTTGGCCTGCAGCGCCGTGACCAGCCGATCGCCGGCGGTGTGCTCGGCGCGGTTGCGGTCAGCATCGTGCCACTTGCGGTGTTCGCCATCGAGCGCCTGCTCGGTTGGTGGCCACTGGACGATGCGCAAACCGATTACCACCAGTATTACACCTACGTGCAGGGCGGCTGGCTGCTGATGGAAGCGGCCACCGTTGTCGCCGGCCTGCTGATGCTGCGCCTGATCCCCTTCCCTTTCATCGTCATGCCGATTGCCCTGGCGCTATGGTTCATGTCGATGGACCTGAGCGAGTGGTTCTATGGCTCGCCATTCAGTTGGGAGCAACGGCGGATTGTCTCGCTATGGTTCGGCCTGGCCCTGCTGCTGGTCTTTCTTGTGATCGATGGACGCACTCGCAGAGATTACGCCTTCTGGGGTTACCTGGCGGGGCTGGCGGCATTCTGGGGAGGCTTGACCCTGATGGACAGCGGCAGCGAGTTGGGCAAAGCGCTGTATTGCCTGATCAACCTTGGCCTGATGGCAGTGGCGCTGCTGCTGCGCCGCCCCGTATTCATGGTATTTGGCGCGATGGGCGTGGCAGCGTATCTGGGCTACCTGTCGTATGAGGTGTTTGCCGAGTCGCTGTTGTTCCCGCTGGTGCTCACTTTGATTGGCCTGGGCGTGATCGGATTGGGCGTACTCTACCAGCAGCATCGCCAAGCATTGAGTAAGCGCCTGCGCGCTCAACTGCCCAGTAGCTTGCTGCAGTTGCTTCCAGGGCTACGCCGTTGACGTTGCGCAGGCTCCGCGTGCGCTTGCTGCAAAGCCTAGGGTTGGTGCTGGTGGCGTACCTGTTCGTCTGCCTGATGACGGCCAGTGTCAGGCAATCGGCATTCGCCTTCGAACTGCCCGGCCTCATCGAACCTGACAGCAACAGCGGGCGCGAGCTGTTGCTGTTCTGCGTCCCCGGGCAATTGCTATTCGTCCTGCTTGGCTGTTTTTTCCGCAGGCCCGGATTACTCATCGGCGCCTACCTGCTAGCTGCGACGACGACCGCGCTGCTGCAGTGCCAGCTGTTTGCCGAAGCCTTCGGCAGTACCTGGAGCAACGCGGAAATCTTCGGGCTATTGGCCGTGAACTTACCCAGCCTGTTGTTGGCACTGGCGCCCGGACTGGCCCTGTTGTGGGGCCTTGAACGAATCAGCCGAGTTCGACGATCTCATAGCTGTGGGTGATTTCCACCCCGGCCCGACCGAGCATGATCGAAGCCGAGCAGTACTTCTCTGCGGACAACTCCACCGCCCGCTTGACCTGCGCCTCCTTCAGCGCACGGCCTTTGACCACGAAGTTCAGGTGGATCTTGGTGAACACCTTGGGGTCTTCACTGGCACGCTCAGCCTCCAGGAAGGCTTCGCAGCTTTCCACGGCCTGGCGCGACTTCTTCAGGATGCTGACCACGTCAAAGTTGCTGCAGCCACCTAGGCCCAGCAGGAGCATTTCCATGGGGCGCACGCCCAGGTTGCGGCCACCGGCCTCGGGCGGACCGTCCATGACCACCACATGGCCGCTGCCCGACTCGCCGAGGAACATCGCTTCGCCGGCCCATTGGATGCGTGCCTTCATGTTGCTGGACTCCCTAGATTCTGAAAAGGGTGTCAGCTTAAGCCCTGTAGCGCTGTCGGAAAAGCTCAACACGCGGCGCATTTGTACCAATCACTGGCGCAGTGTCTGATAAGCTGGCGCCAAATGACTGGCGCATAGTGCCAGGCACCCTTTATAAAAAGCCTCTGCGTTACATCGAACAGGATTTCGTGATGGTCGTCTCCGCCCTTTCCGCCAAGATCAAGAACATCGACAAGCTGCTGGTGCACTGCCAGCGCCGCCGTTTCACCGCCAAGAGCAACATCATCTGTGCCGGTGACCGGGCTGAAACACTGTCGTTCATCATCAAGGGCTCGGTCACCATCCTGATCGAAGACGACAACGGCCACGAGATGATCATCGCCTACCTCAACGATGGTGATTTCTTCGGTGAACTGGGCCTGTTCGAGCCCACTGGCAAAGAGCAGCAGCGCAGCGCCTGGGTTCGGGCCAAGACCGAATGCGAAGTCGCCGAGATCAGCTACGACAAGTTCCGCGAAGTGGCGCGCCAGGACCCGGATATTCTCTATGCCCTGGGCAGCCAGATGGCCCAGCGCCTGCGCAATACCACGCGCAAGGTCGGCGACCTGGCGTTCTTCGATGTCACCGGCCGGGTTGCCCGCTGCCTGCTCGACCTGTGCAAGCAGCCCGATGCCATGACCCACCCTGATGGCATGCAGATCAAGATCACCCGCCAGGAGATCGGCCGGATTGTCGGTTGTTCGCGGGAGATGGTCGGCCGCGTCCTCAAGGATCTCGAAGAACGCAGCCTGGTTCAGGTCAAGGGCAAGACCATGGTGGTCTACGGCACCCGTTAATCTTTGGGCAGTTGCGCGATCACCTGCGCATAGGCCTGGGACAGACGCTCGAACCATGGCACGGCGGGCGCCACTTCGTGCAGGGCGATATGGCTATCGGCCCGGCAACGCTGGTCGATATCACAGCATTCATTGAAGCGGTTGACCGCCGCCACCATTGACTCGCACTCGTTGTCCAGCAGCAGCGCCCCGTGCACCAGCACCACCGGGCGCTTGCCGCCCAAGCCCTGGCGCCAGCGCTGGGCCGTGCCGACCAGCTTGCGACCATTGAGATTGACGTTGTAGCGCCCATCGCAGAAGGCGCCGTCGATCTCGCCGACCGAAGCCACTCCACCCCACTCGCGCAGCACATCGCACAATGGCAGGCATAGACGCTCGTAAGCATTTTCGATACGGCCATGATCGCCTTCGCTGCGCGGCGCTACGTAGACCAACGCCACGTTCACCGTCGCATGCGACTGCGGCACTGGCTCACCGCCCGTTTCACGCAATAGCACCGGCCAACCGGCAATCGCCAGCTCGGCGCAGGCCGCCTCGAAGTTTTCCAACCGGCTCATGCGCCGCGGCATAACCAGCGCGTGGTCGGTCGGTCGCCAGAACAGCACGCCAGCATCGCGCTCACCACGGCACACCGCTGCCAGCAACTCCTGCTCGGCGTGCAATCCTTGTTCGACGGTCAACGCCAGAGGTTGGTCGGTCATCAATTCACCTTTGCTGAAGAGGCCATAGCGGTCAAAACAAACAAGCCGGCGTTAGCCGGCTTGCGATGCGATCAGTCCAGCGCCTGAACCGTGTTCTGTACCGGTCGCTGTGGGAAGAACAACCGCTGCAGCTCATGCCCGGGATGCTCGGCGCGCATGAACGCTTCACCGACCAGGAACGAATACACCTCGTTGATTTCCATCAGCTCGACATCAGCGCGATTGAAGATACCGCTCTCGGTGATCGCCAGACGATCGCGAGGGATGCGCGGAAGCAGGTCGAGCGTGGTCTCCAGGCTGACTTCGAAGGTGTGCAGGTTACGGTTGTTGACCCCCACCAAAGGAGTGTCGAGGGTGTTCAGCGCGCGCTCGAGTTCGTCACCATCATGCACTTCGACCAGTACATCGAGGCCGACATCCTTGGCCACTGCGGCCAATTCGGCCATGCGCACGTCATCCAGCGCGGAGACGATCAGCAATACACAGTCAGCGCCCAAGGCACGGGCTTCGACCACCTGGTAGGGATCGATGAGGAAGTCCTTGCGAATCACCGGCAGGCGGCAAGCAGCACGTGCCTGCTGCAGGTAAGCATCGGCTCCCTGGAAGTAATCGACGTCAGTCAGCACCGACAGGCAGGTCGCCCCGCCCTTCTCGTAGCTGACGGCGATTTCTGCAGGCACGAAGTTTTCGCGGATCACACCCTTGCTCGGCGACGCTTTCTTGATCTCGGCAATCACCGCTGGCTGCTTGCGCTTGGCCTGCTCGATCAACGCATTGGCAAAGCCACGCGGGGCATCGGCCGCTTTCGCCAGGCGCTCGAGCTCTGCCAGGCTGACCCGGGCACTACGCTCGGCGACTTCCTCGACCTTACGGGCGAGGATCTTTTCCAGCACGGTCGGCACGCTCATGCTTCGTTCTCCTGCTTGAATACGGCGGTGAAGGCGCCCAGCTCCTGAAGTTTTTCCCAGGCAAGGCCGGTGTGCAGTACGTCATGGGCCAGTTCTACGCCCTGGGCCAAGGTCATCGCGTGATCGGCGGCGTACAGCGCAGCGCCAGCATTGAGCACAATCATCTCAGCGGCTTTCTGGCCATTCTCGGTCTTGCGCCGACCCAAGGCATCTTTGATCAGCTCGTAAGAGGCCTGCGGGTCTTCGACGGCCAAGCCATGCAAGCTCTGGCTCTTCATGCCGAGGTCTTCGGGCTCGACCCAGTATTCGCTGATCTGGTCATTCTTCAGTTCGGCAACGAAGGTCGGCGCCGCCAGGCTGAATTCGTCCAGGCCATCCTTGGAGTGCACCACCAGCACATGCTTGCTGCCCATCCGCTGCAGCACTTCGGCCAGCGGTCGGCACAGGGCCTGGGTGAACACGCCGACCACCTGGTGTTTCACACCGGCCGGATTCGTAAGCGGGCCGAGCATGTTAAACAGGGTGCGCAGCCCCAGCTCGCGACGCGGGCCTGCGGCATACTTCATTGCCTTGTGGTGGCTCTGGGCAAACATGAAGCCGATGCCCAGGCTGTCGATGCAACGGCCGACCTGCACCGGGGTGAGGTTCAGGTAGATGCCGGCCGCTTCCAGCAGGTCGGCGCTGCCGCTCTTGCCAGAAACCGCGCGGTTACCGTGCTTGGCCACTTTGCAGCCGGCCGCGGCAAGCACGAACGACGAAGCCGTGGATACGTTGAAGATGTTGGCGCCATCGCCACCGGTGCCGACGATATCGACCACCTGATCGAGGCTTTGCAGCTCGACCTTCTCGGCCAGCTCACGCATTACCGACACTGCACCGACGATCTCATCGATGCTCTCGCTCTTCATGCGCATGCCCATCAGGAACGCACCGATCTGCGCCTCGCTGCATTGGCCGGTCATGATCTGGCGCATGACGTCGCTCATTTCCTCAGTGGAAAGGTCCAGATGACCGACGATGCGGCTCAGCGCGCTTTTGATATCCATGTTCGATCCTTAGCGGCGGCCGCCGGTCTGCTTGAGGAAGTTGGCGAACAGCTCGTGGCCCTGCTCGGTCAGAATCGACTCGGGGTGGAACTGCACCCCTTCGATGTTCAAGGTCTTGTGGCGCAGGCCCATGATCTCATCCACCGAACCATCCTCAAGGGCAGTCCAGGCGGTGACTTCCAGGCACTCAGGCAGGGTTTCACGCTTGACCACCAGCGAGTGATAGCGGGTCACGGTCAGCGGATTGTTAAGGCCAGCGAACACGCCCAGGTCGCGGTGATGCACCGGGCTGGTCTTGCCGTGCATGACCTGGCGAGCGCGCACCACATCGCCGCCGAACGCCTGGCCAATCGACTGATGGCCCAGGCACACGCCAAGGATCGGCAGCTTGCCGGCAAAATGCAGGATGGCTTCGATGGACACGCCGGCCTGGCTCGGGGTGCATGGGCCTGGCGAGACGACGATGCGCTCAGGCTTGAGCGCTTCAATTTGGCCGATGGTCATCTCGTCATTGCGGATGACCTTGACCTCGGCACCCAACTCGCCGAGGTACTGAACGACGTTGTAGGTGAAAGAGTCATAGTTGTCGATCATCAGTAACATCTGGGGCAAACCTCTTGAATACTGACTTTTGATTCGAGCCTTCCACTGCCGCCCGCAGGCGCGGGCAATCGCGCACAGGGCGCTGGATCAAGCAATAGGAAGGCAGACAGGAGCGAGCCGGGCGGGCCGGCAGGAGATAAAGTCAGGCGCGCCAACGCCAACGGGCGTGAGCCTTGATAACGCGCATCAAGAGTTTGCTGACGATCAACACGGGGTAGGTCTCGTTCATACGTTCCGGCACAGTAGCTTACCGGGGCGATGGGCGCAATATGCCGGTAAATATGGGGAAACGAATGGACTAGCCCTGCATGCCCTTGGTTTTGCTAAGGTCATTCACTTGTGTCGATAAAAACAATGAAAAGGACATCTACCATGCGCACTTCTCGCTTGTTGCGGTACTCCCTCTGCTCGCTCGCCCTGGCCTGCAGCCAGGCAATCGCCGCGCCTTCGCCCTACTCCACGCTGATCGTGTTTGGCGACAGTCTCAGTGACGCCGGGCAGTTCCCAGATCTCACCGGTGGCACCAACGGCATGCGCTTCACCAACCGCGATGCCAACGGCAACTACGCACCGGTATCGCCGATGATCCTTGGCGGGAGGCTGGGGATCGCACCCGACGACCTGAACCCTTCGACTTCGCTGGGCATTCGCCCCGATGGCAATAACTGGGCGGTGGGCGGTTACACCACTGAACAGATCCTCGACTCGATCACAGACACCTCAAAAACGGTGATCCCGCCGGGCAACCCGGGTGCCGGGCTCGTGCTGCGCGAACGGGATGGCTATCTGGCCAACGGTCTGCGCGCCGACCCAAATGCCTTGTATTACCTGACCGGCGGCGGCAATGACTTCCTCCAAGGGCTGGTCACCAGCCCCTCCGAGGCCGCCGTAGCCGGCACCCGCCTGGCCGCCAGTGCCCAGGCCCTGCAACAGGGAGGGGCTCGCTACATCATGGTCTGGCTGTTGCCCGATCTAGGCCAAACCCCAAACTTCAGCGGCACGCCCCAGCAAGGCCCACTGTCGCAGCTGTCGGGCGTATTCAATCAGGCACTGGTCAATCAGCTGAGCCAGATCGATGCCGAAATCATCCCGCTGAACATCCCCGTACTGCTCAGCGAGGCGCTGGCCAACCCAGCGCAATTTGGCTTGGCCACAGATCAAAACCTGGTAGCCAGCTGCTATAGCGGCAGCAGTTGCCAGAACCCGGTCTATGGCGAAAACGGCGCCAGCCCGGATCCGACCAAGCTGCTGTTCAACGACGCCGTACACCCGACCATCGCCGGTCAGCAACTGATTGCCGACTACGCCTATTCGATCATCTCTGCACCGTGGGAGCTGACCCTGCTACCCGAAATGGCCCACGCCAGCCTGCGTGCCCATCAAGACGAGTTGCGTAATCAATGGCAGACGCCCTGGCAAGCGGTCGGTCAGTGGCAGGCGATCGTTGCCACCGGCGCTCAGGATCTGGACTTCGATGACCAGCGCAGCAGCGCCAGTGGCGATGGCCGTGGCTATAACCTGACCGTGGGCGGCAGCTACCGGCTCGACGAGGCTTGGCGCCTGGGTGTAGCCGCTGGGGTCTATCGGCAGAAGCTGGAGGCCGGCGAACAGGATTCGGACTACAAGCTCGACAGTTACCTGGCCTCGGTGTTCGCCGAGTACCGGGCCAATCGTTGGTGGGCGGATGCGGCGCTGAGCGCCGGGCATCTGGACTACCGCGACCTCAAGCGCACGTTTGCCCTGGGGGTGAATGACCGCAGTGAAAAGGGTGATACCGATGGCGAGGCCTGGGCGGTGACCGGGCGCCTGGGCTACAACCTGGCAGCCGAGGCGAGTGCCTGGCAGCTTGCGCCGTTCATCAGCGCCGACTATGCGCGGGTCAAGGTGGATGGTTATGACGAGAACAGTGGTCGCTCGACTGCGCTGGGCTTCGATGATCAGGAACGCACCTCGCGCCGGCTCGGGGCGGGGTTGCAAGGCAGCTACCAGTTCGCGCCTTCGACGCGCGTGTTTGCCGAAGTCGCTCGCGAGCATGAGTTCGAGGATGACCAGCAAGATGTGACGATGCATTTGACCAGTCTGCCGGCGAACGACTTCACCCTGACCGGCTATACCCCGCAGAACAATCTGACGCGGGCCAGCTTAGGACTGTCGCATGAGCTGACAGCGGGGGTGCATGTGCGTGGGAACTACAACTGGCGCAAGAGTGATGAGTTGACTCAGCAGGGGGTGAGCCTGGCTGTGAGTCTGGACTTTTGAGATGTTGGGGCTGCTGTGCAGCCCTTCGCGGGCAAGCCCGCTCCTACAGGAATAGCGCCGCTCTGAAGGGCGGCGCCGAACCGACGCGAAGGGCTGCTGTGCAGCCCCAAAATAATCAGCCTTGCGGGGTTTGCTCGGCCAAGGCCACCGCGCGGAACATGGCGCGGCGTTTGTTGATGGTCTCTTCCCACTCCAGCGCCGGCACCGAGTCAGCCACGATACCGCCGCCGGCCTGCACGTGCAGCTCGCCATCCTTGATCACCGCGGTGCGGATAGCGATCGCGGTGTCCATGTTGCCGTTCCAGGCAAAGTAGCCGACCGCCCCACCATAGACGCCGCGTTTGACCGGCTCCAGCTCGTCGATGATCTCCATCGCACGAATCTTCGGCGCACCCGACAAAGTTCCGGCCGGCAGAATGGCCCGCAGCGCATCCATCGCCGTCAGGCCTTCACGCAGCTGGCCGGTCACGTTGGAAACGATGTGCATGACGTTGGAATAACGCTCGATCACCATCTTCTCGGTCAGGCGTACGCTGCCTGTCGAAGACACCCGACCGACATCGTTGCGGCCCAGGTCGATCAGCATCAGGTGTTCGGCGATCTCTTTATCATCACTGAGCAGGTCCTCCTCGAGCGCCCGGTCCGCTTCTTCGGTAGCACCACGCGGGCGGGTCCCTGCGATCGGCCGTACCGTGACCAGGTTATCTTCGACCCGCACCAGCACCTCCGGCGAGCTGCCCACCACATGGAAGTCGCCAAAGTTGAAGAAGTACATGTAAGGCGTCGGGTTGAAGCAGCGCAGCGCGCGGTACAGATCGATTGGCGCGGCCTTGAAGTCGATCGACATACGCTGCGACGGCACTACCTGCATGCAGTCACCGGCCAGGATGTATTCCTTGACGGTGTCGACCGCACGCTCGTAGTCAGCCTGGGTAAAGCTTGAGCGGAACGCAGGCTCGGCCGCCATTGGCCCGCTCAGGTCCAGGCCGCGACGTGGAGTGATCGGCTCACGCAGTTTGGCCAAGAGGCCTTGCAGGCGCGCTTGGCCTTGCTCGAAGGCCTGCTCTTCGGAGGGGTCGACCAAGACGATGGCGTGCATCTTGCCAGCCAAATTGTCGAACACCACCACCGCATCCGAGACCATCAGGAGAATGTCTGGCACACCCAGCGGATCCGGGTTGGGGCAGGCGCCCAGGCGCTTTTCCACATAACGCACGCAGTCATAGCCAAAGTAGCCAACCAGGCCGCCGTTGAAGCGTGGCAGGCCCGGGATGTCAGCGACTTTGTAGCGGTCCTTGAAGGTTTCGACGAAGGCCAGCGGGTCTTCCACCTCATGGCTTTCCACCTGCTCGCCATCCTGCAGGATGCTCACGTGGTAGCCATGCACGCGCATCACGGTGCGCGATGGCAGGCCAATCATCGAATAACGGCCCCACTTCTCGCCGCCCTGAACCGACTCGAGCAGGTAGGAGTTGGCCTGGTCAGCCAGTTTCAGGTAGATCGACAGCGGGGTGTCGAAGTCGGCCAGGGTTTCGCAGGCCAGGGGAATGCGGTTGTAGCCGGCAGCAGCCAGGCGCAGGAATTCTTCGCGGGTCATGAGTAGCCTCGGAGCAAGCAGCAATGGGGTCGGGCAAACGGACGTGCCGGCAGGGGCCGGCGGGCAGAAGTCAGACGCGCCAACGCCAACGGGCCAGGGCCTTGATGACTTTCATCCAGAATTTGCCAGTAACCGCCACGGTGGACTCTCTGTCTTGTGAGGCTTGAAGGTCCGCCAACGTTATCCCAGTGTCGGTGACTACGCAACCAGGCAACAGGGCACGCAGATCATCGATCACCAGGCTCGGGGTTTCTTCATGGATCGGTCGGCCATGGTTGTAGCCGTAGCTCAGCCCGACACACTTCACCCCGGCAGCCTTGGCCGCCAGGACATCGCTGCGCGAGTCACCGACGAACAGCGCTTGCCCAGGCTCGACCCCGGCCATTTTCATCACGAACAGCAAGGCGGCCGGATCAGGCTTTTTCTGTGGCAGGGTGTCGCCACCGATGATCCAGCGAAAATAGCGGCCGATCTTCATCTGATCGAGCAACGGCGCGACGAAGCGCTCCGGCTTGTTGGTGATCAGCGCCATCTCCACCCCCTGCTTGCGCAGCCAGCGCAGGGTGTCGCGCACACCAGGATAAACCACGGTCAGTTCATGGCTTTGGGCGTAAGCCTCCATGAACAAGGCCAGGCCCTGTTCAGCCAGCTGATCGTCTACCTGTTCATGTTCAAGACCGCCGGCCAGGGCACGGCGGACCAGAACCTGAGCACCATTGCCGACCCAGTGGCGTACCGCCTCAAGGCCAGCGGGCGGGCGACCCAGTTCGAGCAGCATGCGGTCGACGGCTGCGGCCAGGTCGGGGACTGAATCGATCAACGTGCCATCCAGATCGAACATCACCAGCCTGGGCAGCGTCCCCGGGAACAGCTGCTCGAAGCCACTCATGGGCGGGCCAAGGCCATTTCGGCGCGCATCTTGGCGATCACTTCCTGGTAGTCCGGGGCATTGAAGATCGCCGAGCCGGCAACGAAGGTATCAGCGCCAGCGGCGGTGATCTCGCGGATGTTGTTGACGTTGACGCCGCCATCGATCTCCAGGCGGATATCGCGGCCACTGGCGTCGATCAGCGCACGCGCTTCACGCAGCTTGTCGAGGGTGCCGGGGATGAACTTCTGGCCGCCGAAGCCTGGGTTGACGCTCATCAGCAGGACCATGTCGATCTTGTCCATCACGTACTTCAATGCATCCAGGCCAGTGGCCGGGTTGAACACCAGGCCAGCCTTGCAACCGCCATCGCGGATCAACTGCAGCGAGCGGTCGATGTGCGTGGTGGCCTCTGGGTGGAAGGTGATGTAGGTCGCGCCGGCTTCGATGAAGTCGCCGATGATCCGGTCGACTGGGCTGACCATCAGGTGCACGTCGATTGGCGCGGTCACGCCGTACTTGCGCAAGGCGCTGCAGACCATCGGGCCGATGGTCAGGTTGGGGACGTAATGGTTGTCCATGACATCGAAGTGAACGATGTCGGCCCCGGCGGCCAGCACCTTGTCGACGTCCTCACCCAGACGGGCGAAATCGGCGGAAAGAATGGAGGGGGCAATAGCGTAGGGCTGCATGGCGCACCTGTTGGCAGAATCACGGTGGCGCGCATTGTAACTCAGGGAAATCGATACGGGCTGATTGGTATCAATCCGTGTCGACGAGTTGGCGCAAGATCCGACAGCGGGGGCATCACTAGGGGATACGTGGGAGCGGGCTTGCCCCGCGATAGCGATTGCGAATACTCGATCGCTATCGCGGGGCAAGCCCGCTCCCACGGAGGTTTAGCTGGGCTGTTGAGTACGCAGCTTCTCACTACGCCCACGCAACCATTCCAGGGTCAGCAGCAAAATCACCGAGAACGCGATCAGCAACGTCGCCGCTGCGGCAATGGTCGGGCTGAGGTTTTCGCGAATGCCGCTGAACATCTGCCGCGGCAAGGTCGCCTGCTCGGGCCCGGCCAGGAACAGCGTCACTACCACTTCATCGAACGAGGTGGCAAAGGCGAACAACGCGCCGGAGATCACCCCCGGGGCAATCAGAGGCAAGGTCACCCGCCGAAACGCCGTCAGTGGCGACGCCCCCAGGCTGGCTGCGGCCCGCACCAGGTTGTAGTTAAAGCCTTGCAAGGTCGCCGACACGGTGATGATGACGAAGGGCACACCCAGCACCGCATGCACCAGAATCAGCGAGATGAAGCTGTTGCCCATCCCCAGCGGGGCGAAGAACAAGTAGCTGGCCACGCCAATGATCACCACCGGCACCACCATCGGCGAGATCACCAGCGCCATCACCAACGATTTGCCGGGGAAGTCGCCGCGAGTCAGGCCAATCGCCGCCAGGGTGCCGAACACCATGGCCAGCACGGTCGCCGCCGGGGCGACGATGATGCTGTTCTTCAACGCCCGCATCCACTCGGCCGAGGCGAAGAAGTCGTGGTACCACTGCAGCGAGAAGCCCTGCAAGGGATAGACCAGGAAACTGCCGCTGTTGAATGACAGCGGGATGATCACCAACACCGGCAGCACCAGGAACAACAGGATCAAGCCGCAGAGAATCCGCAGGCTGTAGAACCAGACCCGCTCCACGGGCGACATGTATGGACTCAGCATGACAAGGCTCCTCAGCTCAAGCGCAGGCGGCTAGCGCCCACCAGCCAGCTATAGATCAGGTACAACAGCACGGTCGCCAGCAGCAACAGCCCGCCCAACGCAGTGGCCATGCCCCAGTTGATGCTGGTGTTGGTATAGAAGGCGACGAAATAGCTGACCATCTGGTCGTTCGGGCTGCCCAGCAACGCCGGGGTGATGTAGTAGCCGATGGCCAGGATGAACACCAACAAGCAGCCAGCGCCCACGCCAGCGTAGGTCTGCGGGAAGTACACCCGCCAGAAACTGGCGAACGGATGGCAACCCAGCGAGATTGCGGCGCGCATATAGCTCGGCGAGATGCCCTTCATCACGCTGTACAGCGGCAGGATCATGAACGGCAGCAGGATGTGCACCATCGAGATGTACACACCTGTGCGGTTGAACACCAACTCCAGCGGCTCATCGATGATGCCCATGGCCATCAGCGCACTGTTGATCAATCCACCCGACTGCAACAGCACGATCCAGGCCGCGACCCGCACCAGGATCGAGGTCCAGAACGGCAACAGCACCAGGATCATCAACAAGTTGCTCTGCCGGGTTGGCAGGTTGGCTAGCAGATAAGCCAACGGGTAGGCCAACAACAAGCAGATAACAGTGATCACCACACCCATCCACAGGGTGCGGGCGAAAATATCCAGGTAGATCGCCTGGTCTGGCGTGGCCTTGGCCAGCTCACCCAGGTCATCGATACGATGGTCGACCGAGGCCAGCAAGTAATACGGGGTGACGGTGCTGGTATTGCGGCGGATCGCCTGCCAATAGGCCGGATCGCCCCAACGCTCATCGAGGGTTTGCAGTGCTTCTTTATAAGAGCCAGGTTCAGTCTTCAACGGCAGCGCCCGCGCAGTCTTCGACAGCAGGCTGCGATAACCGGCCAGCTCCATGTTCAAGCGTTTGGACAGATCGCCCAGGGTCTGGTTCTTGCGCGCCTCGGGCAGGTCCAGGCTCAGCGCCTTGTAGACCTCTTCGCCCGGTAGGCTTTTGCCATCCCACTGCTCGATCGCCTCGACGGTCCGCGGCAGGCCGGCGACCACCTCGGGGTTGCCGACGCTTTTGTACAACAGCGCCGCGATCGGCACCAGGAACACCAGCAGCAGGAACAGCGCCAGCGGCGCGATCAACGCCTGGGCCTTCCAGCGGTTGACCCGCTCGGCATGCTTGAGGCGCTGTTTCAGGTTTGGACCTGCGCCTTCTTTAAGGGGCACTGCAATGGCCATGGCGAACTCCGAAAATCTGGGAAACAGGGAGCGCCGGAGATGCCCGGCGCTCCGATGGCGCAGTTACTTCTTCGCAGCCCAAGCGTTGAAGCGTTGCTCCAGTTGCTCGCTGTTGTCGGCCCAGAAGGCCACGTCGATCTGCACCTGGTTGGCGATGTTCTCAGGCGTGGTCGGCATGTCTTTCTTCACGGCATCGGCCAGCAGCGGTACGGCCTTGGAGTTGGCCGGGCCGTAGGCGATGTTTTCCGAATAGGTCTTCTGCTGCTCGGGCTGCACGGTGTAGGCGATGAACTTCTTCGCCTCTTCCACGTCCTTGGCGCCTTTGGGGATGGCCCAGGCGTCGAAGTCGTAGATGCCGCCGTTCCACACCACTTTGAGGTTGCTCTCTTTCTGTACCGCGGCGATCCGGCCGTTGTAGGCCGAGCTCATGACCACGTCACCCGAGGCCAGGTACTGTGGCGGCTGGGCGCCGGCTTCCCACCACTGAATGCTCGGCTTGAGCTCGTCGAGTTTCTTGAAGGCGCGGTCTACACCCTCTTTGGTCGCGAGCACCTTGTACACGTCCTTGGGCGCGACGCCGTCAGCCATCAGGGCGAATTCCAGGGTGTATTTGGCGCCCTTGCGCAGGCCACGCTTGCCCGGGAACTGCTTGGTGTCCCAGAAATCGGCCCAGCTGGTAGGTGCGGTCTTGAGCTTGTCGGCGTTGTACGCCAGGACCGTGGACCAGACGAAGAAGCCCACGCCGCATGGCTGGATGGCGCCTGGCACGTAGTCGGCCTCGTCACCGAACAGCGCCGGGTCGAGCTCTTCGAACATGCCCTCGTCGCAACCACGGGCCAGCTCCGGCGACTCGACCTCGACCAGGTTCCACGACACGCTCTTGGTGTCGACCATGGCTTTGACCTTGGCCATCTCGCCGTTGTACTCGCCAGCGACGATCTTGCCCTTGCCAGCCTTCTCCCACGGCTCGTAGAACGCCTTGACCTGGGCGGCCTTGTTGGCCCCGCCGAACGACACCACGGTCAAGTCCGCGGCCAGGGCATGGCCTGCGGCGAACAGGCCGAGGGCCAGGGCGGTCAGTTTCAACTGCTTGCGCATTATTATTCTCTCCACAGTACAGGGTTGGTTAAGCGAACCATCAGTGGGCTTCGGCAATCGGGTCGAGCGCGCGAGCGTGCTCGACCTCCCAGCCAAGCGGTACCACATCGCCCACGGCCAGGGCCGGGTCGAGTTCGGCAATCGGCTGCTTCACGAAGAAGTCGCCTTTGCCGCAGACTTCCAGGCGCACCCGTACGTGGTCGCCCAGGTAGATGAACTCGGCCACCCGCCCGGAGAAACGGTTGACGCAGCTTTCACTGTGGCCATTGAGCCGTACGCGCTCGGGGCGGATCGACAAGGTCACCGGATCGCCCGCCTCGCCAACGTTGACCGCCAGCGCCTCGACCCGCTCGCCACGCGCCAGCTGCACCTGGCAACGCTCGCCATTGCGCGCCAGCAGGGTGCCGTTGAGGCGGTTGTTCTCGCCGATGAAGTTGGCGACGAAGGTGTTGCGCGGCTCTTCATAGAGGGTGCGCGGGTCGGCGATCTGCTGGATTTCACCTTGATGGAACACCGCCACACGGTCGGACATGGTCAACGCTTCGCCCTGGTCGTGGGTCACGTACACCACGGTTACGCCAAGGCGCTGGTGGATGTGCTTGATCTCCATCTGCATGTGTTCGCGCAGCTGCTTGTCGAGGGCGCCGAGTGGCTCGTCCATCAGCACCAGCTGCGGCTCGAACACCAGCGCACGGGCCAGGGCCACCCGCTGTTGCTGGCCACCGGAGAGCTGGCCTGGGTAGCGCTTGGCGAAGGCATCGAGCTGGACCATGCCGAGCACGCGCTTGACCCGCTCGCTGATGTCGGTCTTGCTCAGGTTGCGCACGCTCAAGGGGAAGGCCAGGTTCTCGGCCACGGTCATATGCGGGAACAGCGCGTAGTTCTGGAACACCATGCCAATGTCGCGCTTGTGCGGCGGCACGTTGTTGATCGAGCGACCCGCCAGCTGGATCTCGCCAGCGGTGGGCGTTTCGAAGCCGGCCAGCATCATCAGGCTGGTGGTCTTGCCCGAACCGGAAGGGCCCAGCAAGGTGAGGAACTCGCCCTTGCGGATGTCCAGGTTGAGGTCTTTGACGATCAGCGATTCGCCGTCGTAGCTCTTCTGCACACCACGGAAACTGACCAGCGTCTCGCTGGTGGCAGCGTTCGAATTCGCCTCGCTCATGCCTGCACCTTCTTGTTGGATGACTGCGTGAGTGAAGGTTAGAGAAGGCGCAAGTGCCCGCAAATCGGGGGTGCTGAGAGAATGCCATCATCCAGTTGGAAGATTGCGTGTAGGGATTGCCCTACAAGGCTGACGCCCACAGATAAATCAATCGCTAAGTGGGAGCGGGCTTGCCCTGCGATAACGCCGGCGCAGCCTCCTCTATTGCCTGGCTTTGCGCCATCACGGGGCAAGCCCGCTCCTACGGGTATGGGGCGAGCCGGGAACCTGGCCATGTCGCAAGCAGAACACTCACACCAACTTGTGCTCCATGGCGTACTTGACCAGCTCGGCCAGCGAGTTGACCTTGAGCTTCTGCATCAGTCGCGCCTTGTGGGTGCTGATGGTCTTGCTCGACAGCGCCAGTTGCTGGGCGATGTCGTTGACGTTGGCGCCTTGGGCGAGGCGCTCGAAGACCGAGAACTCACGTTCCGAAAGCAAGGTATGCAGCGGCCGGGTCTCGGTCAGGCCAACCTCGAAGACCATCCGGTCGGCCAGCGATGGGTCGATATAGCGCGCGCCTCCGGCTACCCGGCGAATAGCGGTGAGCAACAGCGCCGGATCGCTGTCCTTGGTGGCATAGCCAGCGGCGCCCGCTTTCAAGGCGCGGGCGGCCATCTGCGCTTCATCATGCATCGACAACATCAGGATCGCTGGCGGGTTGTTCAACGCGCGAATCCGCGGGATCGCCTCCAAGCCATTAACCCCAGGCATGGAGATATCCAGCAATACCACTTCACAAGGGGTGTGGCGCAGGGTCTCGAGCAGTTGCTCGCCATTGCCGGCCTCCCCCGCCACCTGCATGTCCTTGGCCAGGCCGATCAGCTGCTTGATGCCTTCACGAACTATGGTGTGGTCTTCGGCCACCAGCACTCGAATCACGCTTACTCTCCTAATCCAGAGGAATGCTCACACTCAGGCTACTGCCTTCACCCGGCTCACTGTCCAGAGTCATGCTGCCGCCAAGCATCAGGACCCGCTCGCGCATCCCCACCAGGCCAAAGGACGTCGGCCTGGCCTGATCGGTGCAAAAACCCACCCCATCATCGATGACGCTCATGCGCAGTACGTCATGCTCGTGCACCAGTTCGATCTGCACGGTATGAGCCTGAGCGTGGCGCATCACGTTGGTCAATGCCTCCTGAAGGATGCGAAATAACCCCGTGGCCTTGGCGTCACTCAATGCAGGCAGATGCTCCGGCACTTGCACCAGGCAAGGAATCTGCGTGCGCGCCTCGAAACGCCGCGCCTGCCATTCAATGGCCGAAGCGATGCCCGCATCCAGGATCGGCGGACGCAGCGCGGTGGCCACGTCACGCACCAGTTGGAACAGCTGGGCGATCAGGCGCTTCATGCTGGTCAGGCGTTCGTTGAGCCCAGGGTCGAGTTCGGCATAGGCCAGCTCGCACATCGACACCTCAAGCTTTAGCACGGTGAGCATCTGCCCCAGCTCATCGTGTACCTCTCGGGCGATACGCGCTTTCTCTTCCTCGCGCACGCTTTCCAGGTGCGCCGACAACTCGCGCAGCTGCCCTTGAGATTGCGCCAGGGCCAGCTCGGCCCGCTTGCTCTGGGTGATGTCCCAGACCACGCCGTCCCACACCACCCGGCCATCGGCCAGGCGCCGGGTACTGGCCTTGATATCGGCCCAGCGCTGCTCGCCCTGGCGGGTGAGGATGCGCCCCTGCCAGGACCAGTCCTGATTATTGGCCAGGGCCAGGTCCTGGACGCGGTGATAGTCGGCGCGGTCCTGCGGATGGACCAAGTTGCGCAGGCCCATCTCAGGGTGCTGGATCGCCGCCGGCGCGTAGCCCACCAACGCCTCGCTGCCTTCACTGATGTAGGGAAACTCCAAATCGCCCTCGGCCGGATCACGCTCCAGGCGGAACACCAGCCCCGGCACGTTGCCAGCGATGCCCTTGAGCCGCGCCTCGCTTTCGCGCAGGGCGGCCAGGGCACGGCGGCGCTCGGTAACATCGGTGAGGAACACCACCAGGTACTCGGCATCGCGAAAACGCAGAAAGCTCAGCGACAGGTCGACCGGCAGCAGGCTGCCGTCGGCGCGCAGGCACTGGCTTTCGAACTGCTGGGCGCCGCCATCACCGGTGCGGGCACGCTTCCACAGTTCAAGCCAGCGATCCATTTGCAGATTCGGCTCGAAATCGATCAACGGCCGCTCGAGCAGTTCGCCTTCGCCATACCCCAGCATGCGTTCTGCGGCATGGTTGGCGTAGCGCACATGACTGTCCCAATTGACCCAGAGAATGCCCACGGTGCTCTGGTCGATGGAGAACTGGCTCAAACGCAGCGCTTCTTCCCGCGCCTGGCGTTCATGCAGGTTATCCCTGGCCGCCAGCAGGCTGCGCTCCAACTGCCGCTGCTGGCGACGCTGCCAGACCAGCGTGGCGATGGCGCACAGCAGCAGCATGCCGAACAGCAGCGCCAAATTCTGCCAGAAGCCTGTGCTGTCACTCAGGCGCGGATACTTCGGTTGCAGCCAGCGCTGGTGCAACTGCTCCAGCTCTTTGGCTGGCATGGCCTGTAGACCGCGCTCCAGCACATCGGCCAGTAACGGCCAATCACGCCTGGAGCCAACCCGCAGCAACTGTGGCAGGCCGATATCGCCGACCACCGCCAGATCACTGAACTCACTCTCGCGCGACAACCGGCTGAGCTGGGCCTCGTCCAACACGGCATAGCTCGCCTGCCCGCCCAGCAGCAACTGCAGGGCCTGGCGTTCGTTAGGTACACCCTGCAGGTTGAGGTTGGCGTAGTTGCCCCGCAGGTAATCGGCCAGGGCGCTGGGCATGCGCACCGCAACCCGCTCACCCGCGCCAAGTTTTTCAAGCTCGACCGCCACCGCGCCGGTACGCGGGCCGACCATCAATTGCGGGACGCGCATGTAGGGATCGCTGAACAACCACAAGCGCAGACTGGCTGGGGTTTGCGTAAGGCCTGGGGCGAAATCGATCTCACCGGCCTGCAGCGCATGCTCCAGCGCCGCTTGGTCGGCGAAGTTGCGCCAGGTCAGATCCAGGCGCAGCGCCTGGGCCAGCCAGTTGACCAACTCGACATTGGCCCCATATAGCTGCTGCAGGCGCCGGTCGAACTGCGCGTACGGCGCTTGCAGCACCAGGCCAACACGTAGGCTGCGATGCTCTTCCAGCCATTGCTGCTGGTCCGGTTCCAGCGCCACCGTCGGCGCAGGCGTGGGCCTGGCCAAAGCGATCAAGGGCAGGCACAAGCAGCCGATAACCAACAGGCGACGCATTCGCTTCATCTCTACGCTCGTCTTGGCAAGCGCGGCCATCACTCGTGGCCGTCGCGGACAAATACTATTAGGCTGCCGGTATCATTCTGGCCTTGGGTTGATTCATGTTGACACTTTATCGCACGACGCTGGCAATGTTCTGCCTGGCCTCGATCCTACCGCTGGGCGCACAGGCCGAAGACGCCGAGAAGGCCGCACCGGCCGCTGAAGCTGCCGCCCCCAGCCCGCGCGCTGCGCTGCTCGAACGTAGCCAGGAAGATGCCCAGGCGCTCGAACGCCGGGTGGCCAAAGCTGAGCAACAAACGTTGCAGGCCGGTAACGAGAGCTTCCTGGCATTGTGGAAACCGGCCAACGACAGCGACCCTAAAGGTGCGCTGATCATCGTGCCGGGCGCTGGAGAAAATGCCGATTGGCCAACCACGGTCGGCCCTCTGCGAAGCAAATTCCCTGATGCGGGCTGGCACACCCTGAGCGTGAGTCTGCCGGACTTGCTCGCTGACAGCCCCCAGGCGCGCGTCGAGAGCACGCCTGCGCCGCAGCCTGAGAAAGGCACTGGCGAAAGCGCTCCAGCCAAGGACACCCCTGCAGATGCCAATGCCAATGTCGCCCAGGCCACCGCGCCCGAGGCCGATACCGCGCAGAGCACCGATGCCGTCGAGGCCAGCGAACACAACGATCAGGCCGACGCCGAGCGGATCTTTGCCCGGCTGGACGCGGCCGTGGCCTATGCCCAGGAGCAGAAAGCCCGCAGCATCGTGCTGTTAGGTAATGGCAGCGGCGCCTATTGGGCGGCGCGCTACCTGAGCGAAAAGCAACCGCCGCAGGTGCAGAAGCTGGTGATGGTCGCGGCGCAGACCCCGGCCCGGGTGGAGCATGACCTGGAGAGCCTGACGCCGACGCTCAAGGTGCCAGCCGCCGATCTCTATTACGCCACCCGTACTGGCGATCGGCACGCAGCCCAATTGCGCTTGCAAGCCAGCAAGCGGCAGAAGGACAGTCAATATCGGCAGTTGTCGCTGATTGCCATGCCAGGCAACAAGACCGCAGAGCAAGAGCAGCTGTTCCGGCGGGTTCGAGGATGGCTGTCGCCGCAGGAGTAACCTGGCGGATTCAATGGCCTCATCGCGGGGCAAGCCCGCTCCCACGCCGAATTTTCTATACGGGGGGGCGTGGGAGCGAGCTTGCCCCGCGATAAGGCCAGCAGCGACCACCTCACACCCAGGCCCTACAACCCTCGACGCTTGCGAATCAACGCATAGGCCTGATGCAGCTCCCGGGTTTTCTCGGTCGCCTCACGCACCTGCGCCTCACTGGCGCCATTGCCCACCAACTTGTCAGGATGGTGCCGGCTCAGCAGGCGCCGATAAGCCTGTTTGACCTTGTCCCCCGCGGTATCCGCCTCAACCCCGAGCAGGCGCAACGCCGCCGCATAGGTCAAGGTCGCGCCCTCGGCGGTGGTCTTGCGCGGTTCGTACTCCAGCGACAGCGCTTGCGCCTGGCGCCGACTCAGCCCCAGCTGTTGCCCCCAAGTCAAGACCAGATCACGCTCCTGGCGCCCGGCCTTGCCATCGGCCCACACCATCCGCCAGCACGCACGCAGCGTACCTTCTGCGGCATGTGGCTGCTGCTTGATGCGGTGCAGATAGCGGCCTAGCCGGTCCTTGCCGGACTTGCCACGATTGAATGCGGCAATCGCCCGCAATCGGGCTGGCTCGGCCATGTCCAGCCGCGCCATCTCCTGACGCGCCTGCTGGATATGCCCGTCCGCTACCCGGCCATCGCTCTTGGCCAGCCGCCCGAGCAGCACGAACAACAGCTCTTCATCGCGCAGCGCCGGGCGCCCGCCCAGGCGCTCGCGCACATCCTCCCAACCGCGCAGCCGCAGGCGTCGGTCCATGGCCTGACCTAGCAAGGCGCCCAGCAATGCGCCAGGGATACTGGCCACTGCAAAGCCCGCTCCAGCACCAATCACTGTGCTCGGCCACCACATGTCAGGCGCGCTCGCCAATCAAGCGCTCAACCTCGGCCAAGCGCTCCAGGGTGCCAACGTCGACCCAGAGGCCGCCATGACGTTCACCGGTTACCTTGCCCTGGGCCATCGCTTGACGAAGCAACGGCGCCAGTTTGAAAGCACCAGGCTGGCAACCTGCGAACAACGCCGGATCCAGCACCGAGATGCCGCTGAAGGTCAGCGTCCCCGGGGCATCGTCGCCATCGACCACCTGCGCGCCCTGCAAACGGAAGTCGCCCCGGCCGTGGTGCCCTGGGTTGTCGACCAGCACCAGATGAGCCAAACCCTCGAGCGGTTTATTCAACTGGCGAAAATCGTAGTCGCTCCAGACATCGCCGTTGACCAACAGAAACGGCGCCTCGCCCAGCATTGGCAGCGCCTTGAAGATTCCGCCACCGGTCTCCAGCGGCTCGCCTTCGGCCGAATAGCGGATGGTCAAGCCAAAGCGGCTGCCATCGCCCAGGTGATCTTCGATCTGCTGCCCCAGCCAGGCGTGGTTGATCACCACTTCGCTGACACCGGCTGCAGCCAGGGCGCGCAGGTGATACTCGATCAGCGGCTGTCCAGCCACCGGCACCAGTGGTTTTGGAGTGTGCAGGGTCAGCGGGCGCATGCGCTCACCCTTGCCCGCCGCCAGGATCATTGCCTTCATGGACGAGCTGCCTTCAGTTCAGCGATCAGTGCACCCAGCTCAGCCAATTCCGGCCGGCGGCCGATCACTTCATCTATATAGGCGAAGAAACGCGGAACGTCGCCGAGGTAACGCGGCTTGCCGTCGCGGTGGCAGATGCGCGCGAAGATACCGATCACCTTGAGGTGACGCTGCACGCCCATCAGGTCGCTGGCGCGGTGAAATGCCTCGAAATCGGATTGCACTGGAATGCCAGCGACCCGCGCCTTCTCCCAGTAATCACCCAACCAACCCTCTACCCGCGCCTGCGGCCAGCTGAGGAAAGCATCCTTGAACAGGCAGGTAATGTCGTAGGTGACTGGGCCGTAGACCGCATCCTGGAAGTCCAGCACGCCAGGATTGGGCTCGCTGTGCATCAGGTTGCGCGGCATGTAGTCGCGGTGCACCAGCACCTTGGGCTGGGCCAACGCGCTGTCGATCAACAACTGGCTGACGCGCTGCCAGGTAGCTAGCTGCGTTGCAGTCAGGGCGACACCGAGCTCGCGGCCGACGTACCACTCTGGGAACAGCTCCAGCTCACGGCGCAGCAAGGCATCGTCATAGCTGGGCAGCGGCGCGGTCATGGGCAGGCGCTGCAAGGCCAACAGGGCGTCGATGGCATCGGCGAACAGGCCATCGGCATTCTCA
Organism: Pseudomonas urmiensis; assembly: GCF_014268815.2. Lineage (NCBI taxonomy): Bacteria > Pseudomonadati > Pseudomonadota > Gammaproteobacteria > Pseudomonadales > Pseudomonadaceae > Pseudomonas > Pseudomonas urmiensis. The sequence goes on from NZ_JABWRE020000001.1 coordinate 4,480,814, forward strand.
GAGTTAATAATGTCCAGGTATGTCTGGTGGCCGAGATCGCCGAGCAACAGGAAGCCGCGCTCCAGGTCCTGGGCATGAATCAGCGGCACATGCACATCGGCGCTGGCCAACAAGTGATCGATCTCGACGAAGGGACGGCAGTTTTCCTGCGGTGGCGGTGCATCCATGACCACAAAGCTGCGATTGGCGCCCTGCCAGCGGAAATAACGACGGAAGCTCGCGTCACTGCTGGCGGCGGTTAGAGTACCTTCGGGCAGCTCGCCCCAGCCGTTTATCTGGAACAGGGCGAGCAGTTGCTGTTTGAGCCAGTCTTTGAGTAGTTCAAGGCGTAGATCATGATCGGGCATTACAAGGGTCTCCGACGGCCCTAGCCGTCAAGCGGGTCATGCTTTATTATCCAGCATCTTTTTCAGACCATCGAGAGGCGTGCGGCCCCACACGCGGGCAGATGGCACGCAGGAAGCCCGGACTAATAAGATGGCATTGAAATCCCCCGCGTTTCGTAGAAAGTTTCCGTTGTTGGTCACTGGCGGTTTGCTGGTACTGCAACCACTGGCCACCTCGTACGTGGTGGCTGCCGAGCAGTTTGACTGCCAAGTGTCCGCCTCCGGTGGTTGGGACTGCAAGCCCAAAACCTCTGTCAGCAACTTGCCGCCGCGCCCTGTGCACGATGGCGCTGCGCTCAGTTCCGGCACCGAAGCCGAGACCACTGAAGTCGGCGCCGATGGCGAGCCCAAGCCGATGCTGGTCACCGAGGCCAAAGGCCGTGGCCTGAAAACCCGCAGCGAAGACTACAGCCATCTGGACTGGGTCCCGCGCGAGAAGCTCACCGCTGCCCAGCTGGCCGAGACTGGCCCGTACTGCGCTGGCGCCTATGTCGAGCCGATCCGCCCTGGCATGGACGACACCACGCCCAAGGACGAGTCGCCGACCTACATCAATGCCAAGGTCTCCAAGTACCAGCAAGAGCAGCAGATCGCTACTCTGGCCGGTGACGTGGTCATGCGCCAGGGCAGCATGCAGGTCGAAGCCGACGAGGCCAACCTCTACCAGACCGAGAACCGTGGCGAGCTCAAGGGCAACGTCAAGATCCGTGACAACGGCTCGCTGGTAGTTGGCGACGAGGCGCAGATCCAGCTCGACACCGGTGAAGCCCAGGTCGACAACGCCGAATACGTGATGCACAAGTCGCGCATCCGCGGTAACGCGCTGTACGCCAAGCGTGGCGAGAACGCCATCATCCGCCTCAAGGATGGTACCTACACCACCTGTGAGCCTGGCAGCAACGCCTGGCAGCTCAAGGGCAACAACATCACCCTGAACCCGGCTACCGGCTTCGGTACCGCGACCAACGTCACCCTGCGGGTCAAGGATTTCCCGGTGTTCTACACACCGTACATCTACTTCCCGATCGACGACCGTCGCCAGTCCGGCTTCCTGCCACCTTCGTTCAGCACCAGCAGCGACACCGGCTTCATGCTGGTCACGCCGTACTACTTCAACCTGGCGCCGAACTACGACGCTACGTTGTACCCGCGCTACATGACCAAGCGCGGCTTGCTGATGGAAGGCGAGTTCCGCTACCTGACCAAATCGAGCGAAGGTCAGTTCGGTGGCGGCTACCTGAACGACAAGAACGACGATCGTAAAGACCAGACCGACTACAAAGATCGGCGCTGGATGATCAACTGGCAGCACAAAGGCGGCCTCGATGAGCGCCTGATGACTGAAGTCGACTACACCGACATCAGTGATCCGTTCTACTTCCAGGATCTGGAGACAGATCAGATCGGCGTGGAAAGCCGTGAGGTGGTCAACCAGCAAGGCGCCCTGACCTATCGTGGCGAAGGTTACACCGCACGCTTGAATGCACACGCCTACGAAATGGCCACCATTTCTCGTATCACGCCATACGACAAGCTGCCTCAGATCACCCTGAACGGCATGCTGCCGTACCACCCGGGCGGTCTGGACTTCAGCTACAAGACTGAAGCCGTGCGCTTCGAACGTGATCTCAAGAGCGGTAGCGTCTTCAATGAAGATGGCGAGCTCGATACCAGCGTTCGTCGAGATGGTGGTCGCATCGACCAGAACGTCTTCGGCCTGGCCCGCGCCAACGGTACCCGCCTGAATGCTGCGCCAGCGATCAGCCTGCCACTTGAGGCCAGTTACGGCTACATCAAGCCAACGCTGAAGTACGTCTACACCCATTACGACCTCGACCTCGATGGCAAAGGCAAAAATGATCTCGCCAACGCTTCCGATGCCGTACGTGATCTGCAGGGCAACTTCTCGAGTTCGCAAAGCCGCAGCGTGCCGGTCCTCAGCGTCGACAGCGGCCTGTACTTCGACCGCAGCACCCAATGGTTCGGCAAGAACTACCGCCAGACCCTTGAGCCGCGCCTGTACTATCTCTACGTTCCATACGAAGATCAGAAGGACATTCCAGTCTTCGATACCGGTGAAACCTACTTCAACTATACCTCGCTGTTCCGCGACAACCGCTTCAGCGGCTCTGACCGGATCGGTGACGAGAACAAGCTGTCGCTGGGTGTAACCAACCGCTGGATCGAGGAAAACGGCTTCGAGCGTCAACGCTTCAGCATCGGCCAGGCGCTGTACTTCAAAGACCGCAAGGTCCAGCTGCCAGGTATTGACTGGCGCGGCCGCGAGGATGCTCAGTCCGACGTATCGCCTATCGCGCTCGAGTACCAATTCGCCTTCAACCGCGACTGGCGCTTCAACTCCGACTACAACTGGGATCCGGACAGCCGCAGCCCACGTTCGGGTAGCGCGATGTTCCACTACCAGCCAGAAGACGAGCCGAACAAGATCGTCAACCTCGGCTATCGCTACCGCAACGACTTGGTGCGCTACGATTCGGCGACTGGCCGCTGGCAGGTGGGCGCCAGCGACTACGGTACGCCTGGCGACCCGAACTACATCAAGGACTACTACAAGATCCAGCAGCACGACTTCTCGGTCATCTGGCCGATCGTGCCGCAGTGGAGCGTCATCGCACGTTGGCAGCATGACTACAACCGCAACCGCACCCTGGAAGCCATGGGCGGTTTCGAGTACGACAACTGCTGCTGGAAACTGCGCCTGATCAACCGTTACTGGATCGACTACGACGACTTCAGCCAGGCCGTTCCACAGAACGAAAAAGGCGACCACGGTGTCTTCCTGCAGATCGTGCTGAAAGGCCTCGGTGGCGTGGTGGGCAACAAGGTCGAGACCTTCCTCGACAAAGGCATTCAAGGTTACCGTACACGTGAAGACCAAGCTTATTGATCGCCTGCGCCCGCTGATGCTGGGCGCTGTAATGCTGAGTGGCGCGGTGCATGCCGCGGTACAACCTTTGGACAGTGTCGTGGCCATCGTCGATAACGACGTGGTCATGAAGAGCCAGCTGGACCAGCGGGTCCGTGAGGTCGAGCAAACCATCGCCAAGCGCGGCGGCGGCACTCCACCTCCGGGCGCACTGGATCAACAGGTCCTGGAACGCCTGATCGTCGAAAACCTGCAACTGCAGATTGGCGAACGCTCGGGCATCCGCATCACCGATGAAGAACTGAACCAGGCCATCGCCACCATTGCCCAGCGCAACGGCATGTCGCTGGATCAGTTCCGCGCCGCCCTGGCCCGTGACGGCTTGTCGTTCGAAGACGCTCGCGAGCAGGTCAAGCGCGAGATGATCATCAGCCGTGTGCGCCAGCGTCGGGTAGCTGAGCGCATTCAGGTTTCCGAGCAGGAAGTAAAGAACTTCCTCGCCTCGGACCTGGGCAAGATGCAGATGTCGGAAGAGTACCGCCTGGCCAATATCCTTATCCCAACCCCGGACGGCGCCAACTCGCAAGCCATCCAGGCGGCCGCTGGCCGGGTTGGCGATATTTACCAGCAGCTCAAGCAAGGCAAGGACTTTGGCCAGATGGCCATCGAGCATTCGGCCAGCGAGAACGCCCTGGAAGGCGGCGAAATGGGCTGGCGTAAAGCCGCCCAGCTGCCGCCAGAGTTTGCCAAGCTGCTCAGCAGCATGGCCGTTGGCGACATCTCCCAGCCTCTGCGCATACCTAGCGGCTTCCTCATCATCAAGCTCGAGGAGAAGCGCGGCGGCAGCGAAAGCGTGCTGCGTGACGAAGTGCACGTGCGCCACATCCTGATCAAGCCGAGCGAAATCCGTAGCGAAGCGGCCACCGAACAACTGGCCGAGAAACTCTACGACCGCATCCAGAACGGTGAAGACTTCGCCACCCTGGCGAAAAGCTTCTCGGAAGATCCAGGTTCGGCGCTCAACGGCGGCGACCTCAACTGGGTCGATCCGAACAGCCTGGTGCCAGAGTTCCGCGAGCAAATGGCCAATGCCCAGCAAGGCCAAGTCACCAAGCCATTCCGTACCCAGTACGGCTGGCATGTGCTGGAAGTGCTGGGCCGTCGCGCCACCGACAGCACTGAACAGGCTCGCGAGCAACAAGCCCTGACCGTCCTGCGTAACCGCAAATACGACGAAGAGCTGCAGACCTGGCTGCGCCAGATCCGCGACGAAGCCTACGTTGAGATCAAGCTGCCTGGCGCTGACCAGGCCGCCCAGTGAAGCCCCTGCGCTTCGCCGTCACGCCCGGCGAGCCTGCTGGCATAGGTCCTGACCTGTGCCTGCTGCTCGCCACCGAGGCCCAGCCTCATCCCCTGATTGCCATCACCAGCCGTGACCTGCTCGCCGAGCGGGCCGCGCAGCTGGGGCTGGCGGTCAGTCTGCTGCCGGTTACCCCCGACACATGGCCCGACCAGGCAGCGCCTGCCGGGAGCCTGTACGTCTGGGATACGCCACTGGCCGCAAGCGTGGTGCCAGGGCAGCTGGACAAAGCCAACGCGGCGTTCGTACTGCAGACCCTGACCCGGGCTGGCCAAGGCTGCCTGGACGGACACTTCGCGGGTATGATCACCGCCCCAGTACACAAGGGCGTGATCAATGAAAGCGGGATTGCCTTCTCCGGGCATACCGAGTTTCTCGCCGAACTGACCCACACCAGCCAAGTGGTGATGATGCTTGCCACCCACGGCCTGCGCGTGGCGCTGGTGACCACTCACCTGCCCCTGCGCGATATCGCCGATGCCATCACTGGCGAGCGCCTGGAGCGGGTCACGCGCATTCTGCACGCTGATCTGCGCGACAAATTCGGTATTGCCACGCCACGCATCCTGGTGTGCGGGCTCAATCCGCACGCCGGTGAAGGCGGCCATCTGGGCCGCGAAGAAATCGACATCATCGAGCCTGCACTGCAACGCCTGCGCAATGAAGGAATGGACCTGCGCGGCCCACTGCCAGCCGATACCCTGTTTACCCCCAAATATCTGGAGCACTGCGACGCGGTGCTGGCGATGTACCACGACCAAGGCCTGCCGGTACTCAAGTACAAAGGTTTCGGCGCGGCCGTCAACGTCACCCTGGGCCTGCCGATCATCCGTACCTCGGTTGACCACGGCACGGCTCTGGACCTTGCCGGCACTGGCAAGGTCGACACCGGCAGCCTGCGCGTCGCGTTGCACACCGCCTACCAGATGGCCGAGAACCGACCATGAACGAGCACTACCAACACCGGGCGCGCAAGCGCTTCGGCCAGAACTTCCTGCACGACGCCGGCATCATCGACCGCATCCTGCGCGCCATTCACGCCAAGCCCGGTGAGCACCTGCTGGAAATCGGCCCGGGCCAGGGCGCACTCACTGAAGGCCTGCTAGGCAGCGGTGCGCAGCTGGACGTGGTCGAGCTGGACAAAGACCTGGTGCCGATTCTTCAGCACAAGTTCGCCGGTCGCGACAACTTCCGCCTGCACCAGGGTGACGCGCTGAAGTTCGACTTCAACCAACTGGGCGTGCCGCAGCGCAGCTTGAAAGTCGTCGGCAACCTGCCCTACAACATCTCCACGCCATTGATCTTCCACCTGCTCAGCCACGCTGGGCTGATTCGCGACATGCACTTCATGCTGCAAAAGGAAGTGGTCGAGCGCATGGCCGCAGGCCCAGGCGGCGGTGATTGGGGCCGCCTGTCGATCATGGTGCAGTACCACTGCCGGGTCGAACACCTGTTCAACGTCGGCCCAGGGGCGTTCAACCCGCCGCCGAAAGTCGACTCGGCCATCGTGCGCCTGGTCCCGCATGAAGTGCTGCCGTTCCCCGCCAAGGATCCGCTGCTGCTTGAGCGGGTGGTGCGCGAAGCCTTCAACCAGCGCCGCAAGACCCTGCGCAACACCCTCAAGGGCCTGCTCGACAGCCAGGCCATCGAAGCCGCTGGCGTAGACGGCAGCCTGCGTCCCGAGCAGCTCGACCTGGCCGCGTTCGTGCGCCTGGCCGACAAGCTGGCTGAGCAACAGCCGAGCAACTGACCGCGACTGATCGCGGGGCAGCCCCTGCCCCGCGATCGACTGCCCAAGGGCAATAGTTCCACAACTGGCTTCCAGCCCCTCCAATGGCCTAGACTGCATCCATTGCCGCAATTGCGTGTTTGCTCAAGGCCCTTGCATGTCCGACCCCCGCTATCAGATCGACGTCAGCGTCGTCACCCGCTATCTCAAAGAACAATCCGATCCCGACAACGAGCGTTTCGCCTTCGCCTACACCATTACCGTACAGAACAACGGCACGGTATCCGCCAAGCTGATGTCCCGGCACTGGCTGATTACCAATGGTGATGGTGAAGTCGAAGAGGTTCGCGGCGCAGGCGTAGTTGGCCAGCAGCCGCTGATCGAGCCGGGCCAGAGCCATACCTACAGCAGTGGCGCTGTGATCAGCACCCGCGTCGGTGCCATGCAGGGCAGCTACCAGATGTTCGCCGAAGACGGCAAACGCTTCGACGCCGCCATCGCGCCGTTCCGCCTGGCCGTACCCGGGGCCCTGCACTGATGGCTGTGTACGCTGTCGGTGACCTGCAAGGCTGCCTGCAACCGCTTAAATGCCTGCTCGAACGTGTGCACTTCAACCCTGCCGTCGACCGCCTGTGGCTGGTCGGCGACCTGGTCAATCGCGGCCCTGAGTCGCTGGAAACCCTGCGCTTTTTGTATTCGATCCGCCAATCGCTGGTATGCGTGCTGGGTAATCACGACCTGCATCTGCTGGCCGCCTGGCACAACATCGAACGCCTGAAGAAAAGCGATACCCTGCGCGAAATCATCGAAGCGCCCGACGCCGACCAACTGCTCGACTGGTTGCGCCAGCAGAAGCTGTTGCATTACGACGAGCCGCGCGGCGTTGCCCTGGTGCATGCTGGCATTCCGCCGCAATGGACCCTGGGTAAAGCCTTGGAGCTGGCCGCAGAAGTTGAAGAGGTGCTGCGTGACGATGCCCGCCTGAAGCTCTACCTGGATGGCATGTACGGCAACGAGCCGAACAAGTGGAGCAACAAGCTGACCGGCGTCGAGCGCCTGCGGGTAATCACCAATTACTTCACCCGCATGCGCTTCTGTACCGCCGAAGGCAAGCTCGACCTCAAGAGCAAGGAAGGCCTGGACACCGCGCCCAAAGGTTACAAGCCCTGGTTCGCCCACAAAGACCGCCGTTCGCGCCACGTGAAGATCATCTTCGGTCACTGGGCGGCCCTCGAAGGGCGCGTTCATGCGCCCGGCGTGGTAGCCCTGGACACCGGCTGCGTATGGGGCGGTGCCTTGACCTTGTACAACGTCGACAGCGGCGAACTGCACCGCTGTGACTGCGCCGACGACGGCACTCCACGTCAGCCAGCACAACCCACTAGAATGAACGATCAGTCCTGAAGGAAACCGCCCCCATGAGCGAATTCAAGCGCATCCCTCCCGAGCAGGCCCAGACCCTGCGTGAGCAAGGTGCGGTGGTCGTCGACATTCGCGACCCGCAAGCCTTTGCCGCTGGCCATATCAGTGGTGCCACGCATCTGGACAACCACTCGGTCGCCGATTTCATCCGCAATGCCGACCTCGACAAACCCACCGTGGTGGTCTGCTATCACGGCAATTCCAGCCAGAGCGCAGCCGCCTACCTGGTCGGCCAGGGCTTCTCCGAGGTCTATAGCCTCGATGGCGGCTTTGAGCTGTGGCGTGGTACTTATCCGGCCGAGATCGCCCAAGGCAGCACCGAATAATTTTTTCATTTCCCTCGCAGCCCGCGTCCCGTGCGGGCTCGCGCCAGACCTGACGAACGGTCGTGGCAAACTTCTGGGCCTTGCGCCCTTGACCTCTCGTAGAACCAACTATCCTTAAGCCCAGGCCATCCAAAAAGGGGAGAGCCGGTACACCGGCGTGCGGGTCATCGGTAGCGTTTCAAGGGTGTTCTGGGGGGTATACAGCAATCGGCGAACCCGGTTGCATGCCAGCATCAGCTGACTGATCCGGCGTCGGCTCCACGTATCGAGCGAGGTGACGTCATGAGTATCTTTAGCCACTTCCAACAACGTTTCGAGTCAACCCGCCAGGAAGAACTCTCGCTGCAGGAGTACCTCGAGCTGTGCAAACAGGATCGCAGCGCCTACGCTTCGGCGGCCGAACGGCTGTTGATGGCCATCGGTGAGCCGGAACTGATCGACACCTCGAGCAACTCCCGACTGTCGCGAATCTTCTCCAACAAAGTGATCCGCCGCTATCCCGCGTTCGAAGACTTCCATGGCATGGAAGAATGCATCGACCAGATCGTCTCGTACTTCCGGCATGCCGCGCAGGGCCTGGAAGAGAAGAAACAGATCCTCTATTTGCTGGGCCCGGTGGGTGGCGGTAAATCGTCGCTGGCGGAAAAACTCAAGCAACTGATGGAGAAAGTGCCTTTCTACGCGATCAAGGGCTCGCCGGTCTTCGAGTCGCCATTGGGGCTGTTCAACGCCACCGAAGATGGGGCCATTCTCGAAGAAGATTTCGGCATCCCGCGGCGCTACCTCAATACCATCATGTCGCCTTGGGCGACCAAACGACTGGCCGAATTCGGGGGCGATATCAGCCAGTTCAAAGTGGTCAAGCTGTACCCTTCGATCCTCAACCAGATTGCCGTGGCCAAGACCGAGCCGGGCGATGAGAACAACCAGGATATCTCCGCGCTGGTGGGCAAGGTGGATATTCGCAAGCTTGAGGAATTCCCGCAGAACGACGCCGACGCCTACAGCTATTCGGGCGCGCTGTGCCGGGCCAACCAGGGCCTGATGGAATTCGTCGAGATGTTCAAGGCGCCGATCAAGGTGCTCCACCCACTGCTGACCGCCACCCAGGAAGGCAACTACAACAGTACCGAAGGCCTCGGTGCGATCCCCTACTCCGGGATCCTGCTGGCCCACTCCAACGAATCGGAGTGGCACACCTTCCGCAACAACAAGAACAACGAGGCGTTCATCGACCGGATCTACATCGTCAAGGTGCCGTACTGCCTGCGCGTCAGTGACGAGATCAAGATCTACGACAAGCTGCTGTTCAATAGCTCCCTGGCCAAGGCCCATTGCGCGCCTGACACCTTGAAGATGCTTGCCCAGTTCACTGTGCTGTCGCGCCTCAAGGAGCCGGAAAACTCGAATATCTATTCGAAAATGCGCGTGTATGACGGGGAAAACCTCAAGGACACCGATCCCAAGGCCAAGTCGATCCAGGAATACCGCGACTCAGCCGGCGTCGATGAGGGCATGACCGGCCTGTCGACTCGCTTCGCCTTCAAGATCCTCTCCAAGGTGTTCAACTTCGACCCCCATGAAGTGGCCGCCAACCCGGTGCACCTGCTGTATGTGCTGGAACAGCAGATCGAGCAGGAGCAATTCCCGGCCGAGGTGCGCGAACGCTACCTGCGCTTCCTCAAGGAATACCTGGCACCGCGCTACATCGAGTTCATCGGCAAGGAGATCCAGACCGCTTACCTGGAGTCCTACAGCGAATACGGCCAGAACATCTTCGACCGCTACGTGCTGTACGCCGACTTCTGGATCCAGGACCAGGAATACCGCGACCCGGAAACCGGCGAGATCCTCAACCGCATCGCCCTCAACGAGGAGCTGGAGAAGATCGAGAAGCCTGCCGGCATCAGCAACCCGAAAGATTTCCGCAACGAGATCGTCAACTTCGTCCTGCGTGCCCGCGCCAATAACAATGGCAAGAACCCGACCTGGCTGAGCTACGAGAAGCTGCGGGTGGTGATCGAGAAGAAAATGTTCTCCAACACCGAAGACCTGCTGCCGGTCATCAGCTTCAACGCCAAGGCCAGCAAGGAGGATCAACAGAAGCACAACGACTTCGTTACCCGGATGGTGGAACGTGGCTATACCGACAAGCAGGTGCGCTTGCTGTCGGAATGGTACCTGCGAGTCAGGAAATCGCAATAAAGCGGCAAGCTGCACGCCGCAAGCCGCGGGCTGTCCAGCGCAACGTTAAGACGATGCGCCACAGCTTGCGGCCGTGGGGGCTGCTGTTTCTTGCAGCTTGATGCTTGACGCTTGCAGCTGTTTTTAGCGGAGAGACCATGAGCTACGTTATCGACCGACGCCTGAACGGCAAGAACAAGAGCACGGTCAACCGCCAGCGCTTTTTGCGCCGGTACCGTGACCACATCAAAAAGGCCGTCGAAGAGGCCGTAAGTCGCCGCTCCATCATGGACATGGAACACGGCGAACAGATCAGCATTCCCGGCCGCGATATAGACGAGCCGGTGTTGCACCATGGTCGCGGCGGTAAGCAGACCATCGTTCACCCAGGCAACAAGGAATTCACCGCCGGCGAACACATCGCCCGCCCTCAAGGTGGCGCGGGCGGCGGAGGTGGCCGTGGCAAGGCCGGTAATTCCGGCGAGGGCATGGACGACTTCGTTTTCCAGATCACCCAGGAAGAATTCCTCGAATTCATGTTCGAAGACCTGGAGCTGCCCAACCTGGTCAAGCGTCACCTGGCCGGCACCGACACCTTCAAGACCGTGCGCGCCGGGATTGCCAACGAAGGCAACCCTTCGCGCATCAATATCATCCGCACCCTGCGCTCGGCCCATGCCCGGCGCATCGCGCTGACCGGCAGTAGCCGCGCACTGCTGCGCGAGGCCAAGGCCGAGCTGGCACGGCTGAAGGTCGAAGAGCCTGATAATTTCACCGACATTCAAGCCGTAGAGGCCGAGATCGAGCGCCTCAGCGCCCGCATCAACCGCCTGCCGTTCCTCGACACCTTCGACCTCAAGTACAACCTGTTGGTCAAACAACCCAATCCCAGCTCCAAGGCGGTGATGTTCTGCCTGATGGACGTGTCCGGCTCGATGACCCAAGCCACCAAGGACATTGCCAAGCGCTTCTTCATCCTCTTGTACCTGTTCCTCAAGCGCAATTACGACCGCATCGAAGTGGTGTTCATTCGCCACCACACCAGCGCCCGCGAGGTCGACGAGGAGGAATTCTTCTATTCCCGCGAGACCGGCGGCACCATCGTCTCCAGCGCGCTGAAATTGATGCAGGAGATCATGGCCGAGCGCTACCCGACCAACGATTGGAACATCTACGCGGCGCAAGCATCGGACGGTGATAACTGGAACGACGACTCACCGATCTGCCGCGAGATCCTCTCCAAACAGATCATGCCGCATGTGCAGTACTACACTTACGTGGAGATTACCCCACGCGAACACCAAGCGCTGTGGTACGAGTACGAGCGCATCGGCGAGTCTTTCCCTGACACCTTCGCCCAGCAGCAGTTGGTTTCGGCCGGCGATATCTATCCGGTCTTCCGTGAACTCTTCCAGCGCAGGTTAGCCACATGACCGCCAGAGCACAGAGACGCCAACCCATATCCACCGGGTCCGAGTGGACGTTCGACCTGATCCAGACCTACGATCGGGAAATCAGCCGGCTGGCCGAGCGTTACGCGCTGGACACCTACCCCAACCAGATCGAAGTGATTACCGCCGAGCAGATGATGGATGCCTACGCCTCCGTCGGCATGCCATTGGGTTATCACCACTGGTCCTACGGCAAGCAGTTCCTCAGTACCGAAAAGTCCTATAGCCGCGGCCAGATGGGCCTGGCCTACGAGATCGTGATCAACTCCGATCCGTGCATCGCCTACCTGATGGAAGAGAACACCATGTGCATGCAGGCACTGGTGATTGCCCATGCCTGCTATGGCCACAACAGTTTCTTCAAGGGCAACTACCTGTTCCGCACCTGGACTGACGCCAGTTCGATCATCGACTACCTGGTGTTCGCCAAGCAGTACATTGCCCAGTGCGAAGAGCGCCACGGTATCGATGCCGTGGAAGACCTGATCGACTCTTGCCATGCCCTGATGAATTACGGCGTAGACCGCTACAAGCGGCCTTACCCGATTTCCGCCGAAGAGGAACGGCGCCGGCAGAAAGAGCGTGAAGAACACCTGCAGAAACAGATCAACGACCTGTGGCGAACCATCCCCAAAGGGGCGGAGAAGGGCAGCGACCGCGACGATGCGCGCTTCCCCGCCGAACCACAGGAGAACATCCTCTACTTCATTGAAAAACACGCTCCGCTGCTCGAGCCCTGGCAGCGCGAGGTAGTGCGCATCGTGCGCAAGATCGCCCAATACTTCTATCCACAGCGCCAGACCCAGGTGATGAACGAAGGCTGGGCCACCTTCTGGCACTACACGCTGATGAACGACCTCTACGACGAGGGCCTGGTAACCGAAGGCTTCATGATGGAGTTCCTCCAGTCGCATACCAGCGTGGTGTTCCAACCCGGCTTCGACAGCCCGTACTACAGCGGCATCAACCCCTATGCCCTGGGCTTTGCCATGTACACTGACATTCGCCGCATCTGCGAACATCCAACCGAGGAAGATCGCCGCTGGTTCCCCGACATTGCCGGCAGTGATTGGCTTTCTACCATCAAGTTCGCCATGAGCAGCTTCAAGGACGAGAGCTTCATCCTGCAGTACCTGTCACCCAAGGTGATCCGCGATCTGAAGCTGTTCAGCATCCTCGATGACGATCAGCGCGACGACTTGCTGGTGCCTGCGATTCACGACGAATCCGGTTATCGGGTCATCCGCGAACAGCTGGCTGCGCAATACAATTTGGGCAACCGCGAACCTAACGTGCAGATCTGGAGCATCGACCGCCGAGGCGACCGCTCGCTGACCCTGCGCCACCAGCAGCACAACCGCAAACCGCTGGGCGACTCCACCGACGAGGTGCTCAAGCACCTGCACCGTTTGTGGGGCTTCGACATCCACCTGGAAACCGTACAGGGCGACCAGATCATGAAGACCCATCACATGCCGCCACGCGGCGAGCATGGCGAGGCCGGCGACTACGGACGCATGGACCTGGCCGTGGTTCATCACCTCTAGCCAAGCCCCTCCCTTGCTGTCGACAGGTTATCCTGTGGGCAGCAAGGGAGATTTAACATGCAGATTTATAAAGTTGGCGGCGCGGTGCGTGACCGCCTGCTCGGGCGTCCTGTCAGCGATGTCGACTGGCTGGTGGTGGGTGCCACTGTTGAACAGATGCAAGCCTTGGGCTATCGCCCGGTCGGGGCCGACTTCCCGGTCTTCATTCATCCCAAGACTGGCGAGGAATATGCGCTGGCGCGCACCGAGCGCAAGAGCGGGCGTGGCTATGGCGGTTTTACCTTCCATGCCAGCCCTGAGGTCACCCTGGAACAAGACCTGATCCGCCGCGACCTGACCATCAATGCCATGGCCGAGGATGAGCACGGCAGCCTGTGCGATCCCTACCACGGCAAGACCGATCTGGATAAGCGCGTACTGCGCCACGTTTCCCCCGCGTTTGCAGAAGATCCCCTCAGGGTTCTGCGCGTCGCCCGCTTCGCCGCTCGCTATGCCCCGCTGGGTTTCAGGGTGGCTGAAGAAACCCTTGAGTTGATGCGACAGATCAGCGATTCGGGTGAATTGCAGGCTTTGACTGCCGAGCGCAGCTGGAAAGAGATCGAGCGCGCCTTGATGGAAGATCAGCCGCAGGTATTCATTCAGGTGCTGCGTGATTGTGCTGCGCTAAAACAGCTGATGCCCGAGCTAGATACCCTGTTGGATAGCGACCAGCGAACCTTGGCTGTGCTCGAACAGGCCGCCCTGCATCAGCAGCCCCTGCATGTGCGCTGGGCGTGTTTGACGCATGACCTGGGTGGAGCGATCAAAGCCATCAACCAACGCTTCAAAGCGCCGCGAGAATGCCAGGAGCTGGCCTTGCTCGTGGGTGAATGCCACGGCTATTGCCAACAGGACTACACGCTCAGCGCATCGAAGCTACTGGAGTTGCTGCAGAAGTTTGATGTGTATCGAAGGCCGCAGCGCTTCGAAGACTATATCGCGGCGTGCGAGATGATTGCTCGTGGGCGGCAACAGCTGCAGGAACAAGGTTATCCACAGGGCGCCTACCTACGTGCAGCAGCGCAAGAAGCCAAGGCGGTGGATGTGAAAAGTTTGGTGGAACGAGGCCTGACCGGGCAGGCGTTAGGCGAGGCGCTCAAGGCTGAGCGGCTGGCGGCGCTAGAGCGCTTGACCCAGGCTTGAGAATGCAATCGCGGGGCAAGCCCGATCCCACGCCGCCCCCTCCAACGCCAACTTATCGCTGAAGCATACGCAGGAAGCGCCCGCGCTAGTGTCATCGCTGAAGCATAAGCAGGAAGCGGCTGCGCAGGAGCAACTACGTGGGAGCGGGCTTGCCCCGCGATAGCGCCAGTACAAGCCCAGAACAACTCCAGCTCAGCTCACGGACGGGTCAGCTGCAACCCACGCCATTCAAACGGCACTGGCGCCAATACCTGGTCGATGCTCGCCTCCTGCCACAGCTGCGCCATGCGCTTGCCCGCCCCCGGATGCAGCAATGTCGGCGCGATCAGCGACAACGGCCACAGCACGAACGCATTCTTCAGAATCTCCGCCCGCGGCAATACCAGGCCATCGAATGTGCCATGCAGATCGTCATACATCAGCACATCGATATCCAACGGCAAGCCCTTGCGATCCGGCGCATAGCGGCCATTTTCCGCCTCGATGAACTTGAGCCGGCGATCCAGCTCCAGCAGCGGCAGGTCAGTTTGGCCAGTCACCACCAGGTTGAAGAACGGGCCGCTCTTGATCCCGACTGCCTGGCTTTCGAATACCGGCGAGCAGCGCATGTCACGCAGAAAGCCCGCCAAGGCATCGAGCCCAGCGCACAGGTGCTTCTCACGCTCGATGTTACTGCCCAGCCCTAGGTAAACCGTGCTCACAGACATCCGCGCTCGATCTCCACGCCAACACCGCCACGGGCTGCCGGGACGGCGCCCGGCTTGGTCAGCTTCAGTCGCACCCAGGGAATGTGGAACTCGTCCATCAGCACCGCGACCAGCCGCTCGGCGAAGGTCTCGACCAACTCGAAGCGCGCCTGCTCGGCAAACGCCTGAACCCGCGCCGACACACTGGCGTAGTCCAGCGCCAGGCTCAGGTCGTCACCGGCCGCGGCTGGGCGGTTATCCCAGGCGAAGCTCAAGTCCAGGCGCAGGCACTGGCGAATATCCCGTTCCCAGTCATAAGCACCGATTACGGTATCGACTTCCAGGCCTTCGATGAACACTCTGTCCAAGCACTTCTCTCCACAGCACGACAAGGGCGACTGGCGCCGTTAGAATCAGGGCGTCCTCGCCCGGAATAGTTAGCATGTTTTGGTTATTGGCGCTGCTCGCCTACCTGCTCGGCTCTCTGTCCTTCGCCATCGTCCTGAGCCGCCTCAGCGGCAGCCCCGACCCTCGCTCAAGCGGTTCGGGCAATGCCGGGGCGACCAACATGCTGCGTTTGGCAGGTCGCAAAATGGCGATCCTGACCCTCCTGGGCGACCTGTGCAAGGGCATGTTGCCAGTACTGCTGGCCGACCTGGCCGGTTTGGGCTTGCAACAGCAAGCCTGGATTGGCCTATGCGCGGTGATCGGCCACCTGTTTCCGGTGTACTTCCGCTTCAAGGGCGGTAAAGGCGTAGCAACGGCGGCCGGCATGCTCATGGCGCTGTACTTTCCTGCCGCCCTGCTGGCCATCGTCGCCTGGGGTCTGACCTTCTACCTGACCCGCACCAGCTCGCTCGCCGCGTTGATCGCCACCCCGCTGACCCTGCCACTGCTGGCCTGGCGCGAGCCGGAAGCACTGCTGCCCATGACCGTACTCACGATACTGATCGTCTGGCGTCATCGCAGCAATCTACGCGACCTGTTCGCCGGACGCGAACGACATTTCTGAGCCATGCGCGTGAGCGGCATCGAGCTTCAAACCGGCGGCAACTGCTCCATCGGCCAGCGTGCCTGAACACTGATGGCCAGATCCTGTTTCTGTCCGGCCAACAGCCGCTGGCAACCCGCGTAGGCGATCATCGCACCGTTATCGGTGCAGAACCTGGGGCGCGCGTAGTAGACGTTGCCCTTGATGCCGGCAAGCATGCTTTCCAGCGATTCGCGCAGCGCCTTGTTGGCACTCACGCCACCGGCGATGACCAGGCGCTTGAGGCCAGTCTGCTTGAGCGCACGCTTGCACTTGATGGTCAGAGTCTCAACCACCGCCTGCTGGAACGCCAGGGATACGTCGCAACGGGTTTGCTCGTTGTCGTCTCCAGCATCGCGGCACTTCTGCCAGGTATTGAGGGCGAAGGTCTTCAGGCCACTGAAGCTGAATTCAAGGCCAGGGCGATCAGTCATCGGCCGTGGGAAGACAAAGCGTCCAGGCACGCCCTGCTCGGCCAGCCGAGCGATTTCCGGGCCGCCTGGATAATTCAGGCCAATCAGCTTGGCGGTCTTGTCGAACGCCTCGCCTGCCGCGTCGTCCAGGCTCTCCCCCAGCAGTTGGTACTGGCCGATGCCATCGACCCGCACCAGCTGGGTGTGACCACCGGACACCAACAAAGCGACGAACGGAAACTCCGGTGGCTGCTCTTCGAGCATCGGCGCCAGCAGATGGCCTTCCATATGGTGCACGCCGATCGCCGGGATATCCCAGGCAAACGCCATGGCCTGGGCGCAGGAAGCGCCCACCAGCAAGGCGCCGACCAGCCCAGGGCCTGCGGTGTAGGCGATGGCATCGATCTCGGTGGCGACTGCCCCGGCTTCGTCCAGCACCTGGCGGATCAACGGCAACATACGCTTGACGTGATCACGCGAGGCGAGCTCGGGCACAACGCCGCCATAGGCGCGGTGCAGGTCGATCTGGCTGAACAGCGCATCGGCCAGCAGGCCGCGTTCACTGTCGTATAATGCGACGCCAGTTTCGTCGCAGGATGTTTCCAATCCCAGTACTAGCATGGGTCCGTGCCTTGTGGAGGCTGAATTCGAAGGCGCGCATGATAGTCCCCGTGCCCAGTGCCGACCAGCGGTTTTCGATCAGAGGCTTTGCATTCCGGCTAGCTAAGCGTTAACATCCGCAACCCTTGAAAACCGACGTTCTCCAGCGCATCTTTGTTTTGTCAGGAGTACGTCTACCCCGGTAACGAATGAAGGTAGCCCTGGATGCCAGCCGTCAAAGTAAAAGAGAACGAACCCTTCGACGTAGCTCTGCGTCGTTTCAAGCGCTCCTGCGAAAAAGCCGGTGTACTGGCTGAAGTGCGTAGCCGCGAGTTTTACGAGAAGCCGACTTCCGAGCGTAAGCGCAAGGCTGCAGCCGCAGTTAAGCGTCACGCTAAGAAAGTCCAGCGCGAACAGCGCCGCGCCGTTCGTCTGTACTAATACAGACGTTCAACGCAAAGCTTCTGCCCTGCCCGGCTAACCGCCGGGCCGATGGCAGCGGTTGTTTCAAACCTTAGGCGTCAGCTTGAGGCGCTCTCTGCGACTTGCAGTAGAGCAAGCTGCTTTAACACGTCAGAGCTGGTCCTAGACCAGTCGTGCCGTCCCTGTCTGGCGAGCCCTTGTGGCTGGCGACGAGCACACCTCCCTCGCTTTTCCCGTACCGCTGCACTCTCTCCCGCATACTTGCGTTAGCGATTAGACTTGCCAGTTGCCAGATGACGAGACTGTTATGGCCGGGCTGATTCCCCAGACTTTCATTGACGACCTTCTCAACCGCACCGACATCGTCGACGTGGTGAGTTCGCGCGTCCAACTGAAAAAGACCGGCAAGAACTACTCCGCCTGCTGCCCGTTCCATAAGGAAAAGACGCCCTCCTTCACCGTCAGCCCCGACAAGCAGTTCTACTACTGCTTTGGCTGCGGCGCCGGCGGCAACGCGTTGGGCTTCGTCATGGACCACGACAACCTGGATTTCCCCCAGGCAGTCGAGGAACTGGCCCGCGGCGCGGGCATGGAAGTGCCGCGCGAAGAAGGCCGGCGTGGGCACAAGCCACGCCAGCCGACCGATTCGCCCCTTTATCCGCTGCTGGAAGCCGCTGCCGAGTTCTACCGTCAGGCACTGCGCAGCCATCAGACCCGCAAGGCAGCGGTGGATTACCTCAAAGGCCGCGGCCTTTCAGGTGAGATTGCCCGCGACTTCGGCCTGGGTTTCGCCCCGCCAGGTTGGGACAACCTGATGAAGCACCTGGGCGCCGACAGCTTGCAGCAAAAGGTGATGATCGACGCCGGCTTGCTGATCGAGAACGCCGAGAGCGGCAAGCGCTACGACCGCTTCCGCGACCGGGTGATGTTCCCGATCCGCGACAGCCGCGGCCGCGTGATCGCCTTCGGCGGTCGGGTGCTGGGCGACGACAAGCCCAAGTACCTGAACTCGCCGGAAACCCCGGTGTTCCACAAGGGCCAGGAGCTGTACGGCCTGTTCGAGGCACGCAAGCACAACCGCAGCCTCGATGAGATCATCGTCGTCGAAGGCTATATGGACGTCATCGCCCTGGCCCAGCAAGGCTTGCGCAACGCGGTGGCGACACTAGGCACGGCGACCAGCGAAGAACACCTCAAGCGACTGTTCCGGGTGGTGCCGAGCGTGCTGTTCTGTTTTGACGGCGACCAGGCTGGGCGCAAGGCGGCCTGGCGCGCCCTGGAGTCGACCCTGTCGAGCCTCCAGGACGGGCGCCGTGCACGCTTCCTGTTCCTGCCCGAGGGGGAAGACCCAGACACCCTGGTACGCGCCGAAGGCACTGACGCCTTCCAGGCCCGCATCAACCAGCACGCGCAACCGCTGGCCGACTACTTCTTCGAGCAATTGAGCAACGAAGCCGACCCGCGTTCGCTCGAAGGCAAGGCGCACATGGCCACTCTGGCCGCGCCGTTGATCGAAAAAATCCCCGGCGCCAACCTGCGCCAGCTGATGCGCAATCGCCTGCGGGAAATCACCGGGCTCGATCCGCAGCAGATGGAGCAATTGGCACAAAGCGCACCAGCGCCCAGCGTGCCGGACTACGACCCTGGCTACGACTACGACGCCATGGCCAGCTACACCCCGGACTACGGCGATCAGCATCAGCCCGACTATGGCGTAGCTCATCAAAGCCATCAGGAACAGCGGCCATGGACGCCCAAACAGGGCACCGGCAAGAAACAGTGGGACAACAAACCCTGGGACAAGAAGGGTGGCAAACCCTGGCAACGCGACGGCCAACGCGACGCGCCGCCACGGGTGCCGGCACCGGTCGAACCGCCGATGTTATCGGCCCTGCGCACGCTACTGCACTACCCGCTGCTGGCCGGCAAAGTGGAAGACGCCAGCCATTTCGCCGACGAGGAACATGTTTACAACCAGTTGCTGGTGGCCCTGATCGAAGCCGCGCAGAAGAATCCTAAGCTAAGCTCAATGCAGCTGATTGCACGCTGGCACGGCACTGACCAAGGCCGCCTGCTGCGCGCCTTGGCAGAAAAGGAATGGTTGATCGATGCCGACAACCTTGAACAACAGTTTTTCGACACCATTACTAGTTTATCCGCCCGCCAACGCGAGCGCAGCCTGGAACATCTGATGCGCAAAGCACGTCAAAGTGAGTTGAGCACAGAGGAAAAATCTCAGCTTTTAGCCCTGCTGAGCCGCAATGTTCCCGCACAAAACCCGACCTCATCTGGCGCGTGAGGTCCTAGCTCGGGTATAATCCTCGGCTTGTTTTTTGCCCGCCAAGACCTTCAGTGGATAGGGTGTTATGTCCGGAAAAGCGCAACAGCAATCTCGTATCAAAGAGTTGATCACCCGCGGTCGTGAGCAGGGTTACCTGACTTACGCGGAGGTCAACGACCACCTGCCTGAGGATATTTCAGATCCTGAACAGGTGGAAGACATCATCCGCATGATCAACGACATGGGGATCAACGTATTCGAGACTGCTCCGGATGCGGATGCCCTGTTGTTGGCGGAAGCCGACACTGACGAAGCCGCAGCCGAAGAGGCCGCCGCAGCGTTGGCCGCCGTTGAGACCGATATCGGCCGCACGACCGACCCGGTGCGCATGTACATGCGTGAAATGGGTACTGTCGAGCTGCTGACCCGCGAAGGCGAGATCGAAATCGCCAAGCGTATCGAGGAAGGCATCCGTGAAGTCATGGGCGCTATCGCTCACTTCCCGGGTACTGTCGACTACATCCTTAGCGAATACGACCGCGTCACCACCGAAGGTGGCCGCCTGTCCGACGTTCTCAGTGGTTACATCGACCCTGATGACAATATCGCCGCACCGACCGAAGAAGTGCCGATTCCTGGCGCCAAGGCCGCTGCTGCGAAGGAAGAGGCCGACGACGAGGAAGAGGAAAAGGACGGCGATGACGAAGAGGAAGAGGCCGAAAGCGGTCCCGATCCGGTCATTGCTGCCCAGCGTTTCGGCGCGGTTTCCGACCAGCTCGTCATCACCCTCAAGGCGCTGAAAAAGCACGGCCGTACCCATGCCGAAAGCATCGGTGCCATGCAGGCCCTGGCTGATCTGTTCATGCCGATCAAGCTGGTGCCCAAGCAGTTCGAAGTGCTCGTCGAGCGCGTTCGTGGTGCCCTGGATCGCCTGCGTCAGCAAGAGCGCGCGATCATGCAACTGTGTGTTCGTGACGCTCGCATGCCGCGTGCCGACTTCCTGCGCCTGTTCCCAGGCAACGAAGTCGACCAGACCTGGAGCGGTGACCTCTCCAAGCGCAGCACCAAGTGGGCCGCCGCGCTGGGCGAGAAGAACGACGCGATCGTTGCCTGCCAGCAGAAGCTGGTCGACCTTGAAACCGAGACTGGCCTGACCGTCGCCGAGATCAAGGAAATCAACCGTCGCATGTCGATCGGCGAGGCCAAGGCCCGTCGCGCGAAAAAGGAAATGGTCGAGGCCAACCTGCGTCTGGTGATCTCGATCGCCAAGAAGTACACCAACCGCGGCCTGCAGTTCCTCGATCTGATCCAGGAAGGCAACATCGGCCTGATGAAGGCGGTGGACAAGTTCGAATACCGTCGCGGCTACAAGTTCTCGACCTATGCCACCTGGTGGATTCGCCAGGCGATCACCCGCTCGATCGCCGACCAGGCGCGCACCATCCGTATCCCGGTGCACATGATCGAGACGATCAACAAGCTCAACCGTATTTCCCGCCAGATGTTGCAGGAAATGGGTCGCGAACCGACCCCGGAAGAGCTCGGTGAGCGCATGGAGATGCCTGAAGACAAGATCCGCAAGGTGCTCAAAATCGCCAAAGAGCCAATCTCCATGGAGACGCCGATTGGTGATGATGAAGATTCGCACCTGGGCGACTTCATCGAGGACTCGACCATGCAGTCCCCGATCGATGTAGCCACGGTCGAAAGCCTCAAGGAAGCCACCCGTGACGTGCTCGGCGGCCTGACCGCACGCGAAGCCAAAGTGCTGCGCATGCGTTTCGGTATCGACATGAACACCGACCACACCCTTGAAGAGGTCGGCAAACAGTTCGACGTGACCCGTGAGCGGATCCGTCAGA
Source organism: Pseudomonas urmiensis (assembly GCF_014268815.2). Classification (NCBI taxonomy): domain Bacteria; kingdom Pseudomonadati; phylum Pseudomonadota; class Gammaproteobacteria; order Pseudomonadales; family Pseudomonadaceae; genus Pseudomonas; species Pseudomonas urmiensis. Next base: position 4,502,583 of record NZ_JABWRE020000001.1, read on the forward strand.
TTGAAGCCAAGGCGCTGCGCAAGCTGCGCCATCCGACCCGAAGCGAGCATCTGCGCTCCTTCCTCGACGAGTGATGACGAACCCCGGCCCAGGCCGGGGTTTTTCTTGGGTGCAACACTGCAAGCGCGATCAAACTTAAATCACCTCCCCCGCCACTGCCCGCACGATGCCCGTCTACACTCGAATTCAGACCATCTGACCGAGAGGCAGCCATGCCGATAATGCCGGCCATTCTGTTGCTGATCCTGTCCATTTGGAGCGCAACGGCCGGCGCCCTTACCCTGACCGACGAAGAGAAAGCCTGGCTCAGCGGACACCCACAGCTGCGGCTGGGTGTCGACGCTTCCTGGCCCCCGTTCGAATTCCGCGATCAGGAAGGCCACTACCAGGGATTGGCCGCCGATTACATCGCCCTGATCCAGGAGCGCCTGGGTGTGACGCTCAAGCCGATCGAGCCCACCAATTGGAGCCGGGTCCTGGAACAGGCGCGGCATAACCAGCTCGACCTGCTGCCCGGCATCATGTCGACTCCGGAGCGGCAGAATTACCTGTCGTTCACCCGCCCGTACCTGGACTTCCCGATTGTCATCCTCGCCCATGAAGGCGGCCCGCAACCGCGCACCCTCAAGGACCTGTACGGCCTGAAAATCGCCGTGGTGCAAGACTACGCCCCCCACGAACTACTGCGCACTCACCACCCCGACCTCAACCTGGTGGCCCTGCCCAATGTCAGCTCGGCCCTGCAAGCGCTAGCCACCGATGAAGTCGACGCGGTGGTCGGGGATCTCGCTTCAAGCATCTGGAGCTTGCGCCAGCTCAAGCTCGATGGTCTGTACGTCAGCGGTGAAACGCCCTATCGCTATCAACTGGCCATGGCTGTGCCTCGCGAGAACAAGCAATTGGTCGGCATTCTGGACAAGGTCCTGGCCGACATGAGCAGTGCGGAAATCAGCCACATCCAGCAGCGCTGGGTAGGTAACGTGGTCGACCAGAGAAGCTTCTGGCACGACATGCTCCTGTATGGCCTGCCGGGCGTACTGCTGCTGGTAGCGATCCTCGCTGCGATGATCCGCGTCAACCGCCGCCTGAGTTCGGAAATCTCGCGGCGCATCGCCCTGGAGCAAGAACTGCGCAGCAGCGAATATCACTACCGCAGCCTGGTAGAGAGCCTGTCAGCGATCGCCTGGGAAGCAGATGCCAACGACTTCACGTACAGCTATGTGTCTCCGCATGCCGAAGACCTACTCGGTTTTGCCACCAACGAGTGGCTCAAGCCTGGCTTTTGGCGCAGCATCCTGCACCCTGAGGACGCGCTATGGGCGCAGGCCTACTGCGAAAGCGAGACCGCAGCAGGACGTGATCACAGCCTCGATTACCGGGTGATCCGCGCCGATGGCCATACCCTGTGGGTGCGCAACATCGTCAGCATGATCGAACACGGCCACCGACCGCTGATGCGCGGCTTGATGATCGACATCAGCGAGGCCAAACACACCGAAGATGCCCTGCGCCTGTCGGAGCAGAAGTTCGCTTCGGTATTCCAGCAATGCCCTGACATCCTGCTGATCGCCAGGCACAGCGATGGCTGCCTGCTTGAGGTCAATGAGGCCTTCGAGGAGCAAATCGGCTTGAGCCCCAGCGAAGTCGTCGGCCGCACGGCGACCGAGCTTGGCTTGTGGGGCGTTAGTGGCAGCGGTCCGGCCTTGCTTGAACGCCTGCATCGCGGCGGCATTCGCAACCTGGAAATGAGTTTCCGCCGTAGCAACGGCCAATTGTTCACCGGCCTGACCTCGGCCGAGACCTTTGATTTGGACGGCATTCCCGCCCTGGTGGTGGCAGTGCGCGACATCAGCCAGTTGAAAGAGACCCAGCAACAGCTGCAAACCTCCGAAGAAAAATTTGCCAAAGCCTTCCACGCCTCGCCGGACGGTCTTTTGCTGTCGCGCCAGAGCGATGGCCTGCTGATCGAGGTCAACGAAGGCTTCTGCCGCCTGACCGGCTACGACCTCAACCCAACCATCGACCAAACCTCGCTGGACCTGGGCATCTGGGTCGACCTCAACGAGCGCAAGCGCATGGTCGACCAGCTGCAGCGCGATGGCTTCGTGCGCGACTTCAGCTGCCATATCCGCCGCAGCGACGGACAGATCCGCCTGTGCGAGCTGTCTGCGCGGCCCCTGCCGATTGGCGGCATCGACTGCATGCTGACTATCGCCCGCGACATCACCGAACGCCACCTGATGCAGGAGAAACTGCAGTTGGCAGCCACGGTGTTCGAGAACACCGCCGAAGGCGTGTTGATCACCGATACCGACCAGCGCATCAGCGCGGTCAACCGCGCCTTCAGCGAGATTACCGGCTACAGCGAGATCGAAGCCCTGGGCCAGACACCCCGCCTGCTTGCCTCAGGCCAGCACGACAGCGCGTTCTACGCGGCGATGTGGCACCAGCTGACAGCTGAAGGCCACTGGCAAGGCGAGATCCAGAACAAGCGCAAGAACAGCGAGCTCTACCCCAGCTGGCTGACCATCAGCGCGGTACGCAATAGCGACAGGGAAATAACCCATTTCGTTGCCGTCTTTGCCGATATCTCCAGCCTCAAGCACGCTCAAGCCAAGCTCGACTACCAAGCCCACCACGACCCACTGACCGGCCTGCCCAACCGCGCCTTGTTCGAAAACCGCTTGCAGGCCGCCCTCACCTGCGCGCAGATCTCCAACCGCCAGGGGGCGGTGCTGTTCCTCGACCTGGACCGCTTCAAGCACATCAACGACAGCCTCGGTCACCCGGTTGGCGATCTGCTGCTCAAAGGCATTGCCCAGCGCCTCAAGGAACAAGTACGCGATGTCGACACCGTGGCCCGCCTGGGCGGCGACGAGTTCATCATTCTTCTACCTGGCCTGCACAAACCCAGTGACGCCAGCAGCATTGCCAACAAGTTGCTGGCCTGCTTCCACGCCCCCTTCCAGGCCGGCGAACATGAGTTTTTCACCAGCGCCAGCATCGGCATCAGCCTCTATCCGCAAGATGGCAGCGACGTCGCCAGCCTGATCCGCAATGCCGATGCCGCCATGTACCGCTCAAAAGCCAAAGGCCGCAACCGGGTCGAAGCCTACACCCGCGATCTCACCGCCCAGGCCAGTGAACGCATTGCCCTGGAGCACGAACTGCGCCGGGCCATCGAACGCAACGAGCTCAGCCTGTATTACCAACCCAAGTTCAGCCTCAAGACCCAGAACCTGGTGGGTGCCGAAGCGTTGATCCGCTGGAGCCACCCGACCCTGGGCGAAGTCCCGCCCGAGCACTTCATTCACCTGGCCGAAGAGAATGGCACCATCCTCCAGCTTGGCGACTGGGTGCTGGAACAAGCCTGCCGGCAGATGCACGATTGGAAGACCACCTACCAGCCCTTCGGCCCCCTGTCGATCAACCTGGCCGGTGCGCAGTTGCGTCAGCCAAACCTGGCCAAGCGCATTGAAAGCCTGCTCAAGACCTATCAGCTGCAAGCGGGAGACTTGCAACTGGAAATCACCGAAAACTTCATCATGAGCCAGGCCGAAGAAGCCCTGAGCGTGCTGCATCAGCTCAAGCAACTGGGTGTGCAATTGGCAATCGACGACTTCGGTACCGGCTACTCCTCGCTCAGTTACCTCAAGCGCTTGCCCCTGGATATCCTCAAGATCGACCAGTCCTTCATCCGCGGCCTGCCGGAAGACCCCCACGACGCCGCAATCGCCCGCGCCATCATTGCCCTGGGCCGCAGCATGCAGTTGACCATCATTGCCGAAGGCGTGGAGAACCAAGCCCAGCAGTACTTCCTTGCAGCCGAAGGTTGCGAGCAAATCCAGGGCTACATCGTCAGCCTGCCGCTACCGCCAGAGAAGTTCGCCGAGACCTTTCTTCGTATAGCACTATCGGATCTTTCGGATGGCACCCATTCAAATCCCTCGCTATAATCCCGGCACCTTCTGGGGCCTATAGCTCAGTTGGTTAGAGCAGAGGACTCATAATCCTTTGGTCCACGGTTCGAGTCCGTGTGGGCCCACCAAACAAACGACAAAGCCGCGCATTTGCGCGGCTTGTCGTATTTGCTGTTCAAGAGCCTCGCGTGAGCCGAATAACGCATCTAATCGGCTCACGGCACCAGCGCCTACGTTAAAGATCGCGCAACAACAGCGTCTTGCCAAAGTTGCGCAGTGCTTGGCTGTACTGCCGGCGCCAGTTATCCCGCCAGTACGCCGCATCGGGGTATTTGCCATCCAGACAGCGCACCGCAATGATGTCGCTGGAGGCGATTTCTTCAGGCTGCTGCTGGCTGAGCATGGGGAAGGCCATATAGGCTTTGAAGCGTTTGGACAGCACCCGGTCGATAGCGACGTTATTGAACGGCGCCTCTTCAAGCAGACGCTGGCAGCCACGGGCAGAGAGGATGTAGGCGTGGGTGCCCCTGGCGCGTACGCGGGCGATGCCGCGGGTCCACGTTAGCCAGACCTTGCCCAGGTTGGCGCCGAGGTAGAACAGCTCAGGGTCGCGGCGCTGGAAAAACCTGTTGATCTGCTCGACCTGGATCGGGTCGAAGGTAAGCAGGGTGGCGTCATCTTCAAGAATCAGGATGCGCCGGTAGCCGCGTTCGAGCGCCGCTCTGGCGCATTTCATGTGAGAGTCGAAACAGCCGCGCTCGGGGCTGTATTGGTCGCGATCCACCAGCATGAACTCGATATCCAGCCCACTTGCAGCAAACTCTCGTTGCAATAACTCGCGACGGTCGCTGCGTTCCTTGAGGCTGATGCAGAAAACGCCGTCGATCTGCAGACGGCTCAGGTCCTTGTGTTTGGTCATCCCTTCCATCTCTCGAACAGGTGAATCTTCACCGACGCTAAGGCGCCTCGGGCCACGGTTTGCTCCAGCCGACCTGCTCACTTTATTGCTTAACTTCAGGCCTGCCGTTGTCGTTCTACTCCATCTGTGACGCCTGCAACATTGCGACGATTTCCCTGGCAAAGACCTGCGTGGCAAACAGGCCTACTCCCTGAGCTTAGACCTGAAACCATCTTTGCTCGTTGGATAGGCCAACCCATGCGCAATAAGCGCTGTTCAACCGCCTTGCTCTAGGTGCAAAGGGCTGACTAGTCTATGGCCTTCTGAACAGAGAGCCGTCATGCCAGACTCCCGTCAAATCGCCCTCGATGAAATCGACCGCCAGCTCATCGCGCTACTACAAATCAACGCCCGTGAAAGCGTCGCCACCCTCGCTCGCCACCTGGGCATTGCCCGCACCACGGTCAATTCGCGCCTGGCGCGACTGGAGAAGAGCAAGGTTATAACCGGTTATGGCGTGCGCTTGGGCCAGCGCCTGATAGGCGGTGGTCTGCAGGCCTATGTCGGGATCAAGGTGCAGCCGCGTTCGGGCAAGGATGTGGTGCGGCGCATGAGCGCCATGGGCCAGGTGCAGCAACTTTGCGCGGTGAGCGGCGAGTTCGACTATGTGGCGTGGCTGCACAGCGATTCTCCCGAGCAACTGGACCAACTGCTCGATCAGATCGGCAGCCTTGAGGGCGTGGAGAAAACCACCACCTCGATCATCCTCAGCAGCAAAGTGGACCGCGGGCAGCCGGGCTGACTAATTGCGCCTGGGCATCAACGCTCCATCGCGTCGAGCACCGCGTCAGTCAGGGCTTTGATCGCCTCGGCTGAATGATGGATCGTCCAGATCAGGCCGCTGTGTGATTCCGAAGCATGGTGTTGGGCGTAATCATCTGCGATCTGGCGGATACCGTTGGCCAACAGACTGGCGTGGACCAAGGCGTCAGCGGCGTCGATACCCGAGCTTACGTGGAACACTGGCGGATGGCTGGATTCGCAGGTGCTGAAAGGTTGTTCGGTGGTCGGGTTGAGTTTGAGGGGTGGATCGGGAACGATCTTTTTCACAGGGTTAGCCTCCATAGCCGATTCAAGGAGACCACTACCCATCCCTTCTCACGGAAATGGGTGGCAGCCGTACACGGGGTGAGAACCGGCGTTCGTAGAGGCCAATGACTCCGGCCAGGCAAAGCCTGCCCATGCACAGCTGCCATAACAGCATGCCTCTACGAATAACCGACGGGTTCTCACGCCCGATCACCGATATACGGCGATCCCGTGAAGGTAGCGATGAACTATTTCCCGCACAGCCAGACCGAGGCGATAGCGCGCGTAGGATACGTCCTGACATTTTTGTGGTCTGTAGGAGGCTTCCTAGCTAAGTGCGGTTCTCCACATAGGCACGGCTGCCCCAGGAAATTTTTCGAAGCCATTTTGACGTTACGCGTCATTGGCACAGGTGATTAACATTGCCGACCTCTGCACACGAGGTTGTAGCAATGAAACGAGATATTTTCACTGAACTGCACGAAGGAATCGCAGCTTTAGCAGAAATGCGAATCGCAAAGAGCAAGCTGCCCCCCAGAGGTAAACCCTCCAACCAAAGACCATCACCCACATTCGTCATTAAAACCAAATCGGCGTCTAAATGACGACCTATCGATCATATCGACATCATGTTGAGTCTTAATTACGAACTACCTCCCCTCTAAAATCACCTCCAGGCATTTCCTATACTCAGGCTCCGCCCCTCGCGCAGCCCCTGGCAAGGTCATCACATGAACAACAACAATCGCCACCCCGCCGACGGTAAAAAACCGATCACCATCTTCGGCCCGGACTTCCCTTTTGCCTTCGATGATTGGCTGGAACACCCGGCTGGCCTGGGTAGCATCCCGGCCGCGCGTCATGGTGAAGAAGTGGCGATCGTGGGCGCCGGCATCGCCGGGCTGGTGGCGGCCTACGAGCTGATGAAGCTGGGCCTCAAACCGGTGGTCTACGAGGCGTCGAAGATGGGTGGGCGGCTGCGCTCGCAGGCCTTCAACGGCACCGACGGGATCATCGCCGAGCTGGGCGGAATGCGCTTTCCGGTATCGTCCACGGCGTTCTACCACTACGTCGACAAGCTGGGCCTGGAAACCAAACCCTTCCCCAACCCGCTCACCCCTGCCTCACGCAGCACGGTAATCGATCTGGAAGGCCAGACCTACTACGCGGAAAAAGCCGCCGACTTGCCGGCCCTGTTCCAGGAAGTTGCCGATGCCTGGGCCGACGCCCTGGAAAGCGGTGCGCGCTTTGGTGACATCCAGCAGGCTATCCGTGACCGCGACGTGCCTCGCTTGAAAGAACTGTGGAACACCCTGGTGCCGCTGTGGGACGACCGCACTTTCTACGACTTCGTCGCCACCTCCAAAGCCTTCGCCAAACTGAGTTTCCAGCACCGCGAAGTGTTCGGCCAGGTGGGCTTCGGCACCGGTGGTTGGGACTCGGACTTCCCCAACTCAATGCTGGAAATCTTCCGTGTGGTGATGACCAATTGCGACGACCACCAACACCTGGTGGTCGGCGGCGTCGAGCAAGTGCCGCAGGGCATCTGGCGCCATGTGCCGGAGCGTTGTGCGCACTGGCCTGAAGGTACCAGCCTGAGCTCGCTGCACGGCGGTGCACCGCGCACCGGCGTCAAGCGCATTGCCCGCGCCAGCGACGGCCGCCTGGCAGTCACCGACAACTGGGGCGACTGCCGCCATTACGCGGCGGTGCTGACGACCTGCCAGAGTTGGCTGCTGACCACCCAGATCGACTGTGAAGAGTCGTTGTTCTCGCAGAAGATGTGGATGGCCCTGGACCGCACCCGCTACATGCAGTCGTCGAAAACCTTCGTCATGGTCGACCGGCCGTTCTGGAAAGACAAAGACCCAGAAACCGGTCGCGACCTGATGAGCATGACCCTCACCGACCGGCTGACCCGTGGTACCTACCTGTTCGATAACGGCGACGATAAACCAGGGGTGATCTGCCTGTCCTATGCGTGGATGAGCGATGCGCTGAAGATGCTCCCGCACCCGGTGGAAAAACGCGTGCAACTGGCACTCGATGCATTGAAAAAGATCTACCCGAAAACCGATATCGCCGGGCATATCATCGGCGACCCTATCACCATTTCCTGGGAAGCCGACCCGCACTTCCTCGGTGCATTCAAAGGCGCGCTGCCGGGCCACTATCGCTACAACCAGCGGATGTACGCGCACTTCATGCAGGCGCAGATGCCAGTCGAGCAGCGTGGCATTTTCATTGCCGGCGACGACGTGTCGTGGACCCCGGCCTGGGTGGAAGGCGCGGTGCAGACCTCGCTCAATGCCGTGTGGGGTATCATGAATCACTTTGGTGGCAAGACCCACGCGGACAACCCCGGCCCTGGCGACGTGTTCGATGAAATCGGGCCGATCGCCCTGGCCGACTGAGACAAGGAGGCAGCATGCGCATCGCTCTGTTCCAGGGGCCTCCCAGACCACTGGACGTGCCCGGCAACCTACAGCGCCTGCAACACCAGGCGCAACTGGCAGCAGCCCGCGGCGCGCAGTTGCTGGTGTGTCCGGAGATGTACCTGACCGGCTACAACATCGGCAGCGAGCACGTCGAACGCCTGGCTGAGGCCGATGACGGCCCATCGGCCATGGCCGTGGTCGAGATCGCCCAGGCCCATCGCATCGCCATCGCCTATGGCTACCCAGAGCGCGGCGAAGACGGCGCGATCTACAACAGCGTGCAGTTGATCAACGCCCATGGCAGCAGCCTGTGCAACTACCGCAAGACTCACCTGTTCGGTGAGCTGGATCGGACCATGTTCAGCCCCGGTGCGGATCATTTTCCGGTGGTCGAGCTCGACGGCTGGAAGGTCGGCATGCTGATCTGCTACGACATCGAGTTTCCGGAGAATGCCCGGCGCTTGGCGCTTGATGGCGCCGAATTGATCCTGGTGCCGACAGCCAACATGACGCCTTACGATTTCGTCTGCCAGGTGACCGTGCGTTCGCGTGCGCAGGAGAACCAGTGCTATCTGGTGTACGCCAACTACTGCGGTGCCGAGGATGAAATCCACTACTGTGGACAGAGCAGCATCATTGGCCCCGATGGCAGCTTGCTGGCGATGGCCGGGCGCGATGAGTGCCAGCTGCTGGCGGATCTGGAGCGCGAGCGAGTGGTGCAGGGGCGCGAGGCGTTTCCCTACCTGACCGATCTGCGTCGGGAGTTGCATCTGCCGCGACAGGGCTGAAGGGAAATCACCCTGCCCATCGCAGGCTGCGCCAGCTCCCACAGGGCCTAGCTCCCGGCCCTCTGCTGATCAATGACGTGGATATGCGCTAGCATGATGCTTCGCCACCGGAGCCCTCATGCCTGACGCCATCCGCCACCTGACCCTCACCAACGGCCTGCAGCTGACCCTGCGCCACGCCCCGCGCCTCAAGCGCGCGGCCGCTGCGGTGCGGGTGCATGCGGGCAGCCATGACGCGCCTTCACGATGGCCTGGTTTGGCGCACTTTCTCGAACACTTGTTCTTCCTCGGCACCGCCCGCTTTGCGCTGCAAGACGGCCTGATGCGCTACGTCCAGCGTGTCAGCGGCCAGGTCAACGCCAGTACCCGCGAGCGCACCACCGACTTCTTCTTCGAGGTGCCGCCCGCTGCACTGTCTGGCGGCCTGGAGCGTCTGTGCCAGATGCTGGCCGAGCCCGACCTGAGCATCGAGCGCCAGCGCCGTGAGCGCGAAGTGATCCATGCCGAGTTCATTGCCTGGTCACGCAACCCTGAAGCTCAGCAGCAATTCGCCCTGCTCCAGGCAGTGTCTGCGCAGCATCCCCTTAGTGGTTTCCACGCAGGCAACCGGCATAGCCTGGCCTTGCAGGATCCGGCCTTTCAGCAGGCGCTCAGCGATTTTCACGCGACCTTCTATCAGGCTGGCCAGATTGTCTTGAGCCTGAGCGGCCCGCAGCCGCTGGATGAGCTGGAAGCGCTCGGCCGGCAGTTCGGCAGCATATTTGCCAGCGGCCAGCGGGTCGCCCAAGCCCTGCCGCCACCCTTGCTCAATGGGCCTCTGCGACAGCCGCGTGCCAGCTCAGGCCAAATGGACCTGCTGTTTGCTCACCAGCATCTGCCTGTAGGCGCGGAACCCGCACTTGAGCTATTACTCGCCTGCCTGAGCGATAGTCGGGAGGGCGGCTGGCTAGCGCAGCTGCGTAAGCGCGGCTGGTTACAGGCATGCAAAGTCGACACCCTGCACGCCTTCGCCGGTCAATTGCTCTGGCATGTGCGTCTGCACCTAAGCGAGGACGCGGATCAGGATGAGGTGCGAGCCTTACTCAATGGCTGGTTGAAGTTCATCCGCGAAGCAGACACGCAGCCATTGAATGAAGCGTTCGCTGACTTGCAACGCAGCCGAGAACAAGCCGCCGGTGCCCTGGAACTGGCACGCCGAGACAGTACCGGCCGCGCTTTCCAGGCACTCGATGGGCAAGGCCTGAAAGCCTTCGCCGCTCTACTCGATAGCCTGCCCTTGCACAGCCACGCAGACTGGCAACTGCCGGGCGCCGATCCACTCCTGCAAGACGAACTTCCCGCCGCCAGCGCGCCTCTGCCTGAAGGCCTGAGCGTCAGTGACAGTCTGCCAAGCGATCGCCAATTCGCAGCGCTGTACCTGCGCTGGCAGATCGTCTCGCCGTTGCGAACACGCTTGCATGCAGTACTCGAACACGCCTTGCGGCCTTTGACGGAACGCGCCGAGCGCGCATCTGTGCAGCTGGATTTCAGCGTCAGTCAACGCTACTGGCAACTGCGCTGCGCCGGGCTGCCAGCGGCGGTGATTCGAACCGTTGGCGAGGCGTTGCAGGTGTTGCATCGCCCACCTCAAAGCAGCTGGCAAGCGCCAGGCCCGGATGAGCCCGCCTTGATACCGATCAGGGCCCTGCTCAAGCGACTGCCTGATGCCTTGACGCTAGCGCAGCCGGAGCCGATACCCGCCTGTGAACCGAATCAGGCCATGCTCGACCAGATTTGGTATTCGGCGCAGTGGCAAGGTTTGGCAGTAGGGTTTGGCGTTGTTGAGCAGGCGGCCTTGGGCGCGGTGTTGCAGCACACATCCTGGGGCCGCCCTGCGTCCGCGCCTACAGGAGGCGTGCGTGGCCGGCGTTGGGTGCCGGTCGAGGTTGCCGGGACTGAACACGCATTGCTGCTGTTCTGCCCGTTGCCCGCTGCCTTGCAAGGTGTTGGGCGACTGCTTGGGCAATTGCTGCAAGGCCCGGTGTACCAGCGTCTGCGCGTCGAGTTGCAGCTGGGTTATGCCGTATTCAGTGCCTTTCGTCAGATCGATGGGGTCGGCGGGCTGCTGTTCGGCGTGCAATCGCCCCACGCCAAGCCAACGCAGATACTCGAGCACCTGCTAGCGCTGCTGAATCAAGAGGTGAAGCTCGATGGCCCTGCGCAGCAGGCCCTGGCCGACAGTTTCGCAGAAACTGCCATGCCCAACGCCGATGTCGCGCACTGGGCATGGCAGACCTATCTGGCGACAGAAGCGCACGAGCTTTGTGCAATCCGCAGGTCTATTCTCTGCACCACTCAAGCGCAACTGGATGAGTTGCGCCAAGCGCTACTTGCGGCCGATCACGGCTGGTTGTGCCTGGCCAACGCTGCGGCGCCGAGCTCGCAGTGGCACTAAGTGCAGGTCGATTGTTACCTGAGGTGCAAGGGCGCTTTTCAAAGAATTAACCTTTCGGTACAAATTTTTCTTGTAAGATAGCGCAATCCCAGCCAATGGAACCTCCTGCGCAAGGCGGCACCAAATAAGTAGCTGACAACCCCCAGACCCATCCGGAAGGAGTAATCCCATGTGGACCAAACCTGCTTACACTGACCTGCGTATCGGCTTCGAAGTGACCATGTACTTCGCCAACCGCTAAGCCCTGCTTGCGGTTCGACGCCTCGGTCCGCCGGGGCGTTCGCGTTTTTTCACTACAGGTTTTTCCGCTAGTTCGGATAGAGAGCAGCCATGTACATCCAGATTCTCGGCTCCGCCGCCGGTGGCGGATTCCCCCAGTGGAACTGCAACTGCGTCAACTGCAAGGGTTTTCGTGACGGCTCGTTGCGTGCCACGGCGCGCACCCAGTCATCGATTGCCCTGTCCGATGACGGCGAGCACTGGATCCTGTGCAACGCCTCGCCGGACATCCGTGCCCAGTTGCAAGCCTTCGCCCCGATGCAACCGGCGCGCGCCCTGCGCGACACCGGGATAAACGCGATCGTCCTGCTCGACAGCCAGATCGACCACACCACCGGCCTGCTCAGCCTGCGCGAAGGTTGCCCGCATCAGGTCTGGTGCACCGACATGGTCCACCAGGACCTGACCACCGGCTTCCCGCTGTTCAACATGCTCAGCCACTGGAACGGCGGCCTGGTGTGGAACCGCATCGAGCTCGAAGGCAGCTTCGTCATCGACGCCTGCCCCAACCTCAAGTTCACCCCGTTCCCGCTGCGCAGCGCCGCCCCGCCCTACTCGCCGCACCGCTTCGACCCGCACCCAGGCGACAACCTCGGCCTGCTGGTCGAAGACCTGCGCACCGGCGGCAAGCTGTTCTACGCCCCGGGGCTGGGCCAGGTCGACGCCAAGCTGCTGGAGATGATGCACGGCGCCGACTGCCTGCTGGTCGACGGCACGCTGTGGGAGGATGATGAAATGCAGCGCCGCGGTGTCGGCACGCGCACCGGTCGCGAGATGGGCCACCTGGCGCAAAACGGCCCCGGCGGCATGCTCGAGGTGCTCGATGACTTCGCCCGCCAGCGCAAGGTACTTATCCACATCAACAACACCAACCCGATTCTCGATGAAGACTCGCCCGAGCGGGCCGAGGTGGTCCGCCGGGGCGTGGAAGTCGCCTTCGACGGCATGAGCATCGAGCTGTAGGAGGCCCTGATGAGCGACGCAACGCCGATGTCCCCTGCCGAGTTCGAGCAGGCCCTGCGCGCCAAGGGCGCCTTCTACCACATTCATCACCCCTACCACGTGGCGATGTATGAAGGCCGCGCCAGCCGCGAGCAGATCCAGGGCTGGGTGGCCAATCGCTTCTACTACCAGGTCAACATCCCGATGAAGGATGCGGCGATCCTGGCCAACTGCCCAGACCGCGAAGTACGCCGCGAGTGGATCCAGCGCCTGCTCGACCACGACGGCGCCCCGGGTGAAGACGGTGGCATCGAGGCCTGGCTGCGACTAGGCCAGGCAGTCGGGCTCGACCCAGATCAGTTGCGCTCCCAGGAGCTGGTGCTGCCGGGCGTGCGCTTCGCCGTCGACGCCTATGTCAACTTTGCCCGCCGCGCCAGCTGGCAGGAAGCGGCCAGCAGCTCGCTGACCGAGCTGTTCGCCCCGCAGATCCACCAGTCACGGCTGGACAGCTGGCCACAGCACTACCCGTGGATCGATCCTGCCGGCTACGAGTACTTCCGCACGCGCCTGGGCCAGGCGCGCCGCGATGTCGAGCACGGCTTGGCGATCACCTTGCAGCACTACACCACCCGCGAGGGTCAGGAGCGCATGCTGGAGATCCTGCAGTTCAAGCTGGATATCCTCTGGAGCATGCTCGATGCCATGAGCATGGCCTACGAACTGCACCGTCCGCCTTATCACTCCGTCACCCGCGAGCGGGTCTGGCACAAGGGGATTGCCCTATGAGCTTCAATCGCCAACTGGTTCCCAACTGGCGCCCTGGCTATCGTTATCAGTACGAGCCGGCGCAAAAAGGCCATGTCCTGCTATACCCCGAGGGCATGATCAAGCTCAACGAAAGCGCCGCGCTGATCGGCGGGCTGATCGATGGCCAGCGGGATGTGGCGGCGATCATCGCCGAGCTTTCGCAGCAGTTCCCCGACGTGCCCGAAGTCGCCGATGACATCGAGCAGTTCATGGAGGTGGCCCGTGCCGAACACTGGATCGTCCTCGCCTGAGGTGCCGGCGAAACCGCCCGTCGGCTTGCCGCTGTGGCTGCTGGCCGAGCTGACCTACCGCTGCCCGCTGCAATGCCCGTACTGCTCCAACCCCCTGGACTTCGCTGCCCAAGGCCAGGAGCTGAGCACCGAGCAGTGGTTCAAGGTGATGGCCGAGGCGCGCGAAATGGGCGCCGCTCAGCTGGGCTTTTCCGGCGGTGAGCCGCTGGTGCGCCAGGATCTGGCCGAACTGATCGGCGAGGCGCGGCGCCTGGGCTACTACACCAACCTGATCACCTCCGGCATCGGCCTGACCGAGCAGCGCATCGCTGACTTCAAGAAAGCCGGGCTGGACCATATCCAGATCAGTTTCCAGGCCAGCGACGAACAGGTGAACAACCTGCTGGCCGGCTCGAAGAAGGCCTTCGCGCAAAAGCTGGAGATGGCCCGGGCAGTCAAAGCCCACGGCTACCCCATGGTGCTCAACTTCGTCACCCATCGGCATAACATCGACAAGATCGACCGCATCATCGAGCTGTGCATCGCCCTGGAGGCCGACTTCGTCGAGCTCGCCACCTGCCAGTTCTACGGCTGGGCCCACCTCAACCGGGTTGGCCTGCTGCCAACGCGCGCGCAGCTGGAGCGGGCCGAGCGCATCACCAATCAATACCGCGACCAGCTCAAGGCTGCCGGCAACCCGTGCAAGCTGATCTTCGTTACCCCCGATTACTACGAAGAACGCCCCAAGGGCTGCATGAACGGCTGGGGGAGCATCTTCCTCACCGTCACCCCGGACGGCACCGCCCTGCCCTGTCACGGCGCGCGCCAATTGCCGGTGCAGTTCCCCAACGTGCGCGATCATGACCTCAGGCACATCTGGTACGACTCGTTCGGTTTCAACCGCTTTCGCGGCTACGACTGGATGCCCGAACCGTGCCGCTCGTGCGATGAAAAGGAAAAGGACTTCGGCGGCTGCCGCTGCCAAGCCTTCATGCTCACAGGGGATGCCAGCAACGCCGACCCGGTGTGCGCCAAGTCGCCTGATCACGGCATCATCCTCAAGGCACGCGAAGACGCCGAGCACGCCCAATTGGCCATTGAAGAGCTGACTTTCCGCAATGAGCGCAACTCACGTGTCATCGTCCGCGGCTGACTTCAGCGCCGCCCAGGCCGTAGCGGCCGGTACCGATTTCGCTGACCTCAAGGTCGGCGCCGCTGGTTTGCTCTGGAACGAGTTTCGCCCCGCCGATGGCGCGTGCCGGCTATGGCACTGGCGCAATCAACAGGCCCACTGCCTGACTCCAGAGGGTTTCAGCGTGCGCAGCCGGGTCTATGAGTATGGCGGCGGCAGCTTCTGCCTGGGTGGCGATGGGCTGGTGTTCGTCAACGAGGCCGATCAACAGGTCTATACCCAGGCGCTCGATGGCTCGGCGCCCAGAGCACTCACTCAAGCGGCTGACCGTCGCTATGGTGATGTGCTGTGGCGCGATGATCGCCTGCTGGCAGTCGAGGAGTTGCACGCCGCAAGCGTCGAGCATCGCCTGGTCAGCCTCGAAGGCGAAGACCGCGAAGTGTTGGCAGAAGGCGCCGACTTCTACGCCTCGCCGACCTTGAGCGACGACGGCCAGCGCCTGGCCTGGATTGAATGGGATCGCCCCGCGCAGCCCTGGACCCGCACCCGGCTTATGTGCCGTGAGCGCGAGAGCCTGGGCGGCTGGGGTCCGTCGCGTTGCGTAGCCGGTGATGGCGACCAGGACCAGTCACTGCAGCAACCGCGCTTCGATGGGCAAGGCCGGCTCTATTGCCTGTGCGATCGTAATGGTTTCTGGCAACCCTGGGCTGAGCTCGACGGCCAATGGCAAGCCTTGCCCGCCAAGGCTGCCGACCACGCCGCCGCGCCCTGGCAACTGGGCGCCAGCACCTGGATAGCGCTCAGCCCTGAGGCCTACCTGGCTACCTGGTTCGAGGAAGGCTTCGGTCACCTTGGGTTGCGCACAGAGGGCCATCAGGTACAGCGCTACGCCAGCGACTACACACGCTTTCGCAGCCTGGCGATGGATGAGAATTATCTTTATGCCATCGCGGCATCGCCAATCAGCCCGCCTGCGGTCATCGCGATCGAGCGGGCTAGCCAACAGATTCGCGTTCTGGCCGGTGGCGGCCTACCCCTGCCCGCCGAGCGGGTCAGCCGTCCTCAGCCAATCCGCTATCCCAGTGGCGATGGCCAGGCCCATGGATTTTTCTATCCCGCCATGCGTGGCCAAGGCGCCGCGCCGCTGGTGCTGTTCATCCACGGCGGCCCGACCTCAGCGTGCTACCCCGTGCTGGATGCGCGCATCCAGTACTGGACCCAGCGCGGCTTTGCCGTGGCCGACCTCAACTATCGCGGTAGCAGTGGCTATGGGCGGGCGTATCGCCAGGCACTGCACCTGCGCTGGGGCGAGATCGATGTGGAGGATGCCTGTGCTGCGGTGGCGCACCTTGCAGGGCTGGGCCTGATCGATCCGCACAAGGCGTTCATTCGTGGCGGCAGCGCCGGGGGCTACACGACCTTGTGCGCCCTGGCCTTCCACGATGTATTCCGCGCCGGTGCCAGCCTGTACGGGGTCAGCGATCCGCTGGCATTGGGGCGGGCGACACACAAGTTCGAAGGAGATTATCTGGACTGGCTGATTGGTAACCCTGAGGTCGATGCCGAGCGCTACCGGCAACGCACGCCTTTGTTGCATGCCGATCAGATCAAAGCGCCGGTGATCTTCTTCCAGGGCGAGCTGGATGCGGTCGTGGTGCCCGCCCAAACCCGGGATATGTTGACGGCGCTCAAGGCCAATGGGGTTGAGGCTGAAGGGCATTTTTATGCTGGGGAGCGGCATGGGTTCCGTAAGGCCGAGAACCTGGCGCATGCCTTGGAAGAGGAGTGGAGGTTTTATTGCCGGGTGTTGGGCTGGTAGGTATTGCGGCTGCTGCGCAGCTGCTCGCAGGCAAGCCAGCCCCTACGGGAACCGCGCTGTGCCTGCGAAGTCACGCGTGCTGACTCAGCGCTTGGCGATGATGTACACCGCGTGCACGATGCCGGGAATGTAGCCCAACAGGGTCAGCAAGATATTCAGCCAGAACGCCCCGGCAAACCCAACCTGAAGGAATACCCCCAGCGGCGGCA
This sequence comes from Pseudomonas urmiensis, assembly GCF_014268815.2. NCBI lineage: Bacteria > Pseudomonadati > Pseudomonadota > Gammaproteobacteria > Pseudomonadales > Pseudomonadaceae > Pseudomonas > Pseudomonas urmiensis. The sequence goes on from NZ_JABWRE020000001.1 coordinate 4,519,568, forward strand.
GAAGAATCGCGATGATGATGCGAATGAAGTCCATGCAGGTCTCTCCGTGAAAGGGTTTAAACAGAGACTAGCCGCCCTGCCCAGAGGTTCCACACACAATCGACAGGCAAAAAAACGCCCCGGGCCAAATGAAGCAGGCCAAGGGCGATGCGCAGGAACGCGAGACGGTTCGTTGAAATTCTGTATGCCCGGGTGGCCGGTCAGGCCGGCACCTCGCGGCGGTTATGCTGCTGTGCATGCAGGCGGGCGAAAGCCCGAGCCAGGCGCAGCAGCATCTCGTCAATATTGCCTTTGCTCACGGTTAGCGCCGGAGAGAAGCGCACCACATCCGCCTGCGGCGCATTGAGCAACAAGCCTTCGTGCAGCGCCGCCTCGACCAGCTCCTGAGCCAGGTCTTCTTGCAACTGCAACGCCCACAGCAAGCCTTGCCCGCGTACCTCGCCCTGGCCATAGCGACCGGCCAGGCGGCTCAAGCCCTCGCGCAAGTGCCGGCCACTGTCCTGGACGTGCTCGAAGAACCCCGGTTCGAGCACCGTGCGCAATACCGCCAGGCCCGCGGCGCTCATCAGCGCATTGCCATGATGACTGCCTTCCAGCTCGCCAGGTTCGGCGCAGCAGGCAGTGCCCCGGGCCAGCAAGGCCGCCAGCGGCACGCCGCCACCCAGGCCTTTGCCGAGGGTGATGATGTCGGCACGCACGTCGTAGGTTTGCTCGGCCAACAAGGCGCCGCAGCGACCAATGCCGGTCTGCACTTCGTCGAGGATCAGCAGGATGCCCAGCTCGCGGCACAGCTGCTCGACCCCCTTGAGGTACTCACGAGTGGCCGGGATGACCCCGGCCTCGCCCTGGATAGGCTCCAACATGATCGCCACAGTGCGCGAGTCGACCGCAGCATGCAGCGCTGCCAGGTCGTTGAACGGCACCTTGCTAAAGCCCGGCAGACCGGGTTCGCAGCGGTTGCAAGGCAGCGGGTCGGACGCCGACAGCGCGCCCAGACTGCGACCATGGCAGCCCTGGCTGGCAGTGATGATGTGGTAGGCGCCGTTACGATGGAGCTGGCCCCACTTGCGCGCCAGCTTGATCGCACCCTCGCAGGCCTCGGCGCCACTGTTGAGCAAGTACGCCTGATCACTGCCGGTGCTCTGGCACAGGCGATTGACCAGTTCCAGCAACCCTCGGCTGTGAAAGCCCGCACCGGGGTTGATCAACGCCTGGGCCTGGTTACCCAGTGCCTTGACCAACACGCTGGGGCTATGGCCGAGGCTGTTGACCGCGCAGCCCTGGGTGAAATCCAGATAAGCATGGCCGTCGTCGTCCCACAGCCAGGAACCCTGGCCACGCACGAACACCTGCGGCGCGCGCTCGGCGCTCGGCATCAACCGCTCGCGAGACAACGTTGCCGCCTGCGGCTCGATTGCCGCTGCACGCTTGGGCTCGGCAACGACAGCGGCCGAGCGGCGCAGGTTGAACAGGTTCATCAGGGCTCCAACTCATCACGCAAGATGGCGGTCAAGGTCCGGTCATATGCCGGAAAGTATTGATCAGGCCTAAAACCGATCTTTTAGCCTTGCCTATCAAAAGTGTTTTTCATCAGCGGTAACAATCGGTCAAATGATCGCTGTGTAGCGCTTGAATACGGCGATAGACTAGGGGCTTAGCGGCCACGCGGCCATTTCGTTTTTCCAGCTTTTTCGATAAGTGTTACTTATGGATTTTCGCCAACTGCGCTATTTCGTCGCGGTGTACGAGGAAGGCCACGTGGGCCGTGCCGCCGAGCGCCTGTCGCTGTCGCAACCCGCCCTGTCGCAACAGATCCGGCAGCTGGAACATAGCCTCGACCTGAGCCTGTTCGAGCGCAGTAACAAGCGCCTGTTGCCGACCCTTGCCGCGCACACCCTGTACAACCATGCGCAGCCGCTGCTCGATGGCTTGCAGCGGGCGCATGAGGCCATGCGCAACTTCAAGGGCCAGTCGCTGCGCACCCTGGCCATCGGCGTGCTGCAGACCGTGCGGCCAAGCCTGGTGCCGCAGTTGCTGGAGCGGGTACGCAAGGCCCAGCCGCATTTGGTCGTGCAGATCTATGAACTGTCGGGGCTGGAGATCGAACGGCGGCTGCTCAATGGCAACCTGGACATCGGCATCAGCTACCTGCCGCCACGACAGCCCGGCTTGCATGGTTTGATGCTGTACGAAGATGAGCTGCAGCTGGTCATCCCCAATACCCATCCCTTGAAAGACTTCAAGAAGGTCTCGATCAGACAAGCCGCCGAATTGCCCATGCTGATGCTGGGCGAGGAGTTTCAGATCCGGCAGATCTGGAAAGAACAGTTGGCCAACCAGGGGCGGCGGCCGCAGGTGCAGGCCGAGATGAACAACATGGGCGGGATTCTCGACAGCCTGGCGCACACTTCGCTGGCGACCATTCTGCCGGGGCGGGCCAAGGATGCTGCCGAAGACGATCAGGAGCTGCTGTGGAAGCCGCTGAGCGAGCCACGAGTACCGCTCAAGGTGGGTTTGGTGTTTCGCGATGCCCAGCGCCAGCAGGCGTCTGTGGAGCTGCTGCGCACGCTGCTGGAACAAGAAACCGACGCCCGTGCGCTGGGCGTTTCGCCATTGGACGTGTTGGGATAAAAACACGCGCACAAAGAAAACCCCGCCGAAGCGGGGTTTTCCAGACTGTTTCCCTGACATCCCTATCGTCCCGCCACCCTGGCAGGAACTCCTACGTGTCCCTGTTCTGTCCTTTGCGCTTCCTACGCTCCGTCCATGTAAGAAAGATTAACCGTGGATCCAATCTTATGAAAGAGGCGAAAAGTCACCACGTTGCGTAAGAGAATGCTTACAAATGTAAGTCATTTTTTGTCAGCCCTAATCTTGGGTCCGCTTTTGCGGCCCTTCGCGGGACAAGCCCGCTCCCACAGGGATAGCGCCGCTCTGACGGGCGCCGCCGTACCTGTGGGAGCGGGCTTGTCCCGCGAAGGGCCGCGCAGCGGACCCAGAATTATCAAAACTGCGCAGCATCCAGCAGGTACAGCGACTCACTCCCGGCCTTCACCGAAGCCACAAGCGAATCCACCCGCGGCAGCAATCGGGCAAAGTAGAACCGCGCAGTGCCAAGCTTGGCGCCATAGAACGCTTCATCCCCCTCACCCGCCTTGGCAGCCCGCGCCATCAACGCCCACATATAGGCGTAAGCGACATAACCAAAGGCGTGCAGGTACTCCACCGACGCCGCACCAATCTCGTTCGGATTAGCCTTGGCCTGCTCCAGTACCCACTCAGTCAGCCCATCGAGCTGTTCCAAGGCAGCGCCCAACGGCTGAGTGAACTCGCCCAGATCTGCCCCGGCAGTACCGATGAATTGACGAATCTCGTCAGCGAACAGGCGATAGAACGCGCCGCCGCTGCCCACCACCTTGCGCCCCATCAGGTCGAGGGCCTGAATGCCATTGGTACCTTCGTAGATCTGCGTGATGCGCACATCGCGCACCAGCTGCTCCTGGCCCCATTCACGGATGTAGCCGTGGCCGCCGAACACCTGCTGGCCGTGCACGGTGCACTCCAGGCCCAGGTCGGTGAGGAAGGCCTTGGCCACCGGGGTCAGCAGCGCAACCAGCTCCTCACTGCGTTTGCGGGTGACGGGGTCTTCACTGTATTTGGCGCTGTCCAACTGCATCGCGACATAGGTGGAGAACGCTCGGCCACCTTCGATCTGTGCCTTCATGGTCAGCAGCATGCGCCGCACATCCGGATGGACGATGATCGGATCGGCCACCTTGTCCTTGGCCTGCGGGCCAGTGGGCGAGCGGCTTTGCAGGCGGTCGCGGGCGTACTCGACGGCGTTCTGGTAAGAGCGCTCGGCCGAAGCCAGGCCCTGAATGCCCACACCCAGGCGCTCGTAGTTCATCATGGTGAACATCGCCGCCAGGCCTTTGTTGGGCTCACCCACCAGGTAACCGACCGCCTCGTCGAAGTTCATCACGCAGGTAGCCGAGCCCTGGATACCCATCTTGTGCTCGATCGAGCCGCAGGTGGCCGGGTTGCGCGCGCCCAGGCTGCCATCCGCATTGACCAGGAACTTCGGCACCAGGAACAGCGAGATGCCCTTGGGCCCAGCCGGGGCATCTGGCAACTTGGCCAGCACCAGGTGAATGATGTTCTCGGTCAGGTCGTGCTCACCGCCGGTGATGAAGATCTTGGTGCCGCTGACCTTGTAGCTGCCGTCGGCCTGGGGCTCGGCCTTGGTGCGGATAATCCCCAGATCGGTGCCCGCATGGGGCTCGGTCAGGCACATGGAGCCGGCCCAAACGCCGGCATACATGTTCGGCAGGTACTGCTCTTTCAGCGCTTCACTGGCGTGAGCATTGATCGACAGGCAAGCGCCAGCCGTCAGCATCGGGTACAAGCCGAAGGCCAGGCTGGAGGCGTTGACCATTTCCTCGACCTGGGCCGAGATCGCCTTGGGCATGCCCATGCCGCCGAACTGCGGGTCGCCGCCAACGCCGACCCAACCGCCTTCGGCGTAGGTCTTGTAGGCATCGATGAAACCGGCTGGGGTGCGCACTGCGCCGTTGTCCCAATGGCAGCCCTCTTCATCGCCAGAGCGGCTCAAGGGCGCGATGGACTTGCTGGTGACCTTGCCCGCTTCTTCCAACACGGCCATGGCCGTGTCTTGGTCGACCGCCTCGGCAAGTTCGGGCAGCTGCGACCAGAGCGTGGCCACGTCGAAGACTTCATTGAGAACGAAGCGCATATCGCGCAGGGGCGCTTTATAGTCAGCCATGACAACCTCTCGCTAGTAGGGTCGGGGCGGTCACGCAGGACCGCGGCACTGGGATGAGGGCAGTGTAACCGAACAACTTTTGCGAGACATAGGGTCATCACATGACCAATAAGTCACCAACGGTCACGCCATTCGCACCGCCCCGCGCCGCGATTGCTGACCGAACATCATCACGCAATTGCGCCCTGCACCTTTAGCGCTGTAGAGCGCTTCATCCGCCGATTTGAGCACCGCTTCTGGGTTGCGGTGATCTCCCAGGCGTTCGGCGACACCAATACTGATGGTCACCGACACCGTGCTGTTGGCCCCACCAGCACGGCGCTGGCGCCCTGCCGAATCATCCTGCGGACGATTGTTCTGGTCACGCAGCTGGATAGCATAGTTGGCGATCATCTCGCGCACCGCTTCCAGATGCGGCATGCACTCCTCAGCGGTCTTGCCAGCGAACACCAAGGCAAACTCCTCGCCCCCGTAGCGATAAGCCCTACCGCCACCGGTGACTTTGGACAGGCGGCTGGCGACCAGGCGCAGCACCTGGTCACCGACATCGTGGCCATGGGTGTCGTTGAATTTCTTGAAGTGATCGACGTCGGTCATGGCGATCACATAGTTGCGGCCAAGGCGCTGCATCCGCTCGTTCAGGGCGCGACGACCCGGCAGGCCGGTCAGCTCGTCACGGAAGGCCATCTGGTAGGCCTCGTGGGAAACCGCCGCCGCGATCATCAGCATCACCTGACTGCACATGATGTTCAGGGTGAACGGCAGGATGAAGGTTTTGGGCAGCATCCAGAAAATACCGATCAGACCAATGATCTGCGCCGCATGCAGTGGCCGTGGCTGGCGCAGGTACTGCACCACCAACAAGATGAACACGCCGAAGAACAGTGGGTAGGCCAACTGGATCAGACTCATCCACTGACCATGCAGCGAGGGCCAGCGAATCTCTGCCAGCCAGGCCAGCAGGGCGTCCGGAAAGCTCTGCTCAAGGGCCACCGCTACGCTGCCGACCGCGAACAGCACGGCAAACCGGGCCAGCATGTCCTGGGCCAGATGGGTGCGTTCCTGCCAAGCCGCGAATAAGCCGAACAATGCCGGCAACAGTAGGCACACAAGATGGAAGATGACGGCGGCGTCTTCACGTACCCGACCGTTATCGCGGTAGAAGTCGGTCTGGGTATCGAGCAAGAAGTAGGCGATGTACACCGTGACCATCAGGAACAGTTCCCGCTGGCGGCGGTATACCGCGCAGTAGGCACCGCCCAGCAACAGGACCAAGGTGGGCAGGACATTGAACAGCGACGTGAAGAAGACGCTGAGGTCTCGCACGTAAGCCGCCGCGAGCCCCGACACCAGCAACACCAGCGACGGTAGGAAATGGCTCACGCGTACAGCGGATAGTTGAAACAAGGGTAATCTCCGACCCGGCAGATCAATAATGGCATTGTGCCTTTAGTTCATCGGCAGCGCACATGAATAGATGAATACACCGGGTGTTTAACGGCAGATTGGCCCTGCTCCTTGAGGTTTTCTCGTTACCAGATACAACAGCGCCTGTAGGAGCAGGCTTGCCCGCGATGGCGTCAGCAGGTTCAACGATGCTGTCTGGGCAAGCGCCATCGCGGGACGAGCCCGCTCCCACAGGATTTTTGTAGTGCTAAAAGCAAAAAACCGCCTGCCGGTGAGGGCAGGCGGTTTTTCGTACAGCCGCTGGGCTTAGATCGACAGGCCGAAATGCTCTTCGTCCATCGCCATCAGGTTGCCAGCGCCGGACAGCATGGCTGCGACGTGGGTGCGGGTACGTGGCAGGATGCGCTGGAAGTAGAAGCGCGCAGTCTGCAGCTTGGCGGTGTAGAACGCCTCTTCGCTGGTGCCAGCAGCCAGTTTCTCAGCCGCCAGGCGGGCGATGTCGGCCCAGAAGTACGCAAGGCAAGCGTAGCCGGAGTACATCAGGTAGTCGACCGAAGCGGCGCCGACTTCCTCACGGTCCTTCATGGCGGCCATGCCGATCTTCATGGTCAGCTCGCCCCATTCCTTGTTGATCGCCGCCAGTGGCTCGACGAACTCCTTGACCGACTCATTGCCTTCTTGAGCCTGGCAGAACTTGTGGACGATCTTGGTGAAGCCCTTGAGCGCTTCGCCTTGGGTCATCAGCACCTTACGCCCGAGCAGGTCCAGGGCCTGGATGCCGGTGGTGCCTTCGTACAGCATCGAGATACGGCTGTCGCGCACGTTCTGCTCCATGCCCCACTCGGCGATGAAGCCATGGCCACCGTAGATCTGCACACCGTGGTTGGCGGCTTCGAAACCGACTTCGGTCATGAACGCCTTGGCGATCGGAGTCAGGAACGCCAGCAGGGCGTCGGCCTTTTTCTTGGCCTCTTCATCCTGGCTGTACTTGACGATATCGACCTGCTGGGCGGTGAAGTAGACCATCGCGCGGTTGCCTTCGGCGAAGGCCTTCATGGTCAGCAGCATACGCCGCACGTCGGGGTGGACGATGATCGGGTCAGCGGCCTTGTCCGGAGCCTTGGGGCCAGTCAGCGAGCGCATTTGCAGGCGATCACGGGCGTACTTCAAGCCCCCCTGGAACGCCACTTCAGCGTGGGCCAGGCCTTGCAGCGCGGTACCCAGGCGAGCGGTGTTCATGAAGGTGAACATGCAATTGAGGCCCTTGTTGGCGGGGCCGATCAGGTAGCCGGTGGCGCTGTCGAAGTTCATTACGCAGGTGGCGTTACCGTGGATGCCCATCTTGTGCTCGAGCGAACCACAGCTGACGCCATTGCGCTCGCCCACGCCGCCATCGGCGGTCGGCAGGAACTTGGGCACGATGAACAGCGAGATACCTTTGGTGCCCGCTGGGGCATCAGGCAGGCGAGCCAGGACGATGTGGACGATGTTATCGGCCATGTCGTGCTCGCCAGCGGAAATGAAGATCTTGGTGCCGGACACTTTGTAGGAGCCATCAGCCTGTGGTTCGGCCTTGGTCCGCAGCATGCCCAGGTCGGTGCCGCAGTGCGGCTCGGTCAGGCACATGGTGCCGGTCCATTCGCCAGTCACCAGCTTGGTCAGGTAGGTCTCTTGCTGCTCGGCGGTGCCGTGCTCGGAGATGGTGTTCATGGCGCCGTGCGACAGGCCTGGGTACATGCCCCACGACCAGTTCGACTCACCGACCATCTCGCTCACCGCCAGGCCCAGCGACTCAGGCAAGCCTTGGCCGCCGTGGTCGACGTCATGGGCCAGGCTCGGCCAGCCACCTTCGACGAACTGCTTGTAGGCCTCCTTGAAGCCGGTGGGGGTTTTAACGCCCGACTCGCTCCAGGTGCAGCCTTCCAGGTCACCAACGCGGTTCAGCGGGGCCAGCACCTGCTCACAGAATTTCGCGCCTTCCTCAAGAATCGCGTTGACCATATCGGGCGTGGCGTCCTCGCAACCCGGCAGGCTTTGATAGTGCGCTTCATAGCCGAGCAGCTCGTCGCGAACGAAGCGAATATCACGCAAGGGGGCTTTGTATTCAGGCATTGCGATGAACCTCTTGAGGAGTCCGGTGGGGTGACCGCTGATACCGACCAGCTCTTGGTGGCTTTCGGTCAAACAGTTGTTTGAAACTTACGTTTAGGGGCCGGTAATGTCAAGGAGGGACTATGGTGCCATTTACGTCGCGAAACAGGGCATTTATGCCACGGCCAAACAAACATGGGAGCGGGCTTGGCTCGCGATGACATCCGAGCCTTCGACCACGTGATCAGGGCTGGCGCAATCGCGGGGCAAGCCCGCTTCCACGAGAACGTTTCCCACGAGAAAGTTGTGGTACCTGCAATCAGGCGTAGGTGTCGATGAACCTGCCGAGCATTTCATCGGAAGCCTTGGCGACTTTCACGCCCAGTTCGACTTCATTTTTGCCCAGCGCCAGTTGCACGGTGCTGGTGGCCAGATCCATTTGCTGACTGCGATCGACAGCGCGCAGGCGCTCGGCCTGATAGTCGCTGGACTGGCTGGTGGCGTTGCGCTCAACGCTTTGGTTGGCGATTTGGCTGGCGGCCTGATCGACGCGGTTCTGCCCGGCCTGGATGGCGCCGAGACCCGCGTAGTAGGCGGAGCTACCGGTGATTTCCATGTCAAAACTCCAATGACGCTGGATAACGAACAGGCTTCATTAAAGCAGCCCTAGGGCGAAAAGGCCCGTTTAAATCCCTAATAGCCTAGTGCCAGCTGATAGACCCGAGGCATATCCGTCAAACTCCGCGGCCTAGCCTTGCCCAAACTAATCCAGCAAATCCAACTGCAGGTATTCAGCCACCGCAGCACCACTGGCCTGCTTAAGCTTGGGCACCCGCCCCAGACAAGGCGCCGGGAGCCGCTCAGCCAGGCTGGCAAGGTTCTCTTCCAAGCGCGAAGTCCGCGGCTCGATGATGTTCGCCACCCACCCGGCCAATTGCAGCCCATCCCGAGCAATCGCCTCGGCACTGAGCAGCGCATGGTTGATGCAGCCCAAACGCACCCCCACCACCAAAATCACCGGCAGCTTCAGGGCAATCGCCAGATCGGACAGATTGGCGTGATCAGACAGCGGCACCCGCCAGCCACCGGCGCCTTCGATCAGGGTGAAGTCCGCGTCCTGCTTGAGCACAGCCTGCATAGCTGCCAGCAGCGCAGGTACGCCGAGCGCGATTCCAGCTTCCCGCGCCGCCAGATGAGGGGCGATGGCCGGCTCGAAAGCAAACGGGTTGACCTGCTCATAGGCCAGCTTGAACGTGCTTTCGTCGATCAGCGCCTGCGCATCGGCATTGCGCAACCCCTTGGCAGTCACCGCACACCCGGACGCTACCGGCTTGGCGCCGAGGGTGCTCAGCCCTTGCAGCCTGGCCGCATGCAAAAGGCCGGCGGCGATGGTGGTCTTGCCGACGTCGGTGTCGGTTCCGGCGATGAAATAGGCCTTGCTCATGTCACTCCCCAGGCTGCAATGGCTTGCGCAGCACACCATAAACCACTTGATAGGTGGCAGGCAGGCCCTGGGCCTGGCGGAACTGCTCGTAGGCCTGCAACAAACCCTGCATCCGCGCCCGCCCGGTCAACCCCGAGGGGCGTCCGGGGTTGAGGTTGTGCGCGCCGAGGGCTTTGAGCTCATGGGTCAGGCTTCGTACATCCGGGTAATGCAGGACATGGGCGCGGCGCTCAAGGCCAAGCAGGTGCAGGCCACTCTCGCCGCACAGGCGCTGGTAATCCTCGAAACGGCGGAAGCGGTTGACGTGGACCATGCCATCGACGGCCTGCCAGCTGGCGCGCAGCTCCTCCAGGGTGCCCACGCATAGACTGCTGAACGCCAGCACACCGCCTGGGCGCAATACCCGCTGCGCTTCGCTGAGCACACTGGAGAACTGGCTGCACCACTGCACCGCCAGGCTGGTGAACACCAGGTCGACGCTTTCTGCCTGCAAGGGCAGGCGCTCGGCATCGCCGGCTACATGAAAGTGAGCACCACCGTGGCCGCGCGCGTGGCCAAGCATGCCTTCGGCGATGTCCACCGCCACCCCCAGTGCTGCGGCAAAACGCTCGGCCAGGGCGCGGCTGAAGTAGCCGGTGCCGCTGCCCAGGTCGAGCCAGCTCGACGGCGTCAGATCAGCGGGCAGCAGTTCGAGCAACGCCTCGCCGACCGCCCGCTGCAACGCCGCGACACTGTCATAACTGGCTGCCGCCTTGGAAAACGATGCCGCTACCTGGCGCTTGTCGGGCAAGCTGCCGGGCAGGCTTGGCTGGGAAAGATCAGTCATCACCACTCTCATGCAAAAAACTCTTGATGCCCGCCGCAAGCTCCTGTGGGTATTCCAGCAGGAAGGCGTGGGAGCTTTCTTCGACCAAACCCACCTCGACATCGGGCAACAACTCGCTCAAGGCTTTGGCCGCCTCAGCCGGCACCAGCGCATCGCTCCCGGCGAACAGGTGCAGCTGTGGCCCGGCGTACTGTTCCAGGGCTGTACGGGTATCGAGCTTGGCCAACACCTCAAGGCCGCTGGCCAGGTACAGCGGGTCGGTGTCCGGCACTCCGACGCCGAGTTGGCGCAACAGAGTGCGCGGCATCTGCGCGCCTTCGCTACACAGGCTGCGAAAGCGTTTCAGGGTCACCTGGTGATGGCTGCGGCAGCCATCGAGAAAAGTGCCGAAAGTGTCTGGCGCCATGCCGTGGGGCCAGTCAGCTCGGCTGATGAAGCTGGGGTTGCTGGCCAGGGTGAGTAACCCGCAGCAGTGGTCGCCGCGCTTGTGCGCCAGCTCGCTGGCGAGCATGCCGCCGAGCGACCAGCCGCCCAGCCAGGTGTCAGTGGGCAGTTTGCGGTCCAGGTAGTCGATCCACGCCTGCACATCGCCCTCGGGCAACTCCGGCAACGGCATCAACTCGACCTGTAGGCGTGAGTCTTGGGCGCGCAGGCTGGCAGTCAGCGGCTCCAGTGCAGCAGTGCCCAGGCCCCAGCCGGGCAAGAGGATCAGTCGGTTACGCATCGGCGGACTCCAGCTGTGGATAACACTCGGCCAATGCATTCAACAATAGCTGGACCTGGGCCTCACTGTGCGCGGCGCTCAAGGTAACGCGCAGACGCGCGCTGCCGGCCGGCACGGTCGGCGGACGAATGGCCGTCACCAGCAGCCCGCGCTCACGCAACATGCGCGACAGGCGCAAGGCCCGCGCGCTGTCGCCAATCAGGATCGGCTGGATCGGGGTTGGGCTGTCCATCAGCTGCAGGCCGATCTGCTCGGCGCCTTGACGGAACTGGCGGATCAGCGCAGCCAGATGCTCACGGCGCCAGCTTTCGCGGCGCAGCAACTCCAGGCTCTTGAGCGTGGCGCAGGCCAGGGCTGGTGGCTGGCTGGTGGTATAGATGTAGGGCCGGGCGAACTGCACCAGCGCCTCGATCAGTTCTTCACTGCCAGCGACAAAAGCCCCAGCCGTGCCGCAGGCCTTGCCCAGGGTTCCGATCAGCACCGGCACGTCGTCCAGGCCCAGACCGAAGTGCTCGACGATGCCAGCACCGGTGGCGCCCAGCGTGCCCAGGCCATGGGCATCATCGACCATCAACCAGGCGCCGCGGGCCCGAGCGGTCTCGGCCAGTGCAGGCAGGTCGGCGAGGTCGCCATCCATGCTGAACACGCCATCGGTGACCACCAGGGTGTTGCCGGTCGCTTTGTCCAGGCGCTTGGCCAGGCTGTCAGGGTCGTTGTGCAGATAGCGATTGAAGCGCGCCCCACTGAGCAGCCCGCCATCGAGCAGCGAGGCGTGGTTGAGGCGGTCTTGCAAAATGGTATCGCCCTGCCCTACCAGCGCGGTAATCGCACCGAGGTTGGCCATGTAGCCGGTGGAAAACAGCAGCGCGCGCGGGCGCCCGGTGAGTTCGGCCAAGGCTTCTTCGAGCTGGTGGTGCGGGGTACTGTGGCCGATGACCAAGTGCGAAGCACCACCGCCGACACCCCAGCGCTCGGCACCGGCGCGCCAGGCGGCGATCACCTCCGGGTGATTGGCCAGGCCCAGGTAGTCATTGTTACAGAAGGCCAGCAGCGGTTGGCCATCGACCACCACCTCCGGCCCCTGCGGGCTTTGCAGCAGCGGGCGTTGCCGATACAGGTCGGCGGCGCGCCGTTCGGCCAGGCGCGCCGTCAAGTCGAAGGCCATGTTCAGGCAGACGCTGCGTCGTAGAACATCTCGCTGCTGCGCTGCTCGACCAGTGCCTGTTCGATGGCCGCCTGGTGCACTTCGTCGGCGTGCTCTTCGCGCGCTTCGGGCTTGATTCCCAGGCGGGCGAACAGTTGCATGTCTTTGTCGGCCTGCGGGTTGGCAGTGGTCAACAGCTTCTCGCCATAGAAAATCGAGTTGGCTCCCGCCATGAAGGCCAGGGCCTGCATCTGCTCGTTCATCTGCTCGCGGCCAGCCGACAGACGCACATGGGATTTAGGCATGAGGATGCGCGCCACCGCCAGCATGCGGATGAAGTCGAACGGGTCGACATCTTCTTCTTCGGCCAGCGGGGTCCCGGCGACTTTGACCAGCATGTTGATCGGCACCGACTCCGGGTGCTCTGGCAGGTTGGCCAGCTGGATCAGCAGGCCGGCGCGATCGTCGAGCGACTCGCCCATGCCGAGGATACCGCCCGAGCAGATCTTCATCCCGGCGTCACGCACGTAGGCCAGGGTCTGCAAGCGCTCGCTGTAGGTACGGGTGGTGATGATGCTGGTGTAGAACTCAGGCGAAGTGTCGAGGTTGTGGTTGTAGTAGTCCAGGCCCGCCTGGGCCAGCGCTGCGGTCTGCTCCTGATCGAGGCGACCGAGGGTCATGCAGGTTTCCAGGCCCATGGCCTTGACCCCTTTGACCATCTCCAGCACATACGGCATGTCCTTGGCCGACGGGTGCTTCCAGGCCGCGCCCATGCAGAAGCGGGTCGAGCCGATGGCTTTGGCGCGGGCGGCCTCTTCCAGCACCTTCTGCACTTCCATCAGCTTCTGTTTTTCCAGGCCGGTGTTGTAGTGACCGGACTGCGGACAATATTTGCAATCTTCCGGGCAGGCGCCGGTTTTGATCGACAGCAGCGTCGAGACTTGCACGCGGTTTGGGTCGAAGTGCGCGCGGTGTACGGTCTGCGCCTGGAACAGCAGGTCATTGAACGGTTGCTGGAACAGTGCCTTCACTTCGGCCAAGGCCCAGTCGTGACGTGTTGTTGCAGTTGTGCTGGCGCTCATCGGCGTTTCCTTATCTAGGCTCTGACTGGCGCAGGGACAGCAAAGCCGCCAGCGCATCACGGATAGCGGCAATAGTTACGGAAGGTCTATGGACTGTCAACCACTCATAAGACAGCTGGTTTACAAGTGTACAAATATTGATCATAGCTGTTTGCTGTGCGATGAACCGGCGCATCAAGCCTATCCGCTGTGCACCAGCTGCGAGCGCGAGCTGCCTTGGTTGGAGGAACAGTGTCTGCGCTGCGCCTTGCCGCTAGCGATGGCGGACTTGACCTGCGCCCAGTGCAGCCGGCGCGCGCCCGCCTTTAGCCAAGTCGTGGCGCCTTGGCACTTCGGCTTTCCGATCGACACGCTGATCAGCCGATTCAAGCACCGCAGCCAATGGCCACTGGGGCGACTAATGGCGCAACTGCTGGGGCATGAGCTACAGCATCGCTACGCCGAAGGGTTGGCGAAGCCTGACCAATTGTTGCCCGTACCACTTGCCGCACGTCGACTGCGCCAGCGGGGGTTCAATCAGGCGGGGATGTTGGCGCGCTGGCTGTCGAAGCAGTTGGGTATCCCTTGCGATGAACGACTCCTGCAACGAACGCGGGATACTCCAGCGCAACAGCTACTCAGCGCGCGCGTGCGCCGGCGCAATCTGCGCCAGGCGTTCTGCCTGGCAGCGAAGGCAGACGTCGAAGGCCAACACCTGGCGCTGATCGATGATGTGTTGACCACCGGCGCCACCGCCCAAGCGCTGGCCCAGCTATTGCGCCAGGCCGGAGCGCGGCAGGTGGATATCTACTGCTTGGCGCGTACCCCCAAACCTGGCCAGGCTTGACTCGGCAAGGCGTGGACGGCAACGTCGCAGCAACTTTGTGTACCTCTGGCAGCCCCCATGTCTTTACCCACCGTGCTCACCCAACACATCGCCCGTCGGCCGCAGCGTATCGCGCTGTTGCAGCATGTCGCCGAACAGGGCTCGATCACTCGCGCTGCCAAGGCCGCTGGGATCAGCTACAAGGCGGCCTGGGATGCCATCGACGAGCTCAATAACCTCGCCAGTCGGCCACTGGTCGAACGCAGCACGGGCGGACGCGGCGGTGGCGGCGCTCGGTTGTCCGAGGAAGGCGAGCGGGTGCTGCGCTTGTACCAACGCCTGCAAGGCTTGCAGGCGCAAATCCTGGAAGCGGCCGAACAAACCAGCGACCTCGACTTGCTTGGCCGGCTGATGCTGCGCACCAGTGCGCGCAATCAGTTGCAAGGCGAAGTCAGCGGGTTACGCCGAGAAGGCCGGCACGATCGCGTCAGCCTGGCCTTGGGCGGCGGGCTGGAGATCGAGGCATTGATTACCCGCGACAGCACTGAGCGCCTGGAATTGGCCTTGGGCAGCATGGTGGTGGCGTTGCTCAAGGCCGGTTGGGTGCAGCTGCTTGGCGATGAAGAACCGCCGGAGCCAGGGAGTAATTGCCTGCGCGCCAGGATTGAGGAAGTGCTGGTCGACGAGGGCGGCAGCAGTGAAGTGCGCTTGGCATTGGGCAATGGGCAGACACTGTGTGCGTTTGTTGAGGCTGATTGGCTGCAGCAGCGCAAGGCTGGGCCGGGCAGTGAGCTGCAGGTGCAGTTTCATCCCTCCTTCGTTTTGCTCGGAGTGCCGGTGTAGCCTGGCCGGGCGCTGCGCGCCCGGTTCGCGGGGCAAGCCCGCTCCTACACTCTACACAGCAGCGTGGGAGCGGGTTTGCCCCGCGATGGGGCCGGCGCTGATTACCCATGTGTCGCAGGTGAATGCGATACCATGGTCGCCACGACGCCGCCCCTCTGGAGCTCCAATGTCCCACCCTTTCGACACCCTCACCCCCGACCTGGTCCTGGATGCCGTAGAGAGCCTCGGTTTTCTCAGCGACGCGCGGGTACTGGCGCTCAACAGCTACGAGAACCGTGTCTATCAGGTGGGTATCGAAGACCAGCAGCCGCTGATCGCCAAGTTCTACCGCCCAGGGCGCTGGAGCGATGCGCAGATTCATGAGGAGCACAGCTTCACCGCGGAACTGGCCGATTGCGAAGTGCCTGTGGTCGCCCCCATCGAGCACGATGGCCGTAGCCTGTTCGAGCATGGTGGTTTTCGCTTTGCACTGTTCCCGCGGCGTGGCGGCCATGCCCCGGAGCCGGGCAATCTCGACCAACTCTATCGCCTCGGGCAGTTGCTCGGCCGCTTGCACAAGGTTGGCGCCACCCGGCCCTTCGAGCACCGCGAAACCCTGGCTGTGGACAACTTTGGCCATGCCTCGCTGAACACCCTGCTCGAAGGCAATTTCGTCCCCAAGGAACTGCTGCCCGCCTTCGAATCGGTCGCCCGCGACCTGCTCAAGCGCGTCGAAGCGATCTACGCGCGCACTCCCCATCAGCTGATCCGCCTGCATGGAGACTGCCACCCAGGCAACCTGATGCACCGCGACGAGGCCTACCATGTGGTCGATCTGGACGACTGCCGCATGGGCCCCGCCGTGCAAGATCTGTGGATGATGCTCGCCGGCAGCCGCGAGGAGCGCCTGGGGCAGTTGGCCGAGCTGATCGACGGCTACAACGAATTCCACGACTTCGACCCCCGCGAACTGCCGCTGATCGAACCGCTGCGCGCCCTGCGCCAACTGCACCACAGTGCGTGGCTGGCGCGGCGCTGGGACGACCCGGCGTTCCCGCGCAGCTTCCCTTGGTTTGGCCAGCCGCGTTATTGGGGCGATCAGATTCTGGCCTTGCGTGAGCAGATCGCCGCCCTGGATGAACAACCACTGAAATTGTTCTAGAACCCTGCGAGGGTCTGTCTACAATAGGCGTCGCTTTATTTAGCTACCTAAGCAAGGATTCTGCATGCACGCCGCCAACCCGCGCCGCGGGTACATCCTGGGCCTTACCGCCTACATCATCTGGGGGCTGTTCCCCCTGTACTTCAAAGCTATCCAGAGCGTGCCGGCGGTCGAGATCATCGTCCACCGCGTGCTCTGGTCAGCGCTGTTCGGCTCGCTGTTGCTACTGGTGTGGAAACATCCAGGCTGGTGGCGCGAGCTGCGCGACAACCCCCGCCGGCTGGCGATTCTGGCGCTCAGCGGCGCGTTGATCGCCGGTAACTGGCTGACCTATGTCTGGTCGGTGAACAACGGCCGCATGCTCGAAGCCAGCCTGGGTTATTACATCAACCCGCTGGTCAACGTATTGCTCGGCATGCTGCTCCTGGGCGAGCGCCTGCGCCGCCTGCAATGGCTGGCGGTTGGGCTGGCGGCGGTGGGGGTGGCGCAGCAGGTATGGCAGGTCGGTAGCCTGCCGTGGGTGTCGCTGGTTCTGGCGCTGTCGTTTGGCTTCTATGGCCTGATCCGCAAGCAGGCGCCGGTAGCGGCGCTGCCTGGGCTGGTGGTGGAAACCTGGATGCTGGTGCCGCTGGCGATTGGCTGGCTGCTCCTGCACCCGGCTGCGAGCAGTGTGCAAGGCGACTTCTTCAGCACCAGCCAAGCGCTCTGGTTGATTGCCGCAGGGCCGGTGACGCTGGTGCCGCTGGTGTGCTTCAACGCTGCGGCCCGCCATCTGCCGTACACCACCTTGGGCTTCCTGCAGTACCTGGCGCCGACCCTGGTGTTGCTGCAGGCGGTACTGCTGTTCGATGAGCATTTGTCGTCGAGCAGCTTGTTGGCGTTCGTGTTCATTTGGGCAGGGTTGGCGCTGTACAGCGTTGATGCCTGGCTGTCGCTGCGCAAACGTAGCTGATCAATTATTGATCGAATCGCTGTAGGCCACGTTTGGCGTGGCCTACAGCGACATCTCCAGAGGTTATCCACACCCTCGTCCCCGTGGTTTGTGCACAAGCGTCTGATTTCTGGATGTTTTTTGTGCAGATGGCTGGAGGCTGCGACGCTCGTGGGCTGGCGGGGTGAACCCCCAGGTTATCCACAGGGCCGTCCCCTTAAATCAGGGATAACCTCTTATCGTCGCAGGCACCAAGAGGCCCTAATGAGCACTAATCTTCCGGCCGCAGTTTGAGCTCGACCATCAAATCATCCGCCAGTGCCTCCAAGCGACCTTGCAAGTCATCCAGGGACAACGTCAACGGCAACGCCAGCAACGCATCGGCATGAAACAACGGCTCGCTACTCATCGGCGCTGGTCGTACTTCAGTGGTGAAACGCTCCAGGTTCACCCCAAGCTCGGCCAGCAATCGAGTAATGTCACGCACGATCCCAGGCCGGTCATTACCCACCAACTCCATGGCAATCGGCTTCCAGGTGCACGATGGCTCGATGCCGCTCTCGGCAATCAGCACGCGAATGTCGTACTTGCCCAGCGCTTGCAGCGACTCGACTAACTCGTCGTAGGATTCTGCCGGCACAGCCACGCGCAGAATTCCGGCGAATTGCCCTGCCATGCGCGACATGCGACTCTCCAACCAGTTGCCATTATGTTCGGCGATGCACTGGGCGATGCGCTCGACCTGCCCAGCCTTGTCGGGGGCGATCACTGTCAATACGAGGTGGTCCACTGCGCGTTCCTCTGCTGAATGCCACGCCGCGCGCGGCGTGAAACCTGGAGATCGAATCAGTATAGGCAAGGCGCGGCAACCTGCCGCAGGGCAATCCGCACGACCAATCGTGTACTGTTTCAAGATTTATCTGGAACAATCCACTGATAATTTGCGAACATACAGGCTCCCAGCGTGACCCTATGCGACCAATTGGTCGCGCAGCGACGCTTTTGGTCTGATGTTCACTCGCCTGCTGCTTCATGTAGTATGCCCCGACGCGGACTACAAAACGTCGTTTGGATGTCTGCCATGGCGCCTGTGAAAATACGCAAATTGCCCGCCGGCTGGTCTGGCAGGCCGCACCCAGCCGCCCTCGGGCATGAACTGGTGCGTGTTTAGAGAAGCGCTACAGGCTTAATACGATGAGCGAAATAGCTGAGCAGAGTGAGGCAAGCAATGACTGAACACGTTCAAGTCGGTGGCCTTCAGGTCGCCAAGGTCCTGTACGACTTCGTCAACAACGAAGCCATTCCGGGGACCGGCATCGTCGCCGAGCAGTTCTGGGCCGGTGCAGAGAAGATCATCAACGACCTCGCTCCAAAGAACAAAAACCTGCTCGCCAAGCGCGACGAGTTGCAAGCCAAGATCGACGCCTGGCACCAGGCGCGCCAAGGCCAGGCCCACGACGCCGCAGCCTACAAAGCATTCCTCCAGGAAATCGGTTACCTGCTGCCACAAGCCGACGATTTCCAGGCCACCACGCAGAGCGTGGACGAAGAGATCGCCCGCATGGCCGGCCCGCAGCTGGTGGTGCCGGTGATGAACGCCCGCTTCGCCCTGAACGCCGCCAATGCCCGCTGGGGCTCGCTGTATGACGCGCTGTATGGCACCGACGCCATCAGCGAGGAAGGCGGCGCCGAGAAAGGCCAGGGCTACAACAAGGTCCGCGGCGACAAGGTCATTGCCTTCGCCCGTGCCTTCCTCGACGAAGCCGCGCCACTGGCCGCTGGCTCCCACGTCGACTCCACCGCCTACCGCATCGAAGCCGGCAAGCTTGTGGTCGCGCTCAAGGGCGGCAGCAACAGCGGCCTGCGTGACGACGCGCAACTGATCGGCTTCCAGGGCGACGCCAAGGCGCCGACCGCCGTGCTGCTCAAGCACAACGGCCTGCACTTCGAAATCCAGGTCGATGCCAGCACTCCAGTCGGCAGCACCGACGCCGCTGGCGTCAAAGACATCCTGATGGAATCGGCGCTGACCACCATCATGGACTGTGAAGACTCGGTCGCCGCGGTCGATGCCGACGACAAAGTCGTGGTCTACCGCAACTGGCTGGGCCTGATGAAAGGCGATCTGGCCGAAAGCGTGAGCAAGGGCGGCAAGACCTTCACACGCACCATGAACCCAGACCGCGAATACGCCGCGCCTAGCGGCGGCAGCGTAACCCTGCACGGTCGTTCGTTGCTGTTCGTGCGTAACGTTGGTCACCTGATGACCAACCCGGCGATCCTCGATGCCCAAGGCAACGAAATCCCGGAAGGTATCCAGGACGGCCTGTTCACCGGCCTGATTGCCTTGCACAACCTCAACGGCAACACCAGCCGCAAGAACAGCCGCACCGGCAGTCTGTACATCGTCAAGCCGAAGATGCACGGCCCTGAAGAAGTAGCGTTCGCCGCAGAAATCTTCAGCCGCGTCGAAGACGTGCTGAACATGCCGCGCAATACCATGAAGGTCGGCATCATGGACGAGGAACGCCGCACCACGGTCAACCTCAAGTCCTGCATCAAGGCTGCCGCCGAGCGCGTGGTGTTCATCAACACCGGCTTCCTCGACCGCACCGGCGATGAAATCCACACCTCGATGGAAGCCGGCGCCGTTGTGCGCAAAGGCGCCATGAAGAATGAGAAGTGGATCGGCGCCTACGAGAACAACAACGTCGACGTCGGCCTTGCCACTGGCCTGCAAGGCCGTGCGCAGATCGGCAAAGGCATGTGGGCCATGCCCGACCTGATGGCGGCAATGCTCGAACAGAAGATCGCCCACCCACTGGCCGGCGCCAACACCGCCTGGGTACCGTCGCCGACCGCCGCCGTGCTGCACGCGCTGCACTACCACAAAGTCGACGTGCAAGCGCGTCAGGCAGAGCTGGCCAAGCGCACCCCGGCTTCGGTGGACGACATCCTGACCATCCCGCTGGCGGCTGACACCAACTGGTCTGCCGAAGAGATCCGCAACGAGCTGGACAACAACGCCCAGGGCATCCTCGGCTACGTTGTGCGCTGGATCGACCACGGCGTGGGCTGCTCGAAGGTGCCGGACATCAACAACGTCGGCCTGATGGAAGACCGCGCCACCCTGCGTATTTCTGCCCAGTTGCTGGCCAACTGGCTGCGCCATGGCATTGTCAGCCAGGAGCAGGTGGTAGAAAGCCTCAAGCGCATGGCGGCGGTGGTCGACAAGCAGAACGCCAGCGATGCCCAGTACCGCCCAATGGCGCCGAACTTCGACGACAACGTCGCCTTCCAGGCGGCGGTGGAGTTGGTGGTCGAAGGCGCCAAGCAGCCGAACGGCTACACCGAGCCGGTACTGCACCGTCGTCGCCGCGAGTTCAAGGCGCGTAACGGGCTGTAAGCCAAAAAATCGCGGGGCAAGCCCGCTCCCACGCTACCTCTATAGGCCTGCCTATGTAGGCCAGCGTGGGAGCGGGCTTGCCCCGCGATAGCGTTCAAACAGCCCCCCCAATCACTCGATCCGCAACTCCTTGCGTACCAGCTCCAGCAACCGAGCTAGATCCACCGGCTTGAGCAAAAAATCCACCACTCCCAGGTGCATCACATCCACCGCCTCCTTCACATCGGTGTCGCCCGACACCACGATGATCGACAACGCCGCCCGCTCCGACTCACGAATCTGCCGGATCAACTCCAGGCCATCCTTTGGCTCCATGCGCAGATCAGTAATCATCAGGCCGATACGTGGCTCTTTCTTGAGTCCCTCTATCGCCGCCTGCGCGCCATCAGCGATAACGCATTCGATCCCCTTGGTTTTCAAGTAAAGCGCCAACGCCTCACTGTTCAGCGGGTCGTCATCCACTACCAGCACCAACTGCGCTTCAGCCGGGGGTGCAGTCACCATGGCCAACGCCTCTTTCTCGGCGTCACTCAGGATCTCGTCATGCTCAGCCATGGTCATCTCGTCAAAAAAATCTCATGCCCCGGATAGGACCGCAAAACCGCCGCCATGCAGCCTGCCTTTCGTCGGATTCTTGACACGTATCAACGGCCCAATGCCCTCATAGACTTACGTCCAATGGGCACAACCTGGCCGCCAGCCGACCATGGGGACCGAGAACAACAAAGTCCGATATCACTATATATAGATAGAGATATATAGATCGGCATAGCGATGCGGTCAGTTCATGAGTAAAAAGGACGCCTACAGCCAGGCTGGCAGAACTGCGGTTCTGCAGAATATCCAAGGCACCCTGCAGTTCCTGCAGCGCTTCCCACCGTTCAACCAGATGGAACACAGCCATCTGGCCTACCTGGTGGAGCAGTGTCAGCTGCGCTTCCACGCCAGCGGCGAGAGCATCATCAAGCCCGCCGATGGCCCGGTCGAGCACTTCTACATCGTCAAGCAAGGGCGGGTGGTCGGCGAGCGCCAGCACGTCACCAAGCCTGGGGTGGAGACTACTTTCGAAATTACCAGCGGCGAGTGCTTCCCACTGGCTGCCCTGCTCGGTGAGCGGGCCACCCGCACTGAACACGTGGCCGGCGAAGACACCTTCTGCCTGCAACTGAACAAGGCCGCGTTCATCCGCCTGTTCTCGATGTCCGAGGCGTTTCGCGACTTCGCCCTGCGCGGGGTCAGCAGCCTGCTCGATCAGGTCAACCAGCAGGTGCGCCAGCGCGCGGTGGAAACCCTGGGCACCCAATACTCGCTGAATACGCCCCTGGGTGAGTTGGCCATGCGCCACCCTGTGGTCTGCACCGCCGACACGCCGTTGCGTGATGCCGTGCGACTGATGCACGACCAGCAAGTCGGCAGCATCGTCATCATCGACCCACAGCGCTTTCCGATCGGCATCTTCACCCTGCGCGACCTGCGCCAGGTGGTGGCCGATGCCAGCGCTGAGCTGAGCGCGCCGATCGGGCAGTACATGACCCCAGCGCCGTTCTACCTGGCGCCCGAGGCGAGCGCCTTCGATGCGGCCATGGCCATGACCGAGCGGCACATCGCCCACGTCTGCCTGGTGGACAACCAGCGCTTGTGTGGGGTGGTCTCCGAGCGCGACCTGTTCTCCCTGCAACGCGTCGACCTGGTGCATCTGGCGCGAACGATCCGCCACGCGCCGCGCCTGGAAACGCTGGTATCTCTGCGCGGCGAAATCGGCCAACTGGTCGAACGCATGCTCGCCCATGGCGCCTCCTCGACCCAGATCACCCAGATCATCACCCTGCTCAACGACCACACGGTATGCCGGGTGATCGAACTGGCCCTGGCCGAGCGCGGCGATCCGGGGGTGGCGTTCAGCTGGCTGTGCTTTGGCAGCGAAGGCCGCCGCGAACAGACCCTGCACACCGACCAGGACAACGGCATCCTGTTCGAAGCTGCCGACAGCGCCGAAGCCGAGGCGATCCGCCAGAAGCTGCTGCCCCTGGCCCAGTACATCAATCAGTGCCTGGCACAATGTGGCTTCAGCCTGTGCAAGGGCAACATCATGGCCGGCAACCCTGAGCTGTGCCTGTCGCGCAGCGAATGGGCGCGGCGCTTCGCCGGCTTCGTAAGGGAGGCCAGCCCGGAGAACCTGCTGGGCTCGACCATCTACTTCGACCTGCGCGTGGTCTGGGGCGATGAACAGGCCTGCGAGCAGTTGCGCCAGGGCATGCTTGCGCAGGTTCAGGACAACCGCATCTTCCAGCGCATGATGGCCGAGAACGCCCTGCGCCAACGCCCGCCAGTGGGCCGCCTGCGCGAGTTCGTCCTGACGCGCCAGGGCAACGACAAGGCTGCCACCCTCGACCTCAAGGTCCAGGGCCTGACGCCCTTCGTCGACGGCGCACGGCTGCTGGCCCTGGCCAATGGCATTGGCGCCTGCAACACCCTCGAGCGTCTGCGCCAGCTGGTGGCCAAGGGCATCATCGATGAACTCGATGGCGCAGCGTTCGAAGAGGCCTACCACTTCATCCAGCAGACCCGCATGCAGCAGCACCAGCGCCAGAGCCGAGATAACTTGCCCTACTCCAACCGGGTTGACCCCGACAGCCTCAATCACCTGGACCGACGCATCCTGCGCGAGTCGCTGCGCCAGGCTCAGCGTCTGCAAAGCAGCCTGGCCCTGCGGTATCAACTATGAGCCTGTTCGCCTGGTTACGCCCAGCCCTGCCGGCACTGGACGACGACCTGCGCCTGCGTTTGGCCAACCTGGCCAAACCCAGCGCCCTGAGTGTGCTGTCGCTGCGCGAACAGCGCTGGGTAGTGCTCGACCTGGAAACCAGTGGCCTGAACCTCAACCGCGACCAGGTGTTGTCGATCGGCGCTGTAGCCATCGAGGATGGCGCGATCGATTTCAGCCAGCAGTTCGAACGTACCCTGCACCGCCCTGCACAGAAGACCACCCCCAGCGTGCTGATCCATGGCCTGGGACCAGACGCCCTGGCCGCAGGCTGCGATCCGGCCGGGGCGCTGCTGGACTTGATGGAGTTCATCGGCGACAGCCCGGTGCTGGCCTTCCACGCCCCCTTCGACCAGCGCATGCTGGCCAGGGCGCTGAAAGACAGCCTCGGCTACCGCCTCCAGCATCCGTTCTTCGACGTCGCTGAGCTGGCGCCAATGCTCAACCCCGACACGGTGTTGCGCGAAGCCAGCCTGGACGACTGGGTGGCACGCTTCGGCTTGCAGGTCGATGAGCGCCACAACGCCAGCGCTGATGCCCAGGTCACCGCAGAACTCGCGCTGATCCTGCTCAGCCAGGCCCGCCGTCAGCAGCTCGACAGCCCCTTGCAGCTCAACCTGCGCCTGCAACAGTGGCGCCGGCGCAAGGCCCACAGTCACGGTTTGTAATGGCAATCCGATAAGCGTCGATTGCGCCACGCCCCCCGCCTCTGCAACAATCGCGAATAATTATCGTTAGTTAACGCATTGTTTCCGGGGAACGTTTCTTGTCGTCTGCGCAGAGCCCACACGCCGAGCTGGTCGGAGCGCTGTATCGCGATCATCGCAGCTGGCTGCTGGCCTGGCTGCAACGCAGCACCGCCTGCCGTCAACGCGCCGAAGACCTGAGCCAGGACACCTTCGTGCGCCTGCTCGGCCGCGATCAGCTAAGCACTCCGCGTGAGCCACGTGCATTTCTGGTGGCAGTGGCCAAGGGCCTGTTGTTCGACCACTTTCGCCGCGCCGCGTTGGAGCAGGCCTACCTGGCCGAGCTGTCGCTGATGCCCGAGGCCGAACACCCTTCCCCGGAAATCCAACACCTGATTCTTGAAGACCTCAAGGCCATCGACCGACTGCTCAGCAAGCTGTCGAGCAAGGCTCGCGCCGCGTTCCTGCACAACCGCCTCGATGGCATGGGCCATGCCGAGATTGCCGAGCGCCTGGGAGTTTCGGTCTCGCGGGTACGCCAGTACCTGGCCCAAGGCCTGCGCCAATGCTACATCGCCCTGTACGGGGAGCCGACGTGAGCGCCGCACCGGTTTCGAACCAGGTGCTGGACGCCGCAATCGCTTGGAAGCTGTGCCTGGACGAAGGCTGCGGTTCGCCCGATGAGCGCAGCGAATTCATCCGCTGGCATGCCGCCAGCGAAGAGCACGCCCGCGCCTGGCGCCAGCTAGGCATGCTCGACCAGCGTGTCAGCGCCGCGGCTGGGCCTGCGCGTAAAGCCCTGCTGCAGTCACGGGTCAGCCTGCGCCGACGGGTTGGCAAGCTGGGCGGCGGCTTGGCAGGGATGCTGCTGGTCGGCGCGCTGCTGTTGCAAATCGGCGCGCCGTCACTGTCGCCCGGCTACTGGCTGGCAGACCAGCGCACCGCTACCGGCGAACTGCGCACCCTGCGCCTGGAAGACGGCACCCTGCTGAGCCTCAATACCCACACCGCAGTGGATATCGATTTTGAGGGTGACGAACGGCTGATCGTCTTGCATCAGGGCGAGATTTCCGTAGAAACCGGCCATCAGGACCTGCGGCCATTGATGGTGCGCACCGACGATGGTCGGCTGCGGCCCCTCGGCACGCGCTTTTTGGTCAAGCGTGAACAACACGGCACGCGCCTTGAGGTGTTGCAGTCGCAGGTGGCGGCGATGCCGTCGAACAGTGGCGATGAGCGAGTTTTGCGCGAAGGTCAGCAGGTGCTGATGAATGCCAATGGCCTGGGCCAGATCAGCCCAGTGGCCGCTGGGGCCGATGCCTGGACCCGCGGCATGCTGGTGGTGGACAACGTGCGTCTGGGCGACCTGGTCGCCGAGCTTGGCCGCTATCGCAGCGGGCACTTGGGTGTAGCCGATGAAGTGGCCAACCTGCGCGTGACCGGCAGCTTCCCCTTGACCGACATCGACCTGGCGCTGGCCTCGTTGCTGCCGGCGCTGCCGGTCAAGGTCGAGCGGCATACGCCCTGGTGGGTGACGGTGGTTGCCAAGTAACGGTGGCACGCCCCGCAACGGATTTGCCTGGTAGTGGGCGACATGTGCGCGAGCTACGTGGGAGCGGGCTGCATGCACGAACTGCGTGAGCTGGCTGCGCGGGACTGGCCGCGTGGGAACTGCCTGCGGCGGATCGAGCTGCGTGGATCGAGCTGCGTGGGAGCGGGCTTGCCCCGCGATAGCGTCAGATCGCTATGTGCGGGGGCTCATGCCGACGCTATCGCGGGGCAAGCCCGCTCCCACGTGGCAAGCTCACGCAAACATTCATGCAGCCCACTCCACGCAGCCAGTTCCCACGCAGCCAGCGCCTTGCGCGTTTGTACACCTGGCAGATTGACCAAAAAATAATTTCGACAGCCCCCTGTCACTTTTCAAATCTCGTTCGGCAAGGAAGCAGTTAGCACTTATCCGTCGAGGAGCCGCTGCATGTCCCGTGCTGTTGATTGTTTCCTGCGCCCCAGCCTGATGGCTCTGGCCATCGCCCTGGCCGCGCCGTTTGCCAGCCCTGCCGTTTACGCCGCCGAGCAGTCCGTGCGCGCCTATGATCTGCCTAGCGCGCCACTGGCGACCACGCTGAACCAGATCGCCAGCCAAGCCGGCATCGCCCTGGCCATTGATCCGGCGATCGTCAGCGGCCGCACCTCGGCCCCGGTCAGCGGCCAATATGACGCCCTCGGCGCCCTGCAAGCGGCCCTGCGTGGCAGCGGCCTGCAACTGCAACAGAGCAGCGTCGGCAGCTATAGCCTGGTTGCCACCCCAGACGGCAGCCTGGCGCTGCCGGAAACCGCGATCAACGCCAACAGCGACTATGAAAGCGCCTGGGGTGCATCCAGCGGCTACGTAGCCACTCGCACCGCCGCGGGCAGCAAGACCGATACGCCAATCGTCGAGGCGCCACGCTCGATGAGCGTGATTACCCGCCAGCAACTGGACGATCGTCAGGTACTCAACCTCAACGACGCCCTGCGCTACACCGCTGGCGTGCAGAGCAGCGGCTACGGCTCCGACTCGCGTGCCGACTGGCTGCGCGTGCGCGGTTTCGACCCAACCCAGTTCCTCGACGGCCTGCCGCTGCCCAAGGGTTCGTTCTCCAACCCCAAGGTCGAGCCGTGGAACCTTGAACGCATCACTGTGCTGCGTGGTCCAGCCTCGTCGGTGTATGGCCAGACCCCGCCAGGCGGCATGCTCGACATGGTCAGCCGCCGCCCGCAGGCCGAGAGCGTCAACCAGATCGAAGCCCAGGTCGGCAGCAACGAACACAAGCAAATCAACTTCGACAGCACTGGCAAGATCGACGACGAAGGCCGCTTTCTGTATCGCGTCAGCGGTGTAGTGCGCGACAGCAACTCGCCCATCGACCACATTCCCGACAAGCGCTATAACCTCGCGCCGAGCCTGACCTGGAACATCGATGAAGACACCAAGCTGACCTTCATCTCCCAGTACACCCGCGACGATACCGGCATCACTGGCCAGTTCCTGCCCCTACAGGGCACCAAGCTGGACTCTCCAGCCGGCAAGATCTCCCATCACAAGAACCTCGGCGAACCGGACTGGGATTTCTACGACCGCACCTACTACGCCCTGGGCTATGCCTTCGAGCACCGTCTGAACGACACCTGGCAGTTCCGCCAGAACCTGCGCTATACCAAGAGCGACCTGGCGTTCCAGGCCGTCAACGTGGGCACCATCAACACGGTCGACGCCGATGGCAACGTCAACCGCGAGGCGGGCATCGTCAACGAAGACATCAGCCAGTTCGCCGTGGACAATAATTTCCAGGCCGACTTCCAGACCGGCGCCATCAGCCACACCCTGTTGCTGGGCCTGGATCACCAACGTTCGAACACCAACTACCAGTGGCTGTATGGCGGCTCGTACGTGTATGACAGCAATGGCAACGTGATTGGCAACAATGTGCCGCCAATCAACGTCGGCAACCCGGTGTATGGCGGCGACATGTCCAATGTCAGCTACTTCGCCCTGCAGGACTTCAGCCAGAAAACCCGCCAGACCGGCGTCTACATCCAGGACCAGATGGCCTTGGACAACTGGCGCCTGACCCTCGGCGGACGTGAAGACTGGGTGCACACCGGCACCGTGTTCCACAACAAGGCCGATGCCACCAGCACCCAACGCGACAAGGCCTTCAGCGGTAACGTAGGGCTGAGTTATGTATTCGACAACGGCATCACTCCGTACATCTCCTACACCGAGTCGTTCCAGCCGGCGATGGGCGCCAACGTCGATTCGGCGCAATCGTTCGACCCGACCGAAGGCCGTCAGTACGAAGTGGGCGTGAAGTACCAGCCTGTCGGCAGTCAGACCTTGCTCACCGCAGCGGTGTATGACCTGACCCAGGAAAACGTGCGCGTTACCGAAGGCAGCATTACCCGCCAGGTCGGCGAGTTGCAGGTGCGCGGCCTGGAGCTGGAAGCCTCCACCCAGCTGACCGACAACCTCAAGGCGATTGCCTCCTACACCTACACCGACACCGAGATCACCAAGGGGCTGGCGAGCGAGAAGGGCAACCGCATGGCGTTGATCCCGCGCAACCAGGCAACCCTGTGGGCCGACTACACCTGGCACAGCGGCCCGCTTGACGGCTTCGGCATTGGTGGCGGCGTGCGCTACGTGGGCGATACCTATGGCAACACTGCCAATACCGAGATCGCCCACGTCAGCTCGTACACCGTCTACGATGCCTCGGTGCATTACGACCTCGGCCGCCTGGACAACAGCATGAAAGGCCTGAGCGTGGCGGTTGAGGCGAAGAACCTGTTCAACAAGGACTACCTGTCCAACTGCGATGGCTACTGGTGCTACTACGGCGACGAGCGCAATGTGGTGGCCAGCGTTAACTACAAGTTCTGAGCCATGCAGGGGCCGCTTTGCGGCCCCAAAGCAGGCGACACAAGAGCCCCCGTGATGAAAAGCCAAACCATCCGCCGCTGGTCCGCGATCCACACCTGGAGCAGCCTGATCTGTACGCTGTTCTTGCTGTTGCTGGCACTCACCGGCCTGCCACTGATCTTCCACCACGAGCTGGAACACCTGCTCGGCGATGCCCCTGAGCTGCGGCAAATGCCCGCCGACACCCCGCACCTTGATCTACAGCAGTTGGTGCTCAAAGCCGAGCAACATCGTCCCGGCGAGGTCATGCAGTATTTCGGCTATGACGAGGACGAGCCCAACGGCGTGATCGCCATCACCGCCGCCAGCGCGGGCAGCGACCCTAACGACTCGCATACCTTCATGCTCGACGCCCGTACCGGCGAGGCGGTTGCCATGCCTGCGGCCAATGGCGGCTTGATGATGACCCTGCTGCGCCTGCACGTGGACATGTTCGCCGGCCTGCCCGGCAAACTCTGGCTAGCGTTCATGGGCGTGCTGTTCGTCTTGGCGATCATCTCCGGCACCGTGCTCTACGCGCCCTTCATGCGCCGCCTGGAGTTCGCCACGGTGCGCCGCGACAAGTCACGCCGGCTGCGTTGGCTCGACCTGCATAACCTGATCGGCGTGGTCACCCTGACCTGGGCGCTGGTGGTCGGCGTCACCGGCGTGATCAGCGCCTGCGCCGACCTGGTGATCGCTGCCTGGCGCAACGAAAGTTTGACGGCCCTGGTCGCGCCCTACCGCGATGCGCCAGCGCTGACAGAACGAGCCCCCGCCAGTCG
Organism: Pseudomonas urmiensis; assembly: GCF_014268815.2. Taxonomy (NCBI): domain Bacteria; kingdom Pseudomonadati; phylum Pseudomonadota; class Gammaproteobacteria; order Pseudomonadales; family Pseudomonadaceae; genus Pseudomonas; species Pseudomonas urmiensis. The sequence goes on from NZ_JABWRE020000001.1 coordinate 4,548,874, forward strand.
CCTGCTGGAAATCGCCGAACACGCAGCGCCTGGCATGCACCCCGACTTCATTGCCTTTCCCGGCACGCGCTTCTCCAGTGAGCACCACTATGCGGTGTTCATGAAAGGTGCCAGCCACCTGACCTCGCACCTGTTCACACCAGTACTGATCGACGCCAAGACCCTTGAGGTCACCGCAGTCGGCGACCGACCGTGGTACATGGACGCCCTCGGTCTGTCGCAGCCACTGCACTTTGGCGACTATGGCGGACGACCGATGCAAATCCTCTGGGCGCTGCTCGATGTCCTGACCATCATCGTACTCGGCAGCGGCCTGTACCTGTGGCTCGCCAAGCAGCGCAAACCCCGTGAGGCCAAGGCATGAGCCACAAGTCGCAAGCCACCGCGCGGATCTTCGCCTGGCCGGCCTTGATTGGCCTGCTCGGCGCCCTAGGACTGTTCGCCGCGTTGCTCGGCGACGGTTGGTGGGATGGGCTGTCCTGGCTTGGGCTGGGCATCCCGGCATGGTTGGCCATGCGCGGCCTGCTGCGGCGCTGAGGTATCGGGTTAACGCCAAGGCCTGGGCACTTCGCGGCAGCATGGGACATCCTCACCCCTCGGAGATGACCCGTGACGCCGTTGCTGCTGCTCCAGGCACTAGACACCCAATTAAACACCTTGCTGCCGCCACTGCCGGGTGTGGAATACCGCCTCGACCAGTGTCTGGCGAACCTCTTCCCAAGGCAAAACATCACCGCCCGCGCTCTGTACTTTGGCCGTTGGCAGCTGCTGGAACTGGTCGGTTTACATCTGTTCGATGGCGCAACCTTCACGCTGCCAGTTGCCACTGCCCCCCGCCATGACGCCTATCCGCAGCTCAGCCTGCCGGCCGACTTCAGCACGCGGATCGGCAGCTTTTGCGCAACCATTCGCCAGACCCTGCATGCCGATCTGGCAAGCTATTGGCTGGAGCGCGACAGCAAGGGGCTGAGCCGTGAGGTCCGCCTGGCGTCATTGCGCCGAGAGCAATTGTTCACCGAGAGGCGCTTACGCCTAAACGACCAGACCCTGTCGCCAGAACACGCCCAGTTGCTCAACACCTGCCTTGAATTGCCGCTGTCCTGGCAACGCCGACACCTGCCCGCCACTGGCCGCCCCCAGCTGTATCGCCCCCTACTGTCCGGCACGGCGCCAAACTGGCGTAGTCATCTGCCTGGGGTAATGATCCTCACTGAACACGGCCCTGAGGGTCGCTTGATCGAGGCTCAAGAGCCGGTCGGGCGAGTGATTTTGTGTAGCGTCGCGCATGGTATCGAGGCATTCGAAAGCCTCGCCACGCTGCATGTGGAGCTGTGTGAACGCCTTGAAGATCAACAACAGAGCGAACCACTGAGCAGACTGCTGGTCGAGCCGGAGCAGCAGCGACGTGCGTGCCGAGCCGAGCGCCTGCGCTATGACTGGTACAACGAAGACCTCGCGCAGTCGCAGGCACTGGCCATTGGCGATGCCCATGGCAAGCGCTTGACGCTCGCCTGGCGAACCGCGTTCGAACGCGGTCTGCAGCGTGACATCGGCCAGCTCGATGCCAAGCTGGCCAGTGCATTGAATCTTCACCACGAGCTAAGCAGCCACGGCCCTTTGGCCACCCGCTACGGTCTGCTGCTGGAAAAACACTTGCCCAACTGGTTGCGCACCACCAGCCAGCAAGGCGTCGCGCACATCATGCAAGCGATGCAGGAGCAGGTCGCAGCCATCCAGGCAGCTGCCGCACCGGGCATTCTCACCCTGGAGCAGTTCAACCAGCGCCACTCGCTGTTGAACTGGGTGCGCGAGCGTCTGCGCGAGTTCTTGCAGCGCGACCCTGGCATCGATACTGCCCCGCAAGATATCTCGATCAGCGTGACCCTGGCGCGTCAGGTCGGACCGCTGCTCAACCCGCTCGACAGCAGTGCCTATATTCCCGTGGTAAGCAACCCGCAGGCAGGCACAAGCGTCGAACTGGTCAAGCAGACCTATCGGCTGGACGAGCTGGCACTGCTCAACATCGCTTGGTTCGATGTCGATTACTGGCTGACCGCACGCGTGCATCTGGACAACGACCAGGCATTACCAGCGCTTACCCCGCTGAGGGTCAAACAGATCATTCGTCGATTGAACGCCGGCAGTAGTTATCAGGCTTATCTGCGCACCCAACTGCTCGATTCACCACATGGCCATTGGCGCCAGCAAGCGTATGAGCAACTCAACCGCACGCGCATGAATGCCGAAGCAGTGAAGGCGCGTTACGCAGGCCATTTTCAGCGTGACACGTTCGACCAGGGTTATGGCTGGGCCAATACCGCGATCCATGCGCCCGATAGCCACAACCGCCCTCATTACAACGAGCAACAGGTGATCGTGCGGCAGATACTGATCCAAGGGCAAACCTTGCTAGGGGTGCTATTGCTGGTTTCCCCGGAGAACTCGAACCGCATCGTGGCCTACTGCCCCGACGCGCCAGACCGTCGCCCATGGCGTGAATACACCAATGCCAGGGCGCTGATCCGCGCCGTGCGCACCGATACGCAGCTGCGCCGCTATGTCTTGCAGCGTTTGCCACTGGGCAACGGCAAAGCGTTGGAACAGCTGCTACTCAAAGGCCGCCTGGGCTCGCATATCAGCCTGCAGACGATCACCGGCAACTTTTACCAGGCGAGCTACCGGGCCGAAGTGAAACATCTACTGGCTCAGGCCGATAACGTGACCCGCAGCAACCAAGAGTTGCTAGGTCAATACTCGGTCAATGTACTGAGGCTGCTACTGGATATCGTCACCCTGGTCCTGCCGCAGGCAGGCTCGGTGGCACTGGCGTTCGGGCGCATGGGTATTTCCATCTGGGATGGCTTTGAAGCATTCGAACACGACGATCATAGCGGTGCCCTGCATCACGCCGTCGCCGCACTCGGGCATGCCACCGCGGGGCTAAACGATATGTCTGGTTCAGGGCTGATGCGTCGAGCCATGCGTGGGCTACCGAAACCACCGCCAGTACCGCTACCCAAGCACTACGAAGCAACCCCCGAAGTCGCCAGTTTGCGCTACCGCATCGATGCGCCCCACGGTGAGGCCGTCTACGAGCAGAGATCGGTCAGCCCCGGCTTGTCCCAGTACTACGTCAAGGACAACCTTGGCCGCTACTTCAATGTCACCTTCGACGGGACGCGCTGGCGCGCCATCGATCCAAACTTGCCCAATGCCTATCTGCAACTGCCCATCAAGCGCTGTCTGGATAGCAGTTGGGTGGTTGATTCACCGCTGCTCTGGCACGACGGGCTGCCTGATCTCCAGCAACTACTGGACGACTGCCGCCTGAAATCTACCCTGCAAGGTGTTGCTGACGCAGCCGATGAAAACCTGTTTGAAGAGAACACTCAGCTCTATGTGCAGCTGGGAGCGAATCAGTTTTCCGTGCGCCGCCATCTGCTCAAAAGCCACTACCACCTGGTAATGCCTGAAAGCCAGCGAGGCAGCGTTGCCGCTTGGGCGGTACTGCGCTGGCAAGATGACCAGTGGCGCATCCGGGTGCGCCAAACCGGCCGCAGCAGCGACTGGCTGGCGCTTCCGGCAGCTTACTCGGCAAGCCTTGGCAGCAGCTGATCGATACGTTGGTGCAGGGCACTGCCACTGGGCCAGTTGCGCAGCATCCGCGCCCGATCGCGGGAGTAGGCCGCAGCGAAGCTGAGCTGGGTGGCGTGCTGGCACATGGCGTCGAGATCGATCAGCGACCACTGGCCGTTCTGCCAGAACAGGTTGTGGCCCTTCATGTCGCCATGGCTGATGCGCTCGCGGATCAGTTGCTGCATGAGGTGAACCAGCGCCTGCAGCTGCTCTTGGGGTGCATCACCACTGTCGATATAGGGCTTGAAGCACTCGATCAGGTCTGGCCCATCGGCATATTCGGTCACCAGGTAGGCACGACTGCGCAGGCCCAAGACCCGTTGTTCGAGCACCGCCAGCGGCTTGGGCGTGGCGATGTCGAGAAATGTCAGGCGATGCGCCTCGATCCACGAATGCCAGGCCCGGCTCGGGCGCCAGAAACGCTTGAACCAGTGCGCGGTGTTCTTGATGTTGTAGCGTTTGAGCACCAACTTGCGCCCATCTACCTCGACCCGGGCGACACTGGCCGCGCCGCCGGTTTTGTACAGATGGCCCTGGTCGATCAAGGCGTCGGCCTGCTCCAGCACCGGTAGCATGGCCTCGACTTCTGGCCGGCGGATCGCCCGCAGGCCAGACAGGGTACGCTGCACGCTGAACAGGGTGCACTCTCGACCGGCCTTATCCAGGTAATCCTTCAGGCGCCAGGCACGGACCTTGTCGACCTGCTTTTGCAGAGCTTCCAAAGGCAGCGCATGCTCGCCGTTAGCCAGCAGATAGTGCACCAGCAACTCTTCGATGAACGGCTCCAGGCGCTTGGGCAACTGGGCGAAGAACACCCCAAGGTTTTCCAGCACGCGCTGGCGCGAGAGGTTTTGCCCTGGCGTCTCGGCTTTGATCCCGGCGCCGTCGATCAGGTACAGGCGGCCGTTGTGACGCAACAAGTTGTCCAGGTGCAAGTCCGTTTGCCAGAGGCCTTTAGCATGCATCTGCGCCACCGCAGTCAGTGCCTCGCCGAGCACCAGGTGCTGCTCGTCGGCCAACGGCGGCAGCGCTTCGACTTCGGCCCAGGCATCGCCCAGGCTCTCGGCGCCTTCGAGGAACTCGAACAACAACCAGCCGCCCTCGCCTTCCTTGAGGCCGTCGGCCAGCAGTTGCGGGGTGGTCAGGCCCTGTGCAGCCATCAGCTTGACGCCTTCGAGCTCACGCTGGAAATGCCGGGCAGCGTTGTTGCCGACCAACAGCTTGGCCAGCACCGGAGTGCCGCGCCAGATACCTGCACCGACGTAACGCTGGCCGGGCAGCACGCGCAACAAGCTGAGCAGTTGCAGCTCGGCACTGCCTGCAGCGTCGGCCAGGGTCACGCTCAGCGGCAAAGCCGGGCTGCGCCCGGCTACTTTCAATTCAGACAAACGCATCAACGTGCCTCTTTTTCACGACGGCGGCGCACCAGGCGCTGCAGCCAGGTCGCCACCAGCGGGCTGTCGGCGGGCTGCTCAAGATAGGCCGCCAGCATGCTGCGCACATCACCCTCGCTCCAGGCGCGGGTGCGACGCAGCAGTGGCTCCAGGTCCTTGAGCCGGTCACGCATGCCCAGCAGCAGTGGGCGGGTCTTTTCCAGGTCGATCAGCTGCGCTTGCCAGCCTTCGCGGCGCTCACGCAGGAAGATGTGCTTGGGATAGAAGCAGCCATGCACCTGGCCTGCGGCGTGCAGGGTGCGCGCCAGCTGACCGCAGGCCTGGAGAATCCCTAGGCGCTTCTCGGCAGCCAGCAGCGGCCATTGCTCGAGCAAGCTGTCCAGGTCGCTCCACTCGTCCAGGGCACGGGTCATGAGAATCGCGCGGTGCTGGCCCTTGCTCTTGCGCTCGCCATAGAACACCGCCTGCAAGGCCGGGATCTTGAGCTTTTGGTAGCGGCTGATATTGCGAAATTCGCGGGCGAAGGTCGGCTCGCCGAACGGCCGGTGCAGGGTCCGCGTGAGGTAATCGCACTGGCGCTTGAGGTAGTAGCCCTTGCCCTCGAGCTCCAGGCGAAACACGCTGCTCCAGCCGCCACGGCCGGTATTGGGTTCGTCCACGGCGTCCAGTTGCAGCGCCCACAGCGCTTCGAAATCGTTCAGGCCGTGGCGCTGCAGCAGCGCAAGATCGCCGCTGGCCAGGTAATCGGTCATTCCCTTCCCTCGAAAAAGCGCACCACTTCGCGCACCCGTTGCTTGTCGCGGGCATTGAGCCGTTGATGCCCGCGGTACTGCAGATAGAAACGCAGGCGCTGGGTGGCCGAAAGGTGGTACTTGGCAACCTTGTCCAGGCAGGCCAGGTCCTTGATGACCCGATGGCGGAGCATGAAGCCACGCCAGAAGTCACCGGTCGGACAATCGATGAAGAATAGCGTGCCCTGGTCATCCACCAACAGATTGCGCCACTTCAGGTCGTTATGGGTGAAGTGGTGATCGTGCATCACCCGGGTGTGCCGCGCCAGCTGCCGGCTGACGTGATCGACCCAGGCGCGATCGGCCAGGCGCGGATCATTGTGTTTGGCCAGCTCCGACAAATCCTCGGTACGCGGCAACTCACGGGTGATCATCGCCCCACGGCCAAAGGCCAGGCCCTTGCGCTCCAGGCCCCAGGCCACCACCTCGGCAGTGGGGATGCCCCACTTGGCGAACTGCTTGAGGTTCTGCCACTCGGCCTTGATTCGCGGCCGCCCCAGGTAGCGGCGCATGTGCTTGCCGGCCCCAGTGTAGCGTTTGACGTAGTAATTGACCCCGCCACGCTCGATGCGCACCACTTCACTGAGTGGGTCGCTGGTCAGGCGTTCGCCCTGCAGCGCGAACACCGCCTCGAGACTGCCAAAATCCGCCGCCAGCGATTCATAGCCCGGCGCCAGTGTCCAACCCGCCATCAGAGCGCATCCCCATAGCGTTGTTTGCGATCGTAGAGTTTCTGCGCCTTGCGTTCGAGCCAGGCGAGCAGCGCGGCCTCGTCAGCCAGGATCTGGCGTAACGGGCGCTGGAAATAGCCGCGCAAGAAGCGCAGCTTGTCGCGGCGGGTCAGGCCGATGTCCAGCGCCGAGAAGTACAGCGCGGCCAGGTCCTTGTCGCGCCAACGGCGGCTGATGCTGGCACGGGTCTGGGCACGGTGCAGGTCGATCACCGACAACTTCAGATCATCCGGGGTCACCGGGCGATCGGTGTGCAACAGAAAGTGGCATATATAGCAGTCGCGGTGGTTGACCCCGGCGCGGTGCATGCCGCCGGTCATCTTCGCCACTTCGGCGATCAGCGCATGCTTGAGGCGCGGCAGCGGCGGCTGCTTGACCCAGTCCAGGCTGAAATCTTCCAGGCTGATGGTCGGCGCCAGCTCTTGGGTGACGATGAACGAATGCTGGGTGGCAGGATTACTGCCGCGCTCGCCATAGGCGACGGCGGTCATGGTCGGCACGCCGACTTCGTGCAGGCGCTGGATGGCCCGCCATTCCTGGCCGGCACCCAACACCGGCAGCTTGGCGCTGAACAGGTTCTTGAAGATCTCGCCCCAGCCGATGCCGCGGTGGATCTTGACGAAATAGCCCTCGCCTTCGACTTCGGTGCGCAGCGTGCGGCGCCCTTCCAGCTCGCGGAACACTTCGCCTTGCAGGCCTTCGACGGCCTCGAAGGCATCGCGTCCGGTCCACAGGCGTTTGAACGGTTCAGCCAGTATCAGCTTCATGCGTGCTCCTGGTTGAGGATCACATCGGCAGCGTGCTGCGGCATGCTGTAGAGGTCGGCGCTGTCGGCAAATGCCAGGCCATTGCGCGACCAGGCGGCGCGGGCCTCGGCGTCTTCGAGCATACGCTGCAGGTAGCGGTTGAGCTGCTCCTGCTCGAACGGCTCATCCAGCACCAGGCCGCTATCGGCCTCGGCAATGTAATGGGCATAACCGCAGACTTTCGAAACCAGCACCGGTAACCCGGCGACCAGCGCTTCGAGCAGCACCGTACCGGTGTTCTCGTTGTAGGCCGGGTGGATCAGCATATCGGCGCCGAGCAGGAAGCGCGGAATATCGCTGCGCCCCTTGAGGAACTGCACTTGCTCGCCCAGGCCCAGGGTCGCACTTTGCAGCTGGAACACCTTGGGGTCGTCCTGGCCGATGACCATCAGCCGGGTGCGCTTGCGCAGGGCCGAAGGCAACGAGGCCAGCGCCTTGAGGCTGCGGTCGACGCCCTTGGTCTTGAACCCCGAGCCGATCTGTACCAGCAACAAGTCATCAGCGCCCAGGTTGAACTCCTGGCGAAACTGCGCGCGAATTTCAGCGGCGTTGTCTGGCGCGCGGCGATCCTGGGAGATACCCGGCGGCAGCAGGTGGAAACGCTCCACCGGAGTGTCGTAATACTTGATGAACAGCGGTTGCTGCACCTCGGAAATCATCAGGATCTCAGTGCGTGCATCGCGGGCAAACACCGCTCGCTCGTATTCGGCGAAGTGCCGGTAGCGGCCCCAGCGCCGGTACAGGCCGCCGCGCAGGGTCTGCGCCTTGTCTTCGAAGCAGCCGTCGGCGGCGTAGTAGACGTCCAGGCCCGGCATTTTGTTGAAGCCGATCAGGCGATCGACCGGGCGCTTGGCCAGGTCGGCTTGCATCCAGGCACTGAGCTTCTCGTTGCGCCGATGGTTGAACAGCGCCTTGACCGGCGCCACCAGTACTTCGAAGCCCGGTGGAATGTCCCCTTCCCAGATCAGGGTGTAGACCCGGATCTGATGGCCACGCTTCTGGCACTCAAGGGCAATGCGCATGAAGTCACGCTGCAGCCCGCCGAAGGGGAAGTATTTGTAAAGCACGAAAGCCAGTTGCATCAACGAACATCCTCAGCCAGCAGCAACGCGCTCAAGCGGCTCGCCACATGCTCGGGATTCAGGCGAGTGAAGCACAGCGGCCACTCGCGTTTGAGATCGAACCGGCGCAGATCCTCGGCGCTCGGTTTGTAGGTGCACTTCTTCTGCAGGCAAGGCGCGCAGGGGAAGTCGCTCGCCTGGTGGACCTGGACACGTCCATAGGCGCCGGTCAAACCAGGGTTGGTGGGGCCAAACAGCGAGATGGTCGGCACATCCAGCGCCGCGGCCAGATGGCCCAGGCCGGTGTCCACTGCCACGCAGGCCTTGGCGCCCGCCAGTACGCGGGCCACGCCCGCCAGGTTCAACTTGGGCAGTACCTGGCAGTTATTCAAGCCCTGGGCGATGCGCTCGGCGCGCGCCTTCTCGGCGGGGTTACCCCAGGGCAGGCACACCTTGAGGTTGCGCCGGCCCATGCGCTCGGCCAGTTCGCGCCAATAGGCTTCCGGCCAGTGCTTGGTGGCCCAGGTGGTGCCATGCAGGAACACCACGTAGGGGGCTGCTGGCGGCAATTGCAGACGATCGAGGTCCAGGCCGTAGTTGCCGATGCCTTCCGGCAAGTCATAGGCCAAGGCCAGGGCGAACAGCTGGCGCACACGCTCGACGGCGTGCTGGCCAACCGCGACCGACAGCGGCCGGTCATAGAAACGACTGGCCCAGCCTTCGCGCGCAGAGAAGCGATCGAGCCCTGCCACCGGCGCCTTGACGTAGCGGGTCAACCAGGCCGACTTGACCAGGCCCTGGGCATCGATCACCAGGTCGTATTTGCGCTCACGCACGCGCTGCTTGAAGGCCTTCCACTCGCCGCTCTTGAGGGTCTGCCAGATATTCTTGCGCCAGCGACGGATCGCTACCGGGATGACCTGGTCGACCGCCGGGTGCCAGCTGGGGATCTCGGCGAAGCCCTCCTCCACCACCCAGTCGAAACGAATCCCGGGGATGGCGTGGGCGGCATCGGTGAGCGCTGGCAAGGTATGGATGACATCCCCCAGCGAAGATGTCTTGATGATCAGCACCCGCACTTAGTCGACCTCAGCCACGGTATCGATCAGGTTCGGCCCGGCCAGGTGCTGCAAGGCAGCGATGACCTTGCCAGGCTCCAACAGGCGCAGGCAGTTGTAGTGGCCGAACCGGCAGGTCCGGTCGAAGCATGGGCTGCAATCCAGGCCCAGGCGCACCACCTCGACCTGCTCGGCCAACGGCGGGGTGAAGCCCGGCGAGGTCGAGCCGTAGACTGCCACCAGCGGGCGGTTCAACGCAGCGGCCACGTGCATCAGGCCCGAATCGTTGGACACCACCGCGTCGGCGCAGGACATCAAGTCGATGGCTTCGGCCAGCGAAGTTTCGCCTGCCAGGTTGCTCGATTCTTCACGCAGCCCCGGAATCAACCGGTCGCGGATCGACTCACCCACCGGGTGGTCGTTCTTCGAGCCGAACAGCCAGACTTGCCAGCCTTGGCGAATCATCGCATCGGCAACTTCAGCGTAATGCTCGGCCGGCCAGCGCTTGGCTTCGCCAAACTCGGCACCTGGGCACAGCGCCAGCACCGGGCGATCCAGGCTCAAGCCGAATTTGGCCAGGGCGGCTTCACGGCTGGCGGCTTCGATCTGCAAGGTCGGTCGCGGGTACGGTTTAGGCAACTCGGCGCCCGGCGTATAGGCCAGGGCCATGAAGCGCTCGATCATCAGCGGATAACGCTCTTTATCGAGCTTGCGCACATCGTTGAGTAGCAGGTAGCGCATCTCGCCGCGCCAGCCGGTGCGCTTGGGGATACCCGCGAAGTACGGCACCAGCGCCGACTTGAGCGAGTTGGGCAACAGGATCGCCTGGTCGTACTGGCCAGCCAAGGATTTGCCGATGCGCCGGCGCGTCGCCAGCTCAAGTGCGCCGTGGCCAAGCGGGAAGCTCAGGGCCTGGCGTACTTCAGGCATACGCTCAAGGATCGGCCGGCTCCACTCGGGCGCCAGCACGTCGATCACGCATTCGGGGTGCTGCTGCTTCAGGCAGTGGAACAGCGTCTGCGCCATTACCATGTCGCCGACCCAGCTGGGGCCAATGATCAGTATTCTCATGCTTTGTCCAGAAACGCTCGGGGATAACCCATACCGTGCTGCAACGGCCGACATGGCAACGGGCTTGCCCTGCGATAGCATCGTTGTGTGACGATGCCATCGCGGGGCAAGCCCGCTCCCACGCAAACCGCTCGCGCGGGCTTCGAGGCGAGCCATCCCTCTTTATATTCAGGCTATATGGCGTGCAGTGTACCACTGGTGCCCTGTCGTCGCCCTGAACGCTCAACTCAGGCCAAGCTCACCCCAGATTCGCCGCACCTCGCGGCGCTCGTCGGCGAACTGGGCGGCATCGATGACCCCGGCCTGCTTCTGCAAGGCCTGGCGATGCGAGGCCGAACGGAAGGCCTTGTACACCTCACGCAGCAACACCGCATCGCTGGCGGGCACCAGGCCGGCCTGTTCGAGCTCTTCGAGGATGCGGATATTGTCGGTCCAGCGCAGCAACGCCGGGTGGTCGTGGGACCAGGCCAACGCTGCGTACTGGACCATGAATTCGATATCCACGATACCGCCGGCATCCTGCTTGATATCGAACGGCACGCCCGCATCGAAGGCGTTGCTGGCAGTGCCGGCGGCGGTGAGCTTGGTGCCGAGGTTGTCACGCATCTTGGCACGCATCTCGCTGACCTCGACGCGCAGCTTGTCGAGGTCTCGGGCCTGGCCCAGCACCTTGGCGCGTACCGCCTCGAAGGCTGTGGTCACTTGCTTGCAGCCTACCAGCACCCGTGCCCGGACCAGGGCCTGATGCTCCCAGGTCCAGGCTTCGCCTTGTTGATAACGCTCGAAGGCACCGAGCGAGCTGACCAGCAGCCCGGAAGCGCCCGATGGCCGCAGGCGCATGTCGACGTCATACAGCTGGCCGGAGTTGGTCTGGGTGGTCAGCAGGTGAATGATGCGCTGGCCCAGGCGGGTGAAGAACTGCGCGCTGTCGATCGGCTTGGCGCCGTCGGTCTCGGCATACAGGTCGCCGTCGTGAATGAATACCAGGTCCAGGTCCGAGCCATGGCCCAGCTCCAGACCACCGACCTTGCCGTAGCCGACGATGATGAAGCCCGGATCGCACAGGCTGCCATCGCTGCGCTTGGGCTGGCCATGACGCGCCACGGTCTGGCGCCAGGCCAGGGCCAGCACCTGGTCGAGAATGGCTTCGGCGAGCCAGGTGAGGTAGTCGCTGACTTTCATCAACGGCAGGTTGCCGCTGATTTCCGAAGCCGCCACGCGCAGGCTGTGCGCCAGCTTGAAGTGACGCAGCGCCTCCATCTGCTGTTCCAGGTCATCTTCGGGGATGCGCGTCAGCCGCTCACGCAGCTCCGAAGCCAGCTCCGGCGCCAGTGGCGGGCTGAACAGGCGGCCTTCATTGAGCAGTTCGTCGAGCAGCAGCGGATAGCGGGCGATCTGCTCGGCAATCCATGGGCTGGCGGCGCAAAGCGTCAGCAGGCGGCGTAGAGCGCCTGGGTTTTCGGTAAGCAGAACCAGATAAGCCGAACGTCGCGCCACCGCTTCGACCAGCGGCAGCACCCGTTCCAGCACCAGATCCGGGTTGTCGTGCTCGACGGCCTGGGCCAGCAGGCGCGGAATGAAGGCATCCAGGCGTTCGCGCCCCAAACGCTGCATCGAACGCAACTGCGGGCTGGCGCGCAACCCAGCCAAACGCCGCAGGGCTTCGGCAGGCTGGCGGAAACCGGCTTCCTCCAGCTGTCGGCAAGCGGCTTCTTCGTCCTGGGCCTGCTCCCACAGCGGCGACCACTCACCGCCCACCACCAACTCGCCCTCGCCTTCGTCTTCATCCGGGTCGGCGATCACCTGGCGGAAATGCCAGTCGATGCGCCCGCGCCAGTACATGAGCTGATCGTGGAAGCTGTGCCAGTCGGCAAAACCGAGGATGAAGGCCACCCGCGCGCGGTCGGTATCGTCTTCGGGGAGCATCTGCGTCTGGCGGTCGGCGATGGCCTGGATGGCATGTTCGGTATACCGCAGGAATTGGTAGCCTTCGCGCAACTCGGCAACCACCGCCGGCGGCAGGTAACCCTGGCCCTCCAAGGTTGCCAGGACTTTAAGCAGTGGCCGCTGCTGCAGGCTCAGGTCACGCCCGCCGTGGATCAACTGGAACGCCTGGGCGATGAACTCCACCTCGCGGATGCCGCCCGCGCCGAGCTTGATGTTCTCGGCCATGCCTTTGCGGCGCACTTCCTGCTGGATCAGCTGCTTCATGGTGCGCAGTGCTTCGATCGCCGAGAAATCCAGGTAACGGCGGTAGACGAACGGGCGCAGCATCTCCTGCAGTTGGGCACCGGCCGTCTGGTCGCCCGCCACCACCCGCGCCTTGATCATGGCGTAGCGCTCCCAGTCACGCCCCTGGTCCTGGTAGTACTGCTCCAGTGCATTGAACGACAGCACCAAGGCACCCGCCGAGCCATAGGGGCGCAGGCGCATGTCGACGCGGAACACGAAACCATCGACGGTCACCGGGTCGAGCGCCTTGATCAGGCGCTGGCCCAGGCGGGTGAAGAACTCCTGGTTATCCAGCGAGCGTTTGACCCCTTCGGTCTCGCCGCCTTCGGGGAAGGCGAAGATCAGGTCGATGTCCGATGACAGGTTCAGCTCCACCGCGCCGAGCTTGCCCATGCCCAGCACCACCATGTGCTGCGGCTCGCCACTGCGGTTACCGATCGGTGTGCCGAACTGCTGGCAGTGGCGTGGGTACAACCATTGATAGGCCTGGTCGATACAGGCATCGGCAAGGTCCGACAGGTCGCGGCAAGTCTCGCCCAAGGCGGCCTGGCGGGTGATGTCGCGCCAGATGATGCGCAATTGCTGGCGGTTGCGCTCGCGGCGCAGATTACGCGCCAGCTCATCTTCGCTTTGCGCCGCCTGGGCCACGCTGGCGATCCGCGCACAGAGCTGGCCCGGGGCGAAAGCCTGCTCCAGCTCGCCGCTGCCCAATAGCTCGAAGAACATACCGGGCTCACGCTGGACCTGGCCGAGGACGAAATCACTGGCGGCGGCAACCTGATCGAACTGTTGCCGATGAGTGGCGCTCAAAGCGTCCAGGTGCAATTGATCGTGGCCAGCGACGGCATCGGTGAGCAACTGCTGGTTGCGAACGACCAGTGGTTGCAGGGCGGCAGGCAGATCGAGCGGCAAAGGCAGGCGCATGGACTATCCTTGATCGGCGTGAATCAGAGGGGTAAATGCGGTCGCGGCGAAGCGGGACCACGGTTGGACTGTCATACAAAAGTTGGAAATAGCTGAAATAGTCGAATCATTGGCAAGAAACATCATGAATCACCCGCCTCGAACACACCGCCAACCAACATGAACGTTTTTCCTCACAACCCGGGGTGCGACCAAACGTCGCATTTCTGTAGTATTACTACTACCCCGACCGTCTAAAAGCATGAAATGCGAAAGCTTTTGTAGTAAAACTACACGGCGCCGGATCACACTCCGGTAATCCAAGAATTCACGACGTCTGCCCATAAGGCCAGTCGCAAACTCAGGCCCCCGATTCTGGTGGCCTTTCCGCCCTGGAGCAAGCCATGCAAGACCTCGATCCAATCGAAACCCAGGAATGGCTGGATGCCCTGGAGTCGGTCCTCGACAAAGAAGGCGAAGACCGCGCTCATTACCTGATGACCCGTATGGGCGAGCTGGCCACCCGCAGTGGTTCGCAGCTGCCGTATGCCATCACCACGCCATACCGCAACACCATCCCTGTCACCCACGAAGCACGCATGCCTGGCGACCTGTTCATGGAACGCCGCATTCGCTCGTTGGTGCGTTGGAACGCCCTGGCCATGGTCATGCGTACCAACCTGAAGGATTCGGACCTGGGCGGACACATCTCGAGCTTCGCCTCCAGTGCCACCCTGTACGACATCGGCTTCAACTACTTCTTCCAGGCCCCGACCGAAGAACACGGCGGCGACCTGATCTTCTTCCAGGGCCACGCCTCGCCTGGCGTCTACGCCCGCGCCTTCATGGAAGGCCGGATCAGCGAAGACCAGATGAACAACTTCCGTCAGGAAGTCGATGGCAAGGGTCTGTCCTCGTACCCGCACCCATGGCTGATGCCTGACTTCTGGCAGTTCCCGACCGTTTCGATGGGTCTGGGTCCGATCCAGGCGATCTACCAGGCACGCTTCATGAAGTACCTCGAAGCGCGCGGCTACATCCCGGCCGGCAAGCAGAAAGTCTGGTGCTTCATGGGCGACGGCGAGTGCGACGAGCCGGAATCCTTGGGCGCGATCTCCCTGGCTGGCCGCGAGAAGCTGGACAACCTGATCTTCGTCATCAACTGCAACCTGCAGCGCCTCGACGGCCCGGTTCGCGGCAACGGCAAGATCATCCAGGAACTCGAAGGCGTGTTCCGTGGCGGTGGCTGGAACGTCAACAAAGTGGTCTGGGGCCGTTTCTGGGACCCACTGCTGGCCAAGGACGTCGACGGCATCCTGCAACGTCGCATGGACGAAGTCATCGACGGCGAGTACCAGAACTACAAGGCCAAGGACGGCGCGTTCGTCCGTGAGCACTTCTTCAACACCCCAGAACTCAAGGCCATGGTCGAAGACCTGTCCGACGAAGAGATCTGGAAGCTCAACCGTGGCGGTCACGACCCGTACAAGGTCTATGCGGCCTACCACCAGGCGGTCAACCACAAAGAGCAGCCGACTGTCATCCTGGCCAAGACCATCAAGGGTTATGGCACCGGTGCTGGCGAAGCCAAGAACACCGCGCACAACACCAAGAAGGTCGACGTCGAGAGCCTGCGTCACTTCCGCGATCGTTTCGACATCCCGGTCAAGGACGAAGAGCTGGAAAACCTGCCGTTCTTCAAGCCTGAAGAAGGCAGCGCCGAGGCCCGTTACCTGGCCGAGCGCCGCAGCGCCCTGGGTGGTTTCGTGCCACAGCGCCGCGAGAAGAGCATCAGCATCCCGACCCCGCCACTGGAAACCCTGAAGGCGATCCTGGACGGCTCGGGCGACCGCGAAATCTCCACCACCATGGCCTTCGTGCGGATTCTGGCGCAGCTGGTCAAGGACAAAGAGATCGGCCAGCGCATCGTTCCGATCATCCCGGACGAAGCCCGTACCTTCGGTATGGAAGGCATGTTCCGCCAGCTGGGCATCTACTCCTCGGTCGGCCAGCTCTACGAGCCAGTCGATAAAGACCAGGTGATGTTCTACCGCGAAGACAAGAAGGGCCAGATTCTCGAAGAGGGCATCAACGAAGCCGGCGCCATGTCGTCGTTCATTGCTGCGGGCACTTCCTATTCGAACCACAACCAGCCGATGCTGCCGTTCTACATCTTCTACTCGATGTTCGGCTTCCAGCGTATCGGTGACCTGGCCTGGGCCGCTGGCGACAGCCGCACCCGTGGCTTCCTGATCGGCGGTACCGCCGGCCGTACCACCCTCAACGGTGAAGGCCTGCAGCACGAAGACGGTCACAGCCACCTGCTCGCCGGGACCATCCCGAACTGCCGCACCTATGATCCAACCTACGGCTACGAGCTGGCGGTGATCATCCAAGACGGCATGAAGAAGATGACCGAAGAGCAACAGGACATCTTCTACTACATCACCGTGATGAACGAATCCTACCAGCAGCCAGCCATGCCGGCCGGTGTCGAGGAAGGCATCGTCAAGGGTATGTACCTGCTCGAGGAAGACACCAAGGACGCGGCCCACCACGTTCAGCTGATGGGCTCCGGCACCATCCTGCGTGAAGTCCGTGAAGCGGCGAAGATCCTGCGTGAAGAGTTCAACGTCGGCGCCGACGTGTGGAGCGTCACCAGCTTCAACGAACTGCGTCGCGACGGCCTCGCCGTAGAACGCGCCAACCGCCTCAAGCCTGGCCAGAAGCCACAGCAGACTTACGTCGAGCAGTGCCTGAACGGTCGCAAGGGTCCGGTTATCGCATCGACCGACTACATGAAGATCTTTGCCGAGCAGATCCGCCAGTGGGTGCCGAGCAAAGAGTTCAAAGTCCTGGGTACCGATGGCTTCGGTCGCAGCGACAGCCGCAAGAAGCTGCGTCACTTCTTTGAAGTCGACCGTCACTTCGTGGTGCTGGCTGCCCTGGAAGCCTTGGCTGACCGTGGCGAGATCGAACCTAAGGTGGTGGCTGACGCCATCGTCAAGTTCGGCATCGACCCGGACAAGCGCAACCCAC
This sequence comes from Pseudomonas urmiensis, assembly GCF_014268815.2. Classification (NCBI taxonomy): domain Bacteria; kingdom Pseudomonadati; phylum Pseudomonadota; class Gammaproteobacteria; order Pseudomonadales; family Pseudomonadaceae; genus Pseudomonas; species Pseudomonas urmiensis. The sequence goes on from NZ_JABWRE020000001.1 coordinate 4,565,596, forward strand.
TGGACTGCTGAGGAGTATTTTAAGTGAGCGAACTCATTCGCGTACCTGACATCGGCAGCGGTGAAGGTGAAATCATCGAGCTGTTCGTCAAGGTTGGCGACCGCATCGAGGCTGACCAGAGCCTGCTGACCCTGGAGTCCGACAAGGCCTCCATGGAGATCCCTGCCCCCAAGGCAGGCGTGATCAAAGAGCTGAAGGTCAAGCTGGGCGATCGCCTGAAAGAAGGCGACGAGCTGCTGGTGCTGGAAGTCGAGGGCGCCGCTGCGGCGTCCGAGGCTCCGGCCGCAGCCGCCCCTGCTGCGCCCGCCGCCGAAGAAAAACCCGCTGCCGCCCCGGCTGCAGCACCTGCCCAGGCCGCAGCTCCAGCTGCAGCCAGCGTGCAGGACATCCACGTGCCGGACATCGGCTCGTCGGGTAAGGCCAAGATCATCGAAGTGCTGGTCAAGGTTGGCGACAGCGTCGAAGCCGACCAGTCGCTGATCACCCTGGAGTCCGACAAGGCCTCCATGGAGATCCCTTCGCCTGCCGCTGGCGTGATCGAAGAAGTGATCTGCAAGCTGGACGACGAAGTCGGCACTGGCGACCTGATCTTCAAGCTGAAAGTCGCAGGCGCGGCTGCTGCCGCACCGGCTCCAGCGCCAGCCGCTGCTGCGCCGGCCAAGGCTGACGCGGCTCCGGCCGCCGCGCCTGCCGCTGCCCCTGCCGCCGCTCCAGCACCGGCCGCCACCGCTCCAGCGGCTGGCAGCAACGCCAAGGTCCATGCCGGCCCGGCAGTGCGTCAGCTGGCCCGCGAGTTCGGCGTCGACCTGGGTGCAGTAGCAGCCACCGGTCCGCACGGTCGCATCCTCAAGGAAGACGTGCAGGTCTACGTCAAGGCCATGATGCAGAAGGCCAAGGAAGCACCGGCAGCAGCGGGTGCAACCGGTGGCGCAGGCATCCCGCCGATCCCGGTGGTGGACTTCAGCAAGTTCGGTGAAGTCGAAGAAGTCGCCCTGACCCGCCTGATGCAGGTCGGTGCCGCCAACCTGCACCGCAGCTGGCTGAACGTGCCGCACGTGACCCAGTTCGACTCCGCCGACATCACCGAGCTGGAAGCCTTCCGCGTTGCCCAGAAAGCGGTGGCCGAGAAGGCGGGCGTCAAGCTGACCGTGCTGCCACTGCTGCTCAAGGCCTGTGCCCACCTGCTCAAGGAACTGCCGGACTTCAACAGCTCGCTGGCACCAAGCGGCAAGGCGATCATCCGCAAGAAATACGTGAACATCGGCTTTGCCGTGGACACCCCGGATGGTCTGCTGGTCCCGGTGATCAAGAACGTCGATCAGAAGAGCCTGCTGCAACTGGCTGGCGAAGCCGCGGCGCTGGCCGAAAAAGCCCGCACCAAGAAGCTGTCGGCCGACGACATGCAAGGCGCTTGCTTCACCATCTCCAGCCTCGGCCACATTGGCGGCACCGGCTTCACGCCGATCGTCAACGCGCCTGAGGTGGCGATCCTCGGTGTATCCAAGGCCACCATGCAGCCGGTCTGGGATGGCAAAGCCTTCCAGCCCAAGCTGATGCTGCCGCTGTCGCTGTCGTACGATCACCGTGTGATCAACGGCGCCGCAGCTGCGCGCTTCACCAAGCGCCTGAGCGACCTGCTGGCGGACATCCGCACCATGCTGCTGTAACGCGCTGCAACCTGCCTTCCCATGCGCGAAGGCAGGCCCCCTTTCGAGCTGCCACGCTCGTACCTCAACCCCGCCCTTGGCGGGGCTTTTTTTTGCCCAGGCCAGAGCGGCTTTAGCCGTCAACCCGCCCTAGCAACCTTCAGACTTCACTCAGCCTGCCGACAACCTGTTCACAGCATCCCTTATGGCCGCTTGCCAGCCTCCGGGACATGATGCAACCTTGCCAGATGCGCGACCGACCAGGCCTGCGCCACCCTCTTCAAGCGAGTCTTCGATGAAAAGCCAACCCGATGCCGCCAGCCGTGTGGCGGCCGAGGTCGTCACGCAGCTCCCCGTGCCCTCGCGGCTCGGCATGCTGCGTTTCGAAAGGCTCAACGAAGCCAATTGGGCCATGCTGTACCTCGACCCCGCCTGCGACCGTCAGTTCGGCCTGCCTGCCGCCGACCTCTGCGCCTTGATCGGCTCGCCCTATGCCAGCCTGATGGAGCCAGAAGCGCGCTACCGGTTGCACGACGAGATCCAGCTGCAGTTGACCCGGCGCGGCCACTACCGGGTGCGCTACACCCTGCACGCCAGCCCCGAGCCACTGCGCCTGCTGGAAGTCGGCGAAGCCTACAAGCAGCATGGCCGGCAACTGCTGCGCGGCTACCTGACTGTGCTCGACGACGCTGCAGAAGACGCACCGGACCTCGCCGCCAGCGACCTGGAAACGCGTAACAACCGTCTGCAAATCGCCCTGCAACTCAACCAGCGCGCCCAGCAGGAGCAGCTCGAACACCTGGAGCGGGTACGCGCACAGCAGGACCTGATCCTGCGCCTGGCACGCCAGCGCTACAGCGCCGACAACTCGTTGCTCGAAGCTGCCGAGCTGATCACCCAGAGCGCCTGCGAAATCTACAAGGTCGACTGCGCCAGCATCTGGTACCTCGATGACCAGCGCCTGGAGCCGATCAGCGCCTGGTATCGCCTGGAGCAGCAGCACCGATTGCCCGAGCCCATCGACGCCAGCCGCTTCCCCGATTACCTCGACGCCCTGCACGCCAGCCGCGCCATCGACGCACACAATGCCAGCCACGACCCGCGCACCCGCGACATGGCCGAGACCCTCTACCCCAGCGCCAACAACGCCATGCTCGATGCCAGCATCCGCGTCGATGGCCAGGTGGTCGGCGTGTTGTGCCTGGAGCAAACCGGCACGCCGCGGGCCTGGCAGTCCGATGAAATCGCCTTTGCCGGCGAGTTGGCCGACCAGTTCGCCCAGGTCATCACCAACCACAACCGGCGCACCGCCGCCAGCGCCCTGCACCTGTTCCAGCGTGCGGTGGAACAGAGCGCCAGCGCATTCTTGCTGGTCAACCGTGACGGCGTGGTGGAGTACGTCAACCCGAGCTTCACCGCCATTACCCAATACAGCACCGATGAGGTCCAAGGCCACCGCCTGTCGGAATTGCCCGCCCTGGAAAACCTCAGTGAACTGTTGTTCGACTCGCCTTCGAGCCTGGCCATGGGCAACAGCTGGCAAGGCGAGTTCAAGAGCCGGCGCAAGAACCTTGAGCCCTACTGGGGCCAGCTGTCGATTTCCAAGGTGTATGGCGACAACCGCGAGTTGACTCATTACATCGGCATCTACGAAGACATCACCCAGAGCAAGCTGGCCCAGCAGCGCATCGAGCGCCTGGCCTATACCGACAACCTGACCAACCTGGGCAACCGCCCGGCGTTCATCCGCAACCTCGACGAACGTTTCGCGCGCGACCAAGAAACCTCGATCTGCCTGCTGCTGGTCGACATCGACAACTTCAAGCGGATCAACGACAGCCTCGGCCACCAGACCGGTGACAAGCTGCTGGTCAGCCTCGCCCGACGCTTGCGCAATAGCCTGCACGCTGGCGGCATCCTGGCGCGCTTTGCCAGTAACGAATTCGCCGTGCTGCTCGATGATATCGGCCTGGAAGACGGCCAGGCGGTGGCGCAACAGCTGTTGCGTACTCTCGATAAACCGATGTTCGTCGACAATCAGCTGATCAACGTCACCGCCTCGGTAGGCCTGGCCTGCGCGCCGCTGCATGGCAGCGACCCGCAAACACTGATGAAAAACGCCGGGCTTGCCCTGCATAAGGCCAAGGCTAACGGCAAGCACCAGGTCCAGGTGTTCACCGAGGTGCTCAACGCCGAGGCCAGCTATAAGCTGTTCGTCGAGAACAACCTGCGGCGCGCCCTGACCCAGAATGAGCTGGAAGTGTTCTACCAGCCCAAGCTGTGCCTGCGCAGCGGGCGTTTGCTGGGCCTGGAAGCGCTGCTGCGCTGGAACCACCCAGAGCGCGGCATGATTCGCCCCGACCAGTTCATCAGCGTGGCTGAGGAAACCGGCTTGATCATTCCGATCGGCAAGTGGGTGGTGCGCCAGTCCTGCCGGATGAGCCAGCAACTGCGCGACGCGGGCATGGGCAACCTGCATGTGGCGATCAACCTCTCGCCCAAGCAGTTTTCCGACCCTGAGCTGGTCAGCTCGATTGGCAACATCATCAAGGAAGAGGCCCTGCCGCCGCACCTGCTGGAGCTGGAGCTGACCGAAGGCCTGCTGCTGGAAGCCACCGAGGACACCCACCGCCAGCTCGACGAACTCAAGGCGCTGGGCCTGACCCTGGCGATGGACGACTTCGGCACCGGTTACTCGTCGCTGAGTTACCTGAAGAAGTTTCCCATCGACATCATCAAGATCGACCGCAGCTTCATCAACGAGATCCCCGACAACCAGGACGACATGGAGATCACCTCAGCGGTGGTGGCCATGGCCCACAACCTCAAGTTGAAGGTGGTTGCCGAGGGCATCGAGACCGCCGAACAGCTGGCGTTCCTGCGTCGCCACCGCTGCGACGTCGGTCAGGGCTACCTGTTCGACCGGCCAATCCCAGGGCGTGAGCTGGTCGATAAACTCAAGCGCTATCCGCGCGGACCGATGGCCTGACAGCAAGGCCAGTCTCGGGCAATATAGGAACCATTCGGGCCTCATCGCGGGGCAAGCCCGCTCCCACGAACTCCCTCTAAATACGCGTGGGAGCGGGCTTGCCCCGCGATGAGGCCACAACTGCCTAGCTATCAACAGAGGAACGGCCATGGTCCTGCGTTCGGAAATCCTGGTGAACAAAAACGTCCTGCCCACCGCTGAACAGGCCCTGCCTGGCCGCGAAACGCCGATGACCTTGCCGGAGAAGCACTTCGTCTTCGAAGACACGCCCCTGTTGGGCCCGTTCTTCGACGACGTCGACTTCGCCATCTTTGGCCTGGGCTGCTTCTGGGGCGCCGAGCGCCGCTTCTGGCAGCGTGAAGGTGTGGTCAGCACCGTGGTCGGTTATGCCGGTGGCTTCACCCCGCACCCGACTTACGAAGAAGTCTGCTCGGGCCTGACCGGCCACACCGAAGTGGTGCTGGTGGTGTTCGACAAGGCCAAGGTCAGCTACGGCGAACTGCTGGCGATGTTCTGGGAGCTACACAACCCCACCCAAGGTATGCGCCAGGGCAACGACATCGGCACCCAATACCGCTCGGCGATCTTCTGCACCAGCCCTGAGCAGCTGGATCAGGCCCAGGCCAGCAAAGCGGCCTACCAGGCCGAGCTGGACAAGGCCGGTTTCGGCCCGATCACCACCGAGATCGCCCAGGCGCCTACCGTGTACTTCGCCGAGGCCTATCACCAGCAGTACCTCGCCAAGAACCCCGACGGCTACTGCGGCATCGGCGGTACCGGTGTGTGCCTGCCCCCTAGCCTGCAAGGCAACTGAGGGCAAGCCATGGCGACGATGACCCTGTTCCACTCACCGCTGTCGCCGTTCGTGCGCAAGGTGATGGTAGTGCTGCATGAAACCGGGCAGTTGGATCGGGTGCAACTGCAAGCGGTCAACGTCAGCCCGGTGGCCGGCGACGAGCAGCTCAACCAAGGCAACCCGATTGGCAAGATCCCGGCATTGCGCCTGGAAGATGGCGGCGTGCTGCATGACAGCCGGGTGATCTGCGAGTACCTCGACACGCAGCATGTGGGCATTCCATTGATCCCCCGTGAGGGCTCGGCGCGCTGGCGGCGGCTGACGCTGGCCTCCCAGGCTGATGCGATCATGGATGCGGCTGTTTCGCTGCGTTACGAGACGTTCCTGCGCCCGGCAGAAAAACGCTGGGACGGCTGGGTCGAGGCGCAGTCGCAGAAGATCCGCCGGAGCCTGACGAACCTTGAGCGCGAGCATCTGGCGGAGCTGGTTTCAGGCTTCGATATCGTTGCCATTGGTGTGGCTTGTGCGTTGGGCTATCTGGACCTGCGCCAGCCCGATTTTGGCTGGCGCGAGCAGCAACCGGGGTTGGCTGCCTGGTATGCCGAGGTGGCTTTGCGTCCTTCGATGGTCGCCACCGCGCCTGTGGCCTGACTGACGCTATCGCGGGGCAAGCCCGCTCCCACGCGCTGTCTCAGAGCATGTGGAAGCGGGCTTGGCTCATCTGGCTGTCACTGCGAACAACAGCCCAATCTTCCGGGCCAACCAGCGCCCAACTTCGCGATCCTCCCTCATGCCGACCTCCCCACCCGCGACCAGTCCAGCCGGCGGGTCAGCACCATGAACACACCCAGCAAGCCAAAGCACAGCAACGAGCCCATCAGCAGCGCATAGTCTTCGGCGCTAAGCAGCCCAAACAACATCGCATACAGCACCGCCAGCCCGGCCGCAAAGCCGACCCCACGCCACAGGCTGTGCAGCACATGGCTCAGGTAAAAACCGATCAGCAGCACACACGCCGAAGCAGACAAGCCATACGCCGGGCCAAAACCAAGATGCTCGGACAGCGACAACAGCAGCAGGTAGAAGAACGCCAAGGCCACGCCGACCAACACGTACTGCACCGGATGCACGCTGAGATTCTTCAGCACTTCGAACAGGAAGAAGCCGGCGAAGGTCAGGGCAATGAACAACAGCGCATATTTGATCGCCCGTTCGCTCTTGAGGTACTGGTCAACCGGGTCGACAAAGCTCACGCCGAAGGTCCGCTCCTTGTAGTCCGCGCACTGGGCAACCGTGGCGCACTGGCGCAGGGCATCCTCCAGGTTGGTGGCGAAGAACGAGGTCTGCCAGTGCGCCTTGAAGCCCTCGGCGTTGATCTCGCGGCGGCTCGGCAGGTAGCTGCCGACGAAGCTTGGGTGCGGCCAGTTGGCGTGCATGTCGACACTGCTGGTACGGCCAATCGGCAGCACATGCAGTTGGCCAGTGCCCTGCAGCGCGAGGTCGAAGGCGTAGCTGAACTCGCGAGCGCTCTGCCCATCCAGCCCAGGCAGGGCGACGTGTACCCCGCCGCGCATCCAGTCCAGCCCTGTACCAGCCTCGAACGGCAAGCGCTGGTCATCCAGGGTCAGCTCCAGGTTGCTCTCGATGCCGCGGATATCGCTGATGCCAACAGCCAGGAAGGGTTTGTCGAAGCGGTAGTCTTCGTAGTCTTTGTCGATGCCCCAACGCTCTGGCAGCTTGAAGCGCCCGGAGATCTGGCTTTTGGCGTGGAACAAGCGCGCCTGATAAATGCCCCGCGAGCGCAGCTCGGTGTCGATGCCAATCTCGGCGTCGAAGGTTTCCGGCAAGAAGTACAGGTGACCGTTGACGGTGGTGGTCTCCTGCACGCTGTGGCCGTCCTTGTCGATCCAGCGCCGCTCGTACTTGCGGTAAGGCACCACCAGCAAGGGGCCAGATATCTGCTGCTCGAAGCTTGAGCTCTGGGCGATATCTGCCAGCACGCTGTCACGCAGGATCTGCCGCTCCTCGATCAGGCCGCCGATCATCAGCAGCGGGATCAACAGCAGCAACATCAGCAAGGCGATCATGCCGAGCTTGAAACTCAGGGTTTTGTTCATGGGCAAGGGCTCCGTTTGCGATGGGCGCAGTGTGTGCTGCGTCCGTGGAGCCCTTAGGGAGGGTGTGTGGAGAGTCTGTGAAGATTGTGTGGTAGCGCGGCGCTAGGCGACACGCCGCGCCGGCAGCCACAACCTGACCCGCACGCCACCTTCGACGTTATCCACTGCCAATGCCCCGCCATGCAGCTGCATCACCTCAGCCACGAAGTTGAGCCCCAAGCCGGTGCTCTTGCGCCCGCTGCCCGGCCGCGGCAGGGAGTAGAAGCGTTCACTGACCCGGCCAATGGCATAGTGCGGAATGGCCTCGCCCTGGTTGAACAGGCTCAACGCCATTCGCTCCCCGGCCTGTTCCAGCTCGAACAACAGCGCGCCGCCCTGGGGGGTGAAATCCAGCGCATTCTCCAGCAGATTGGCCAGCGCCTGACGCATCAAGAACGGATCACAGCGTAGCCGCACCCCCACCGGCACGCGCTGACGCACTTGCAAGCCTGCGCTTTCAATCCGCGCCGCATGTGCCAGCAGCAGTTCATCGACCATCGGCGCCAAGGCCACGTCCTGCTCATCTTCCAAGGCCTGCATCTGCTCGACCTGGGCAAGGTTGAGCAGGCGCTCGATCATCTGCTGCAAGCGCCCGCTTTCGCGTTCGATGTTGCTGGCAAAGCGCACGCGCTGCTCAGCCGGCATCTCGCCCTGGAGCAGCTCAGAGGCGCCGCGTATCGCTGCCAGCGGGCTTTTCAGCTCATGGGTCAGGGTATGCACATAACGCTCGACATAGGCCTTGCCCGCCAGTTCTGTGCGCATCCGCTCAACCGCTGTCGCCAATTGCCCCAGCTCTCCCCCTTTGTAATGCGGCAGCGCCGCGCGCTGGCCCTCGCTGACCGCCTGGGCATAGTGGGTCAGGCGCCGCAACGAGCGCGCCAGCCACCACGACAGCAGCGCGCCGACCAACAGGCCCAGGCCGATCAAGCCCAAGCCCAGGTTGAGCAAGCGCCGCTCGGCGCGATCGATATACGGCTGCAACGAGCTGTTGGGCTTGGCCACGGTGACCACGCCAATGATCTTGCCCGCGTCCATGATCGGCGCCGCCACGTGCATCACCGAGGTGCTTTCGTCATCAGGGTCGCTGCGGGTGGAGCGCGCACCGTACTGGCCCTGCAAAGTCAGGTAGACGTCGTTCCAGCGCGAATAGTCCTTGCCCAGGTCGTTACCGGAAGAGTCGAGCAGTACCGTGCCCTTGGCATCGGTGACATAGATGCGGTGGCTGACCTGATTTTTCGCCAGCCCCCAGATCTCGGCACCTGGGCGGCGCTGGCCATAGGATTCGAGCAATTGCGGCAGGCGGCTTTGCGCAAGGGTGCCGGCCTTGACGTCATCGCGCAGGATCTCGGCCAGCAGGTTGGCCGTGTCGACCAGGGTTTCCTCGGAGGACTGGCGCACCACCGGGCGGATCTGTTCGCGCACGGTATTGAGCAGGAAATAACCCGACAGCCCCACGAACAGGAAATACACCAGGAAGATCCGGATCCCCAAGCGCATCAGGCGTGTTCCGGGCTGTAGCTGTAACCCAGGCCACGGTGGGTCTGGATCGGTTCGGCATCGGCGGCGACCAGGCGCAGCTTGGCGCGCAGGCTCTTGATATGGCTGTCGATGGTGCGCTCGTAGCCAGAGTCGCCCGCCACACCCAAGGCATCGAGCAGTTGCTCGCGGCTGAACACCCGCTGCGGTTGTTCGAGCAGGCATTGCAGCAGGCGAAATTCGTGGCGAGTCAGCACCAGCGTCTCGCTGCGGTAGATGATCTGCATGCGCAGGGTGTCGAGCTGAAACGGGGTAGCGGCACTGGCCACTTCAGCACGCGGGGCGATGCGCTTGAGGATGGCCCGCACCCGCGCGGCCACTTCGCGTGGGCTGAACGGCTTGACCACGTAATCGTCGGCGCCGATTTCCAGGCCCAGCACCCGATCGATCTCGGCATCGCGGGCGCTGAGAAACATCACCGGGACTTCGCTGAAGCGGCGCAACTGGCGGCAGGTTTCAAAGCCACTGATGTCGGGCAGGCCAATGTCGAGAATGACCAGGTCCGCCGGTTGCAGGCGCTGGCGCTCGACCGCAGCGCTACCGAGGCTGACCCAGTCGGTGCTGTGGCCATCGGCTTGCAGGGCGTAGATCAGGGTGTCGGCGATGGCGGATTCGTCTTCGACGATGAGGATGTGGGGCATGGCGTCCGGCCTTGCTGGGGCAATGCAGGACTTTTAGGGGATTGGGGGGAATGTAGCAAGTGCGGGATTGATTTGGGGTCTGTAGCGGCCTCTTCGCGGGCAAGCCCGCTCCTACAGGCGCAGCGCTGTACCTGTGGGAGCGGGCTTGCCCGCGAAGAGGCCAGTGCAGAGGACATCAATCAGCAGTCAGGCTTGCCTGCGGTGAACCTGCGCGCCGGGTTCACTGCTGCCTTGAACTCACGCAATGCCTTGGCGCCGATCAGCAGCGGGTAGTTGAAGCTGCTGCGGTCGGTCAGGTTGACCTCGACCGTGCGTTTCACATCGCCAAGGCACAGCTCCAGGTCGACCACCGGCCGGCGCGCCGCCTCAGCCGTTTCGCCCTCTTCATCGTCTTCATCGGCGCGGGTCTTGATCTTGCTGATCCGCGCGATCTTGTGTTCATAGACCTTGCCGTCGGCATCTTTGGTGGCCAGGCGAAAACGTACCCAGTCCTCGCCATCACGGGTGAAGCGCTCGATATCCTTGGCCGACAGCGACGCGGTCAACGCGCCGGTATCCATCTTGGCCTTGAGCGTTTCGCCGCCAATTTCCGGCAAGGTGATGTACTCGTAGCGACCATACAGGGTCGGCTCGGCCGCCATGACCGGCAGGGCGAGCAGCGATAACAGGGCAAGCAATGGTTTCACAGGCTAGCTTCCTTGAGACGAGACAGTGCTTAGACTGCACAATCGCGAGAGGTTCGTCGCCAAAGCTTATCCAACATAATGTGAAACATTTGTCCCATCCGTTGGGCATTGGACATTTGGCGTAGGACTTTGCCGCACTTATCATTGCCAACCGCTTATTTCCCACAACAAGAGTCTTTTTATGCGTCGCCTGCTGACCGGCATCCTCACCACCTTCCTGCTGCTGCTCAATACGGTGGTGATGATCTGCCCGCTGATGGTCTTTGCCCTGCTCAAACTGGTCCTGCCAGGCCGGGGCCGTGACTATGCCTCTGCGGCGGTGATGTGGATCGCCGAATCCTGGTCGGAAATCGACAAGCTCATCTTCGCCCTGTGCATCCCCACCCAGTGGGATATCCGCGGCGTCGACAAACTGCGTCAGGACACCTCCTACCTGTGTGTGAGCAACCACCAGACCTGGGTCGATATCCCCGCTTTGATCGAGAGCCTCAATCGGCGGGTGCCGTTCTTCAAGTTCTTCCTCAAGAAGGAGCTGATCTGGGTGCCGCTGCTGGGCTTGGCCTGGTGGGGGCTGGATTACCCGTTCATGAAGCGTTACAGCAAGGCGTTTTTGGAGAAACATCCAGAGCTCAAGGGCAAGGACCTGGAAATCACCAAGGCTGCCTGCGAGCTGTTCAAGCGCCAGCCGGTGACCGTGGTCAATTACCTGGAAGGCACCCGCTTCAGCGAGGCCAAGCGCTTGGAGCAGCAGTCTCCGTACAAGTACCTGCTCAAGCCCAAGGCCGGTGGTGTGGCGTTCGTTTTGGCGGCATTGGGTGAGCAGCTCGATGCGTTGCTGGATGTCACCATCGTTTATCCAGGCGATAAAGCGCCGGGCTTCTGGGATTTGCTCAATGGCAGCATTAGTCGGGTGATTATCGACATTCGCGTGCGTGAGTTGGACCCGGCGTTGAGTGAAGGGGATTACGAGAATGATCCGGCGTTCCGCCAGTCTGTGCAGGCTTGGGTGAATCAGCTGTGGGTCGAGAAAGATCAGCGGATCGAGCAGCTGCGCGCTGAAATGCGCTGAGATATTCAGTGGCTGTTCCGGCCTCTTCGCGGGCAAGCCCGCTCCCACAGGGTTGGTCAGCGCTGCAAAAACCTGTGGGAGCGGGCTTGCCCGCGAAGAGGCCGGAACCTTCAGCAGCGAAGGTCGATTAAAACCCACGCTTATAATTGAGATAAGGAACTCTTTGTTTGTCATCATCCATCTAGATGGATAAAAATCGATCAACAAACAACTACAAAAACGCCGGGATCGATTGATGGCAAACCAACCTTGCTCTGCTGCCGAGGCAGCCCCCGCTCAACTGCGCCGCGTCCTGGGCCTACCCGCGCTGGTGTTCTTCGGCCTGGTGTACATGGTCCCGCTGACCATCTTCACCACCTACGGCATCGTCACCGAAATCACCGGTGGCCGTACGGCCGGCGCCTACCTGGTAACCCTGCTGGCGATGTTGTTCACCGCCACCTCCTATAGCTTCATGGTCAAGCGCTATCCGGTCGCAGGTTCGGCGTATTCCTACACCAATATGGCCTTTGGGCCCAATATCGGCTTTCTTGCCGGCTGGTCGCTGCTGCTCGATTACCTGTTCATTCCGATGATCAACTACCTGTTGATCGGGCTGTTCCTAAATATCGCCTTCCCGGCCATTCCGGCATGGACCATTGTCCTGGCGTCGATCGCTCTGGTGACGGTGCTGAACGTGATCGGTATCCACTCGGTAGCCAAGGCCAGCAACCTGATCGTTGGCGCGCAGATCGTGTTCATCGGGGTGTTTGTCGCCTTGTCGTGGCAGACCTTGGGCAACGGCCAGTCGGTCGACTTCCTCTCGCCCCTGCTGGGCGATGGTTCGGCACCCGGCTTTGGCCACCTGATGGCCGGCGCTGCGGTGCTGTGCCTGTCGTTCCTGGGCTTCGACGCGGTGTCGACCCTGGCCGAAGAAAGCCGCGACGCACGCCGCGACGTACCTCGGGCGATCATCCTCACCACCCTCGGCGCCGGCCTGCTGTTCACCCTGCTGGCCTACATCAGCCAGCTGGTGCTGCCCGGCAGCACCTTTGCCAATGCCGATGCGGCGGCCAATGAAGTGATGCTCAAGGCCGGTGGGCAGTTCCTGGCCAACTTCTTCACGGCCGCCTACGTGGCCGGCAGCCTGGGTTCGGCGCTGGCCTCCCAAGCGGCCGTGTCGCGGATTCTCTACACCATGGGTCGCGACAGGATGCTGCCGCAGCGTAGCTTCGGTCGGCTGTCGCCACGCTTCGGCACCCCAGTGTTCGCCACCCTGGTGGTCTCGGCGTTCTCGCTGCTGGCACTGGTGATCAACCTGGGCACCCTCGCCTCGCTGATCAGCTTTGGCGCCCTGGTCGCGTTCTCGGCGGTCAACCTTGCTGTGGTGCGCACCCACTTGCTGATGGATAGCAGCCAACGCAATTTGCTTGGGCTGCTGCGCTATGGCGTGGTACCGCTGGTCGGCCTGGGCCTGACCTTGTGGCTGTGGACCAGTCTCTCGGCGCTGACCCTGGTGATCGGCCTGAGCTGGTTTGCCCTGGGCCTGGCCTACCTGGGCGTGCTCACGGCCGGCTTCCGCCGCCCGGTGCGCCTGGTGGACTTCTCCGAAGCCGGTTGAGTCTGCGATTCCTCTGAGCGGGCAAGCCCGCTCCTACAGGGGCCGGTGTAATCCAAGGGTTACACCGATGGGGTGACGGGCGCAGCCGGAGCGCCCCACAGGCTGCCCAGATTCTGCAGCAACGACCCTGCCAAACCTTGTTGACCCAGGTACTGCAGGATCAGCGGAGCGAACTGGCCGATCATTCCGGTATCCATGCCCAGCGCCTTGAAGGCGCTGTCCAGGTCGTTGCGATCCTCGACGTTGTTGCCCAAGGCGTTGCTCAGGGCAGACGACTTCTCGCTGTTGTTGCCCAGCAACTCACCCAGGCCGCTCAGGCCACCCAGCGCATTGGCGCCAGCCAGCAGGTCCAATCCCGGCACAGCCTTGGTCAACTGACCGTAGTCGTCGGTGCTCAGGTTGTTGCGCGCCAGCCCAAGCATGGCCCCTGCCCCGCCCACCGCTTGTTCGGGGGTGATGTTCAGCTGGCTGCCCAAGGTGTTGAGCAGATTGGCCGACTCGGCTGGCGCCTGCACTTTGCCCTGCTGGTTTTGAGTGTGCACGGACGACACGGCGTTGGCGGCATCGCTGAGGTTGAAGGCGAACACCGGGCTTGCGGCCAGGGTCATCAGGGTTGCCAGGGTGAGAGCTTTCATCGCAATGGACCTCGTCGGCCGGGATGGCCGGGGAAACGAGGCATTCGACTGGGGGTTCGCAGGTTTGTTCCGGGCCGCATGTCGGTGCTGGCTTGCCGATGAAAAAGCCCCTCACGGGGAGGGGCTTGGCTCAGGGTTTTCAGGCAGCGCTGAAGATCTTGTGCGGATCGATGACAAACTTCTTCGGCACACCGGCATCGAACTCGCCGTAGCCTTCCGGCGCTTGATCCAGGCTGATCACCTGCACGCCGACCACTTCGGCGATATTGATCCGGTCCCACATGATCGCCTGCATCAAGGCGCGGTTGTACTTCATCACTGGAGTCTGGCCAGTGTGGAAGCTGTGCGACTTGGCCCAGCCCAGGCCGAAGCGAATGCTCAGCGCGCCGATCTTGGCGGCGGCGTCCGAGGCGCCTGGGTCCTCGGTGACATACAGGCCCGGGATGCCGATCTTGCCGGCGACGCGAGTGACTTGCATCAGCGAGTTGAGCACAGTGGCCGGGGCCTCGTGCTTGGCGCCTTCATGGCCATGGCCACGGGCCTCGAAGCCTACCGCGTCAACGGCGCAATCCACTTCCGGCTCGCCGAGGATATCGACGATCTGCTCATGCAGCGGGGTGTCCTTGGACAGGTCGACCACTTCGAAGCCCTGCGCCTTGGCATGGGCCAGACGGGCGGGATTGAGGTCACCGACAATGACTACCGCCGCACCAAGCAGGCGCGCCGACGCAGCTGCAGCCAGGCCGACCGGGCCGGCACCGGCGACGTAGACGGTGCTGCCTGGGCCGACGCCCGCAGTTACAGCGCCGTGGTAGCCGGTTGGCAGGATGTCGGAGAGACAGGTCAGGTCACGGATCTTTTCCATGGCCTTGTCGCGATTAGGCAGCTTCAGCAGGTTGAAGTCGGCGTACGGCACCAGCACGTATTCGGCTTGGCCACCGGTCCAGTCGCCCATGTCGACGTAACCATAAGCGCCACCGGCGCGGGCTGGGTTGACGGTCAGGCAGACGCCGGTGTGCATCTCTTTGCACGAGCGGCAGCGGCCGCAGGCGACGTTGAACGGCACGGAGACCAAGTCGCCGATTTGCAGGTTCTCGACGTCACGACCTTTCTCGATGACTTCGCCGGTGATCTCGTGGCCCAGCACCAGGCCGACCTGGGCGGTGGTACGACCACGCACCATGTGCTGGTCGGAGCCGCAGATGTTGGTGGAAACCACCTTGAGGATCACCCCGTGCTCGATCTTCTTGCCGCGTGGGTCCTGCATTTTGGGGTAGTCGATATTGCGCACCTCGACCTTGCCGGCGCCGAGATATACCACTCCACGATTACCAGACATGCTCTTACCTCGCTTGAATTGTACTTATGCAGCGTTGGTTGAAGCGCCGCCTTCCATGGGCGGCATGTGTTACTGGAATGAGGGAATTGTGGGCTTGTGGCGGGGGGATGCCGTGACTGGAAACGACAGTGGCTTGTCAGGAGGCGTCAGCCAGCCTGGGTTGCAGAAAGCGATTTTTGTGCTGTAGCCACCAACGCAATCGCGGGGCAAGCCCGCTCCCACGCTATCGGAGTCGTACTCAGGGTGCGTGGGAGCGGGCTTGCCCCGCGATTGCGTAAATCAAAGCACTACGGTGCGATTGGCGTTCAAGAACACCCGGCGCTCGATGTGGTAACCCACTGCCCGCGCCAAGGTCAGGCACTCGATATCGCGCCCCTTGGCAATCAGGTCCTCAGGATAGTGGCTATGATCGACCACCTCGACGCCCTGGGCAATGATCGGCCCTTCATCGAGGTCGTTGTTGATGTAGTGCGCGGTGGCACCGACCATCTTCACGCCCTTGTTGTACGCCTGGTGATAAGGCTTGGCACCTTTGAACCCTGGTAGCAACGAGTGGTGGATGTTGATCGCCCAGCCATCCAGTCGGCGGCACAGCTCAGGCGACAGCACCTGCATGTAGCGGGCAAGAATCACCAGCTCTGCGCCACTGTCCTCGATCACCTGCAGCACCTTGCGCTCTTGCGCCGGCTTGTCCTTGGGGTCGAGGGCGAAGTGGTAATAGGGGATCTTGTGCCAATGGGCCAAGGGTTCCAGGTCTGGGTGGTTGGAGATCACCGCGACCACGTCCATGCCCAGTTGACCGATGCGCTGGCGATACAGCAGGTCGTTCAGGCAATGGTCGGCCTTGGACACCATGATCACCACCTTGGGGCGGTGATTGGGGGCGGTCAGCTCGAAGGTCATGCCGAACTTTTCGCTGCGTTCGGCAAGACCGGCCCTGAAGCCGACTTCGTCGAAGTCATCCGGCTGGCGGAATTCGACGCGAATGAAGAAGCGCCCCGACAGCCGGTCATCGAAGGAGTGGTGCTCGGTGACATAGCAGCGCTGCTCGTAGAGAAAACGCGTAACCACATCGACAGTGCCGAGCATGCTCGGGCAGTCGGCGGTGAGAATCCAGGTATCCGGTGCCCGACTCATGCTGCTCTCCTTAGGCTTCGATGCTCAGGCCGTATTCGGCCGAAGCGTCCTGCAGCCACAGCCACCAGTAATCGGCAAAGCTGCGGCGAATCACCAGCTCCCAGGTGTCTTCGGCGGTACGGCGGATCACCAGTTGCGACTTGGCGAACACCGTGCCCACGGCCTTGCCGACCGGGAAGTTGTTGGGATGCACATCATAGCTGGTGGATTTCATCAGCACGTCGCGCACGTTCGGCCCGCGCAGCTCCAGCAGGCTTTGCCCACCGCTGACGTTGACCACCTGGATGTGCTGGCCTTCAAGGGCCTCGCGCAGTTTCTGCTCGACGGCCAACTCCTGGCCGCCCGGCACGATCAGCAGCCACTCATCGGGGCCGACCCACTGCAGCGAGCTGTCAGCGTTGGCGACCACGGTCAGTGCCACCGGCAGTTCCAGGCCCAGGGCCTTGTGCACGCCTGCGGCGAATTCCGGGTTGTGGCCATCGCCGCGCAGGGTCAGGTGACCGAGGAATTTCTTCTCTCGCAGGGTCACACCTGCGTTCTTGCGACCCTTGCCGACCAGGCTGGCCAGGTCTGCGTGGTGCAACGGCGACTGGGCCTTGGCCTCAGCGCCGGGGTTTTGCTGGAAGACGTTGATAGCGCTCATTTGTTACCTGCCTTGAATTCTTGTGATCGATGCGATGCACGCTACGTGGGAGCGGGCTTGCCCCGCGATGGCGGCGCTGTGTCCGCCATCGCTATCGCGGGGCAAGCCCGCTCCCACGCATTCAACATCCGCCGGCCTTAGACGTTCTGCCGCTCACCCTTCGGATCGAAGAACACCGAAGACACGATCTCGGCCTCGATCACGCTGCCATCGGCCTGCGGCGAGAACACCCGCTCGCCCATACGCTTGAGGCCGCCCTTGACCACACCCATGGCGAACGAATAGCCCAGGGAGTTGGAGGCGTAGCTGGAGGTCACGTGGCCAACCATGTCCATCGGGATCGGCTGCTTGGGGTCGAACACCAGCTGCGCGCCTTCCGGCAGCCACTGCTTGGGATCGACCGGTTTCAGGCCAACCAGCTGCTTGCGGTCTTCGCGCAGGCAGTCTTCGCGGTTCATGCCACGCAGGCCGATCCACGAGTACGGCTTGTTGCGGCCTACGCACCAGCTCATGTTCAAGTCGTCGGCGTTCATCGAGCCATCGGTATCCTGGCCAACGATGATGAAGCCCTTCTCGGCACGCAGTACGTGCATGGTCTCGGTGCCGTACGGGGTCAGGTTGAATGGCTTGCCGGCCTCGACGATCTTCTCCAGCACACCCATGGCGTAGTTGGCCTGGACGTTGACTTCGTACGACAGCTCGCCGGTGAACGAGATCCGGAACACCCGCGCCGGCACCCCGCCAACGTTGCCTTCCTTCCAGCTCATGAACGGGAAGTTTTCTTTGTCCAGGTCGATGTCGCTGATCTCTTCGAGCAGCTTGCGGCTGTTGGGGCCGGACAGGGTCATGGTCGCCCAGTGGTCGGTGACCGAGGTGAAGTACACCTTCAGTTCCGGCCATTCGGTCTGGTGGTACAGCTCCAGCCATTGCAGCACGCGCGCGGCGCCGCCAGTGGTTGTAGTCATGATGAAGTGGTTATCGGCGACGCAGGCGGTAACGCCGTCGTCGAAGACCATGCCGTCTTCCTTGCACATCAGGCCGTAGCGGGCCTTGCCCACGTCAAGCTTGGTCCAGGCGTTGGTGTAGACGCGGTTGAGGAACTCCCGCGCATCCGGGCCCTGGATGTCGATCTTGCCCAGGGTCGAGGCATCGAGCAGGCCGACGCTGTCGCGCACGGCCTTGCACTCACGCTCAACCGCGGCATGGATGTCTTCACCGGGTTTGGGGAAGTACCACGGACGCTTCCACTGGCCGACATCCTCGAACTCGGCGCCGTTCTTCACGTGCCAGGCATGCAGGGCGGTAAAGCGCACCGGCTCGAACAAGTGACCACAGTGACGACCGGCGACCGCGCCGAAGGTCACCGGGGTGTAGTTGGGGCGGAACATGGTGGTGCCCATTTCCGGGATGGTGATACCTAGCGATCGAGCAGCGATGGCCAGGCCATTGATGTTGCCCAGCTTGCCTTGGTCAGTACCGAAGCCCAGCGCGGTGTAGCGCTTGACGTGCTCGACCGACTCGAAGCCTTCGCGGGTGGCCAGCTCGATACCGGCGGCGGTGACGTCGTTCTGCTGGTCGACGAACTGTTTCGGGCCACGCGTGCCTTTGTCGTGCGGCACCTGGAACAGCGCCACGGTGGCCTCTTCCTTGCGCTGGACGGTTTTCGGCAGAGTGCCGGTAGTGGCCTTGAAGCCGGCCTCGGTGGCTGCGCGCACGCCGCCTTCGAAGCCATCGGCAAGGACATCACCCAGCGGGTAGACGCCATTCACGCCCCCGACACAGACGCGTTTCTGCGGGGCATCGCCAGGCACGAAGCCGAGGATGTCTTCACGCCACACCGGGCGACCGCCCAGGTGCGAAGCCAGGTGAACGATAGGGCTGTAGCCGCCGGAGCTGGCGATCAGGTCGCAGTCGAGCACTTCGCCGGGGCTGGTGACTTTGAATGCCTGCACATCGATCGCCGCCACGCGGGCGCCGGTCACGTGCTTGCTGCCACGGGCCTCGACCACAGCGCTGGAGGTGAGGATGCGAATGCCCTTGGCACGCGCTTCCTCGACCAGCGAGCCACGTGGGTTGTGACGGGCGTCGGCGATGGCCACCACTTGCAGGCCAGCGTCGTGCCAGTCCAGCGCGGTGCGGTAGGCGTGGTCGTTGTTGGTCGACAGCACCAGCTTGCGCCCAGGCGCCACGCCATAGCGGCGAACGTACGTGGACACAGCGCCAGCGAGCATGTTGCCCGGCACGTCGTTGTTGCCATACACCAGCGGCCGCTCGTGGGCGCCAGCCGCCAGCACCACCTGCTTGGCGCGCACGCGGTGCACGCGGTGGCGAACCTGGCCGATAGGCGCGCGGTCACCGAGGTGGTCGGTCAGGCGCTCGTGAATGGTCAGGAAGTTGTGGTCGTGGTAACCGTTGACCGTGGCACGTGGCAGCAGGGTGACTTCCGCTAGGCCCTTGAGCTCGGCGATGGTCGCGGCAACCCAGTCAGCGGCTGGCTTGCCATCGAGGGTCTCGCGGCTGTCGAGCAGGCTGCCGCCGAACTCTTCCTGTTCATCGGCGAGGATCACCCGCGCGCCGCTGCGGCCAGCGGCCAAGGCAGCAGCCAGGCCGGCAGGGCCAGCACCGACGATCAGCACGTCGCAGTGCTGGTTCATGTAGTCGTAGCTGTCCGGATCGTTCTGCAGCGGCGCACGGCCCAGGCCTGCGGCTTTACGGATGTACTTCTCGTAGGTCATCCAGAACGACTTGGGATACATGAAGGTTTTGTAGTAGAAGCCCGGCGGCATCATGCTGCCGCCCACCTTGCCCAGGATGCCCATGACGTCGTTGTTGACGTTCGGCCAACCGTTGGTGCTGGTGGCGACCAGGCCCGAGTACAGCGCCTGTTGCGTGGCCCGCACGTTAGGGATCTGGGTGGCTTCGCTGGAACCGATCTGCAGGATCGCGTTCGGCTCTTCGGTGCCAGCGGCAACGATGCCGCGCGGACGCGAGTACTTGAAGCTGCGCCCGACAATATCGACACCGTTGGCCAGCAATGCGGCGGCCAGGCTGTCACCGGCATAACCCTGGTAGGTCTTGCCGTTGAAGGTGAAGTTCAGGACCTTGCTGCGGTCGATACGGCCGCCGCTGGCGAGGCGATAGGTCTGGCTCATACTTTTTCCCCCTGGCCTTTGACGGTCGACGGCGCGGCGTTTTGCTTGCCAGCGGCGGTGATCTGCGGCTTCTCGCCGATCTTGTAGGTTTCCAGAATCTCGTAGGTCACCGTGTCACGGGTGACGTTGAAGTACTGGCGGCAACCGGCAACGTGGTCCCACAGCTCGTGGTGAATGCCGCGTGGGTTGTCGCGGAAGAACATGTAGGTACCCCACTCCTCGTCGGAGCAGGCAGCCGGGTCGAGCGGGCGGGCGATGTGCGCCTGGCCTGAGGCGTGAAACTCTTCTTCGGAGCGCAGCTCGCCGCAGTGGGGACAGAAAATATGCAACATGACGATTGTCTCCGATTAGTGGGCGACGGCCGCGGCGCCGTGTTCGTCGATCAGCGCACCGTTGTAGAAACGGTCGATGGAGAAAGGCGCGGCCAGCGGGTGCATCTCGCCTTTGGCCAGGCTCGCGGCGAACACGTTGCCCGAACCTGGGGTGGCCTTGAAGCCGCCGGTGCCCCAGCCGCAGTTGAAGAACAGGTTCTTCACCGGGGTCTTGGAGATGATCGGGCAGGCGTCCGGGCAGGTGTCGACGATGCCGCCCCATTGGCGGTTCATGCGCACCCGCGAGAGGATCGGGAACATCTCGACGATCGCTTGCAGGGTGTGTTCGATCACCGGGTACGAACCGCGCTGGCCATAGCCGACCCAGCCATCGATACCGGCGCCGATGACCAGGTCGCCTTTGTCCGACTGGCTGATGTAGCCGTGTACGGCGTTGGACATGATCACGCTGTCGATGATCGGCTTGATCGGCTCGGACACCAGCGCTTGCAGCGGATGCGATTCGAGCGGCAGGCGGAAGCCCGCCAGGCGCGCCATGTGCCCGGAGTTACCGGCAGTGACCACGCCAACGCGCTTGGCGCCGATAAAGCCTTTGTTGGTCTCGACGCCGATGACTGCGCCGTTTTCCTTGCGAAAACCAATGACCTCGGTCTGCTGGATCAGGTCGACGCCGAGGGCGTCAGCAGCACGGGCGAAGCCCCAGGCCACGGCATCGTGACGGGCCACGCCGCCACGGCGCTGAACGGTCGCGCCGAGGATCGGGTAGCGGGTGTTCTTCGAGCAGTCCAGGTACGGAATCTCAGCCGCGACCTGGTCGGTATTGAGCAGCTCGCCATCGACGCCATTGAGGCGGTTGGCGCTGACCCGACGCTCGGAATCACGAATGTCTTGCAAGGTGTGGCACAGGTTGTAGACGCCGCGCTGGGAGAACATCACGTTGTAGTTGATGTCCTGCGACAGGCCTTCCCACAACTTCATGGCGTGTTCGTAGAGCTTGGCCGATTCGTCCCACAGGTAGTTGGAACGCACGATGGTGGTGTTACGGGCGGTGTTGCCGCCGCCCAGCCAGCCCTTCTCGACCACGGCCACGTTGGTGATGCCGTGAACCTTGGCCAGGTAGTAAGCAGTGGCCAGGCCGTGGCCGCCACCGCCAACGATGACCACGTCATAGACCTTCTTAGGGGTCGGCGTGCGCCACATGCGCTGCCAGTTTTCGTGGTGGCTGAGGGAGTGTTTGAAGAGGCCGAAGCCCGAATAGCGTTGCATGGTGTGTTACTCCACTCAGCGGTAGACCGGGAAGTCGGCGCACAGCGCGGCGACATTCTTGGCAACGTCGGCTTCGACGTCGGCGTCGCCCAGGTTGTCCAGCACATCGCAGATCCAGCCAGCCAGTGCCACGCACTGGGCAACCTTGAAACCACGCGTGGTGACAGCCGGGGTGCCGATGCGCAGGCCCGAGGTGACGAACGGCGACTGCGGGTCGTTAGGCACGGCGTTCTTGTTGACGGTGATGTGCGCGCGGCCCAGGGCTGCGTCAGCGTCCTTGCCGGTCAGGCCCTGGCGGATCAGGCTGACCAGGAACAGGTGGTTGTCGGTGCCGCCGGAGACCACGTCGTAGCCGCGCTCGATGAACACCTGGGCCATGGCCTGGGCGTTCTCGATGACTTGCTTCTGGTAGCTCTTGAACTCCGGCTCCTGGGCTTCCTTGAAGCACACCGCCTTGCCAGCGATGACGTGCATCAGCGGGCCGCCCTGGGCGCCGGGGAACACGGCGGCGTTGAGTTTTTTCTCGATCTCTTCGTTGGACTTGGCCAGGATCAGGCCGCCACGCGGACCGCGCAGGGTCTTGTGGGTGGTGGTGGTGACCACGTCAGCGAAGGGGATCGGGTTGGGGTACAGGCCAGCAGCCACCAGGCCGGCGACATGGGCCATGTCGACGAACAGCAGCGCCCCGACCTTGTCGGCAATGGCGCGAAAACGCGGGAAGTCGAGGGTCTTGGAGTAGGCCGAGAAGCCAGCGACGATCATCTTCGGCTTGTGCTCGACCGCCAGGCGCTCGACTTCGTCGTAGTCGATCAGGCCGGTCGTGGTGTCGATACCGTATTGCACAGCGTTGTACAGCTTGCCCGAGGACGACACCTTGGCGCCGTGGGTCAGGTGACCGCCATGGGCCAGGCTCATGCCCAGGATGGTGTCACCGGCCTGCAGCAGGGCCAGGTACACCGCGCTGTTGGCCGAAGAGCCGGAGTGCGGCTGAACGTTGGCGTAATCAGCGCCGAACAGCTGCTTGGCGCGCTCGATAGCCAGTGCCTCGACCTTGTCGACGTGCTCGCAGCCACCGTAGTAGCGCTTGCCCGGATAGCCTTCGGCGTATTTGTTGGTCAGGCCGCTGCCCTGGGCCTGCATCACGCGCTTGCTGGTGTAGTTCTCCGAGGCGATCAGCTCGATGTGATCTTCCTGGCGCTGTTCCTCGGCATTCATCGCCGCCAGCAGTGCGTCGTCATAACCCTGGATCTGGTCTTGCTTGCTGAACATCATGTATCTCCCGGCAGCGATCATTTTTTGTCAGTAGGGTTCGATGACCCTTTGTGGCGATGGTATGACTGGCAAGGAGCGGTCAGATGCCTGCGCACGCCTTGCAATGGCGCGTTTACGACATTGGCGAAAACGGTGTTGAGTGGGAACGTGGGAGCGGGCTTGCCCCGCGATAGCGTTGGCGTGCCCAACGCTGGCTGTCTTGCTTGCGCTATCGCGGGGCAAGCCCGCTCCCACGTAGCCTCCGCGCTCGGGTCAATCGGTTGTATAGGCAACCGCTCGGCTCTTGGTTTAGAGTGCTGCTCTGCGTCGTTCACAGGACCGTGTCATGTCAGATAACAGCCAACAATTCGCCAGCGACAACTATTCCGGTATCTGCCCCGAAGCCTGGGCCGCCATGGCCAAGGCCAACCAGGGCCACGAACGCGCCTACGGCGACGACCAGTGGACCGAGCGCGCCTCGGAATACTTTCGCAAGTTGTTCGAAACCGACTGCGAAGTGTTCTTCGCCTTCAACGGCACCGCCGCCAACTCGCTGGCCCTGGCCTCGTTGTGCCAGAGTTACCACAGCGTGATCTGCTCGGAGACCGCCCACGTCGAAACCGACGAATGCGGCGCGCCGGAGTTCTTCTCCAACGGCTCCAAGCTGCTCACCGCACCTAGCGTCAATGGCAAGCTGACCCCGGAGTCGATCCGCGAAGTCGCGCTCAAGCGCCAGGACATCCACTACCCCAAGCCGCGCGTGGTGACCCTGACCCAGGCCACCGAAGTCGGCACCGTGTACCGCCCCGACGAGCTCAAGGCAATCAGCGCCACCTGCAAGGAGTTGGGCCTGAACCTGCACATGGACGGCGCCCGCTTCACCAATGCCTGTTCGTTCCTCGGCTGCTCGCCAGCCGAGCTGACCTGGAAGGCTGGCGTCGATGTGCTGTGCTTTGGCGGCACCAAGAACGGCATGGCGGTGGGTGAGGCGATTCTGTTCTTCAATCGCCAGCTGGCAGAAGACTTCGATTACCGCTGCAAACAGGCCGGCCAACTGGCATCGAAGATGCGCTTCTTGTCAGCGCCGTGGGTGGGCTTGCTGGAAGATGGCGCCTGGCTGCGCCATGGCAACCACGCCAACCACTGCGCGCAGTTGCTGGCGTCGCTGGTGAGTGATCTACCAGGCGTGGAGTTGATGTTCCCGGTGGAAGCCAACGGCGTGTTCCTGCAGATGCCGGAACCTGCGCTGGAAGCGCTGCGTAACAAGGGCTGGCGCTTCTATACCTTCATTGGCAGCGGTGGCGCGCGGTTCATGTGTTCGTGGGATACCAAGCAAGAGCGGGTGCGTGAACTGGCAGCGGATATCCGCGCGATCATCGCTGGCTGATCGACCGCTATCGCGGGGCACGCCCGCTCCCACGCCTGCCAACTCTAAATGCAGGAAGCGTGGGAGCGGGCTTACCCCGCGATGCATTCACAGCCTGTCAAAGCCTGAAACCACCCATCTGCCGCGCCAGATCATCCGCCAAGCCACGCAACGCCTGGCACTCATCCCGACAGCCCTGCACCTGCGCCGCCGTCTGCCGGGCCAGATCGGAAATCCCCTGCACCGTGCGGTTGATTTCCTCAGTGACAGCCGACTGCTCTTCGGTCGCCGTGGCTACCTGGTGGTTCATGTCGCTGATGTGCTCCACCTGATCGGTAATCGCCCCAAGCGAGCTTCCCGTGCGCTGGGTGGATTCGACCCCACTGCCCGTAGCCGCCTGCCCCGCCTGCATTGAAGCAACGGCAGTCCCCGCCCCCTCTTTGAGGCGCTGGATCATTTGTTGCACCTGATCGGTAGACACTTGCGTGCGCCGGGCCAAGGTACGCACTTCATCGGCCACCACAGCAAAGCCACGGCCCATCTCCCCCGCTCGCGCAGCTTCAATGGCGGCGTTGAGCGCCAGCAGGTTGGTCTGCTCGGAAATACTGCGGATCACCCCCAGCACTTCATCGATCGAGGCCACTTCATTGGCCAACTGCTCGACCGCCTCGGCAGCTTTACCGATCTCGCCAGACATCCCCTCGATACCCTTGACCGAGCGCTGTACCACCTCCCGTGCTTGCAGCGCTTCATCACGCGCCGACTGCGATGCCTGCGCCGCTTGCCCGGCGTTCTGCGCGATGTCCTGCACGGTCAGGCCCATCTCGTGCACGGCAGTGGCAACCATCTCGGTCATCTCCTGCTGGCGCCCTGAGCGTTCAGCCGTATCATCCACCACCTGGGTCACCTGCTCCACCGAGTGGTGCAGACGCTCAGTGGTCCGCAGCACGTCGCCGATCAGCGCACGCTGGCTGTCGAGAAAACGGTTAAAGCCCCGGGCCAGGTCGCCCAGTTCGTCCTGGCGTGAATCATCCAGACGATGGCTGAGATCGCCCGCACCGCTGCCGATCTGCACCAGGGCTGCTGTCACTTGGCGGATGGGCCGCACCAAGCCACGCGCCAGCAACACCACTAGCAGCAGCGAAACCAACGCCACCGCTCCGCCAATCAGGCTGGTCAGCCATACCGCTTGGCGCATCTGCGCGTAGATCTCGGCTTCCGGCACCTCGGCCACCAACGTCCAGTTGAGGTCGCGCAGCGGTAGGCCCAAGGCCAAATAGTCCTCACCATCACGTTGGAAGCGGCTGCTGCGCAAACCTTGCCCTTGGCTCATCACCGCCTTGGCCGCTTCGGCGCCGATCTGCTCGGTGAGCTGGCGCTTGGCGCTGAATTCATTTTGCGGATGGACCTGGATAAGCCCATCGTTGCGCACCAGCATCACCCGCCCGTGCTCACCGAAGCTGAAGTCGTGGATCAGTTTCGACAGCTCTGTGAGGCGCAGGCCCATGCCGGCCACGCCCACCAGTTGGCCGTCCTTTTCCACCCGATAGTCGATGAACAACGCCACTTCACCCGTGGCGCCATCGATGTCGATATTGATCAGGCGTTCGGCGCCGCTGTCGATGTAGCCGTAGAACCACTTGTCCTTGGGATTCTCGCGGCTGAGCGTGCGGTCCAGGCCGTTCTCGTTGTAGTAGTGACCGGTCGCGGTCGAGGCGAACAGCGCGGTAAACGCCTGGTTGCGCTGCTTGGCAGCTTGCAGGTTTTCGATGAACCGTGGCGCGTGGGCTGGGTCTTCACCGGCAGCCAGCCAGTCGCGCAGCAAGGTATTGCCTGCGATGTCGGCCGCCGCCACCAGCGGCTGGGCGAGCATGCGCTCGATGTCGTTGCGGATGGCTTCGATACTGGCCGGCAGCGCCGTGTCGACCAGGTAGCGTTCAGTCAGGCGGTTGACCGCCACGGTATAGATCGTCACCACCACCAGAATGCTCACCAGCAGGGCCGCGCCCATGCTGGTGATCAACTGCCACTGAATACTCCGCCGCCAGATGCGCATACCCTTCCTCCCCAGGAATCCATGTGCGGAGAAAGTGTATACACTTAAGTATTCAGTCACGCCATAGATCAGCAACAATCAAACAGCGCACAAACGGGGATGGTAGCAGCGGAGTGCCCCGTGACGGCAAGGGAGCAGGCCCTGGGGCTATCGCGAGGCAAGCCCGCCGCCACGATCCCCGCTCATGTACTTCGTGAGTGGTTACTGGTCGCCGATGGTGCGGCTAATGGCATCGACCGTCGCATCAATTTGCGCTTGGGTGCGTGCCAGGGTCTGCTGGTGCTCTTTCTGCAGTTCGATCTGCTTGGAGCACAGGTTCAAGGCTGCCAGTACCAGCAGCTTGTCGCCGATCAGGGTCGGGTACTGACGTTTGGTTTCGGCCAGGGCGGTGTTGAGCATCCGCACAGCCTGCGACAGGGTTTCTTCCTGCCCTTCGGGCGCCTTGATCGAATAATCGGCGCCGAGGATCGACACCACATTGATCGGCTGCGCTTGCAGTCTCATGCGTTAACGACACCTGCACTGGCGCGCTCGACCAGCGCCTGGATACGCGCGGCGGTGGCGCCGTGCTTCTCTTCTTGCTCCATCAGCGACAGCTGCAGGCTGTCGTTTTCTTCCTTGGCCTGGGCCAGTTCCTGGCTGAGCGCAGTGTTCTGCTCGACCAATTGCGCGTTCTTTTGCAGCAGGTCAGTGACCAACTGCTCGATTTGATTCAGGGAGGCTTCCAACATGGGGGGATATCTCGGTTGTTGCAAAGGGCGCACACGATAAAGAAAAGCGCGAGCCCCCGCCATTAAATATCGGATTCTTAAGGCTTTAGCCTGTGCAGATTGACCGGGTTTGGCCCCCCTTGTTCCGACCTGGGTCAACCGCCGGTCAGGAATTTAGATAGGTGGCTCACACTTTTCTCCGCTCGCACTCAAGACTGGCCAGTCACGACCGATAGCCAGGCAGGTCTTATTTCGTCGCACGGACCGCGCGCTCCCTCTCCTTGCCTGGATTTTCCCCACCATGTCCCTACGCAACATGAATATCGCCCCGCGCGCGCTGCTCGGGTTCGCCCTGATCGGCCTGCTGATGCTTGGCCTTGGCGTCTTCTCGCTGATCCAGATGGGCAACATCCGCCAAGCCGGTGTCGCCATTGAAAACATCAGCGTACCGAGCATCAAGACCCTCGACGAGCTGACCGCGCTGAATCTGCGCATGCGCACCCTGTCCTATCGCTTGCTGCTCAACCGCGAGCCGGCTACCCAACAGGAAACCCTGCGCCTGCTGGATGAGCGCAATGCCCAGATCGACCAGGCCAAGCGTGCCTACGAGCCGCTGATCGGCGCTGCCGACGAGCAGGCGGCCTATGATCAATACAGTCAGCTACTGGCGCAATACCGCCAGCTGGAGTCGCGCATGCGCAGCCTGAGCCAGGCCGACCGCACCGACGAGCTGCGCGACCTGCTCAACCGCGATCTATTGGCCAACTCCGAGCAGATCAACAAGGTCATGGACAGCCTGGTGCGGATCAACACTGAGCAGACCCGCCAAACCAACGAAACTGCCGCCAGCCAATACGCCGCCGCGTTCGCCTTGGTGATCGGCCTGTTGATCGCCGCCACCGTGCTGACCTTGCTCTGCGCCCTGCTGCTGACCCGCAGCATCGTCAAACCCATCGATGAAGCGCTCAAGGCCGCCGAGCAAGTTGCCGACGGTGACCTGACCCAGATCATCCGCGCCGAAGGCACCGACGAAGCCGCCCGCCTGCTGCGGGCCATGGC
The DNA here is from genome assembly GCF_014268815.2 of Pseudomonas urmiensis. Classification (NCBI taxonomy): domain Bacteria; kingdom Pseudomonadati; phylum Pseudomonadota; class Gammaproteobacteria; order Pseudomonadales; family Pseudomonadaceae; genus Pseudomonas; species Pseudomonas urmiensis. The sequence continues at coordinate 4,593,661 of NZ_JABWRE020000001.1, forward strand.
GCGCATGCAGGACAAACTGCGCGACACCCTGCAGCTGATCGCAGGTTCCGCCACGCAACTGGCCTCCGCAGCCGAAGAGCTCAACTGCGTCACCGATGAAAGCGCCCGTGGCCTGCATCAGCAGAACAACGAAATCGAACAGGCCGCCACCGCTGTCACCGAAATGACCAGCGCCGTGGAAGAAGTGGCGCGCAATGCCGTCAGCACCTCGGAGGCCTCCGGCGAGGCCAGCCGCTCTGCAGGAGACGGCCGCGACCTGGTAATGGAGACCGTCAACGCAATCGAGCGCATGAGTGGTGATGTGCAGGCCACCGCCAAGCTGATCACCCACCTGGCCGAACAGTCACGTGACATCGGCAAGGTGCTCGACGTGATCCGCGGCCTGGCGGACCAGACCAACCTGTTGGCACTCAACGCCGCCATCGAGGCCGCCCGTGCCGGTGAGGCGGGCCGTGGTTTTGCCGTGGTTGCCGATGAAGTACGCGCCCTGGCCCACCGCACCCAGCAGTCGACCAGTGAAATCGAGCGCATGATCGCCAGCATCCAAAGTGGTACTGGCGAGGCCGTCGACTCGATGCGCACCAGTACCGAGCGCGCGGAGTCGACCCTGAACATCGCTCGCGGCGCAGGGCTTGCGCTGGACAGCATTGCCGGGGCGGTGTCGCAGATCAACGAGCGCAACCTGGTGATTGCCAGCGCGGCCGAGGAGCAGGCCCAGGTCGCCCGCGAAGTGGATCGCAACCTGGTCAATATCAACGACCTGTCGGTGCAGAGCGCCACGGGCGCGCACCAGACCAGCGCGGCCAGTGCCGAGTTGTCTCGCCTGGCGGTGGACCTCAATGGCCTGGTGGCGCGTTTCCGCGTTTGAGCCAGCAGTGCGGTCGCCTGTTTTGGGGCCGCTTTGCGCCCCTTCGCGGCGGTTCGGCGCCCCGAAGGGGCGCAACGCGGCCCCAAAAATCAAAAGTGGCACCCCCAAAACAACAACAGACTTTTCCTACATATCAAACTCTCGATTCGAGCTATCAATGTCCCCGTTTAGGCCTACGGAAAAGTGATGGTGGGTCGCCAGCTATCGCCGACCCTGCCCTCCCCGGTCATCTGAGCAGTCTCTGTCCGCAACGCGTCCAGGCCTCACGCGTCTTTGTCCCATGCGGCGTCGAATCAGGAGAACCCCCATGCCCCAAGCCAACGCCAAGCAACGTGTAGCCTGCTATCAGTTCGCCCCCAAAATCGCCGACCCAAGCTTCAACCTTGAGCAATCGCTCAAGGCAATGTCTGAAGCTGCCGAGCGGCAGGCGAAATTGCTGGTGTTGCCGGAGTTGGCCTTGAGCGGTAATGCGTTACGCGACCGGGAAGAAGCCTTCGTCTGTTCGATGTCACGCGACGGCACTCGCCTAAACGCACTGGCAGAGCAGGCACGAGCGCTTGATCTGATCGTGATAGTAGGATTCTGCGAACGCCTCGAAGCCGGCCATGTGGCCAATACCTCGGTGATGATTCAGCCAAACGGCCAGCGCACCTTCTACCGCAAAGCACACCTGTGGAACCGAGAAACGCTGATCTTCACCCCGGGCGACTGCGCCCCGCCCGTGGTTCAGACGAGCTTAGGACGGGTGGCGATGATGCTAAGTTACGATTTGCAGTTCCCCGAGTGGGTCCGCTTGGCTGCGCTCAGCGGCGCACAACTGCTGTGCGCGCCGGTCAACTGGCCGGCATCGCCACGTCCGGCGCTGCAGCGCCCTGTCGAAGTAACGCGGGTGCAAGCTAATGCAGCGGTCAATCATCTGTTCATCCTGGCCTGCGACCGCTGCGGCCATGAGCGCGGCATGGACTGGGTTGCAGGCTCCACCCTGGTCGGTGCCGACGGCTATCTGCTGGCCGGCGGGATCAGCCTGGATCGGCCCCAATTACTGGTGGCCGACATCAAATTGCGCACAGCCTCAGACAAGCGCATTCCACCCTACAACGACATCCTCGGCGACCGCCGCCCCCAGCTCTACGGCAAACTCTGCCAATCCTAGTAGTCGATACGCACATCACCCTTGGGCACACTGCAGCACGACAGGATGTAACCCTCGGCTTCATCTTCCTCGGTGATGCCGCCGTTGTGCTCCATCTCCACGTCGCCACCGAGCTTGAGTACCTTGCAGGTGCCGCAGATGCCCATGCCACAAGCCTTGGGAATCATCAGCCCGACCTTGGCCGCTGCCGCATGCACGGTTTCGCCGGGGGCTACGCGAATGCTCTTGTCGCTGCCGACGAACTCCACCAGGTTCAGATCCGACAGGTCCAGTTCCGGGGCGTCGGCGGCCTGTTCGGCATGCTCGACTGCGTCGGCCTTGGCTTCTGCTGGCGTCGCGCCGAACGATTCCTCGTGGTAGTTCTTCATGTCGAAACCAACCGCTTCGAGCATGCGCTTGACCGCCGTCATGTACGGTGTCGGCCCGCAGCAGAACACCGTGCGCTCCATGTAGTCGGGGGCGATCAGCTCCATCAGCCGCTGGTTCAGGTAACCGCGATAACCCGCCCACGGCTCGCCCAAACCATGCTTCTCGCAAATGATGTGCAGGCTGAAATTGGGAATGCGCGAAGCCATCTGCTCCAGCTCGCGGTGGTAGATGATGTCTTTCGGTGAGCGGGCGCTGTGCACGAAGACCATGTCGACATTGGCATTGGTGTCATAGAACCAGCGGGCCATCGACATCACCGGGGTGATGCCCACGCCACCGCTCAGGTACAGCACCTTGCCGGCCGGAAAATCAATCGCGTTGAACAGCCCCACCGGCCCGTGCACCGGCAGCTCGGCACCCTCGTGCATGGTGTCGTGCAGGTAGTTGGAAACATGCCCGCCCGGCACCCGCTTGACGGTGATCGAGAAACTGTACGGCACCGATGGGGAACTGGAGATGGTGTACGAACGCATCACCTGCTTGCCTTCGATCTCAAGCTCCAAGGTGACGAACTGACCCGGCTTGAAGAAGAACATGATCGGCTGGTCGGCCATGAAGCAGAAGGTGCGCACATCCCAGGTTTCCTGGATGACCTTGACGCAGCGCACGATGTGGCGGCCGTTGGCCCAGGTCTGGGTAGTGACCGGGTTGAGGAAGGTATCGGACATGGTGTTCTCCAGCGGCCGACTACCGGCCTTTTATGGCTCCGATAATGCTCAAGGCGCAGGCGGCGTACATTCCTGCCAGCGACATCGGCGTGCTTATCGCGACCAGCCCCGACCTACAAGGGTTTACGCGTCGGAATTCGAATCGGCCATGTCGCCCATGGATACGGCTCAAGGCGTATCTGATCGCACACTCCACGGCAAATAGACCTGATGTTTTTGCAAGCAGCCTTGCGGCACCACAATAACGATTAGCCACCTTTCGCCGGCCCTTATCGGCCTTGAGGATAAAACGATGGACGTCACCGCAACCCTGAGCCTGGGCGATCCACTGGAAGCAGCACGCAAGGCCACCGCCGAGATGCTGCAGACCCGCGAGCGTACCTACTCGCTGCCCCAGCCGTTCTACACCGACGAGCGTCTGTTCCAGATCGACATGCAGGAGATCTTCCACAAGGAGTGGCTGATCGCCGGCATGACCTGCGAGATCCCGACCAAGGGTAACTTCCTCACCCTGCAGATCGGCAAGAACCCGGTCATCGTGATCCGCGGCGCCGAAGGCAAGGTGCATGCCTTCCACAACGTCTGCCGCCATCGCGGCTCACGGCTGTGCACCAGCGACAAGGGCAAGGTGGCCAAGCTGGTCTGCCCGTACCACCAGTGGACCTACGAGCTCGACGGCCGCCTGCTGTTCGCCGGCACCGAGATGGGCGCCGATTTCGACATGAAGCAGTACGGCCTCAAGCCGATCAACGTCAAGACCGCAGGCGGCTACATCTTCATCAGCCTGGCCGAGAACCCTCCGGCTATCGACGAGTTCCTCGAAACCCTCGAGCACTACATGGAACCGTACGACATGGAGAACACCAAGGTGGCGGTGCAAACCACCTTGATGGAAAAGGCCAACTGGAAGCTGGTGCTGGAAAACAACCGCGAGTGCTACCACTGCAACGGCTCGCATCCAGAGTTGCTGAAAACCCTGCTGGAGTGGGACGACACCGAGGACCCCCGCGCCGACCAGGCCTTCAAGGACCACGTCGCCGCCTCGGCCGCTGCCTGGGAAGCCGAGAAGATTCCCTACCTGCACAAAAGCCACGGCCTGCGTAACCGCATCGTGCGCATGCCGCTGCTCAAGGGCACTGTGTCGATGACCATGGACGGCAAGCAGGCCTGCCAGAAGCTGATGGGCCGGATCAAGAACCCCGACCTCGGCTCGATGCGCATCCTGCACCTGCCGCACTCGTGGAACCACTGCATGGGTGATCACATCATCGTCTTCACCGTATGGCCGATCAACGCGCAGGAAACCATGGTCACCACCAAGTGGTTGGTGCACAAGGATGCGGTGGAGGGGGTGGATTACAACCCCGATGACATGCGCAGGGTGTGGGATGCCACCAACGATCAGGATCGGCGCTTGGCGGAGGAGAATCAGCGGGGGATCAACTCTACCGCGTATCAGCCGGGGCCTTATTCGAAGACTTACGAGTTTGGCGTGGTGAACTTTATCGACTGGTATAGCCAGCGGGTACTGGAGAATTTGGGGGCGGAGCCGGCGCCTTATCTCAAGGAACTTAAGGCCTAAAACGACAGCGCCCCTTTTTTGAAACAGGGGCGCTTTCGGTTAACTAATAGACTTTTACACAATCCATTGTATTGGCAACCAAAAGCGCTGCACAGAGCGACTTATGAATTATCTGTGCGTATCGAAGCATGTTGCTCCGCCACGCTGTTCGCTACCTGTTCCTCCGGTATGCGGTTCAGTACATGTTCCTCCGCTATGCGGTCCGGTACAGGTGAAGGGGGAGAGGGAGATGAATATAAAGATGAGACCGTCCTAGTTCCTCTGCCCCTTCTACTTTCTCTACCTCCTGAAGTGGAAACCCCAGCGCCTGGAAATACCTGGCTCCCATTCGCCGCGGGGCTTCGCCGCACACTCGTGTAAGGTAGCCCACTTTCGACGCGTCTATCAGGTACATTGCGACGCAAGTCCCAAGCACCTAGCCCTACCCCCAGGATTTGTAAACTATTTCCAAGATTCTGCAAGGTGTTTCCTTCAATAGGCAACCCAGCTCGCTCCAGGCCTCGACCTAGCAAATACGTTCCGGAGCCTAATCCGACTGCCCCTAACGAAAGAACGGACATTCTAGTATACGCAGCATCACGCTGCCGACTTACTCGCCCCGCATCTATTACCCCCGCTAAACCAGCAAAAGCAAGCGCATCCCCAGTACCCTCAGAGAATGAATATGATGCAGTAAGAATCTTGAAAATATCAAAATTCCCGCTTGGGTCATGCCTATTAACTGGATCTCCCTTACAGTAGGCATACGCATTTATCCCACCTTCGGCAAAAGGACTTAATCGATCCGCAGAATGAAAACGCATGATCACAGGATTATAAGGTCGGTGACCGTTGCCGAGTAGATACCACCCGACTTCACGCTCACACAGCTGCCCGGTAAAACCCAGTGAAGGTGCGGTATCTTGCGCAGGTCGATAGCCGTATGGGGTGTAAGCACTCCTGTAGTGGCCGGCCCCGACCGCCATAAGTGGACTTAACAGACGATCTGTCGCTAGCAGCTGCTGGGTGGCCATTCTGGAATCTCCAGGTTCGGAGTCTTGCCAGTAGGCTATCAGTGCAACGCATTCAGCGAACCTGACAAAAATGCCAGGTCGATGCAGTGGTAGGAGTGCGCGGCTCTATAAAAACCCATCAAGTTCAGCGCCAAGGCACTGGTTAAAAAGCAGACAAAACCCTGTAGCCCTTGAACGGCAATGGACGCAGCGGTAACCCAACACCTTATCCACAGAGCAACCAACAGAGTTTGTAGGCAACTATTGCCGCGACTAAACGGTGCTGTGGATAACAGGTGTGGGATGCCACCAACGATCAGGATCGGCGCTTGGCGGAGGAGGATCAGCGGGGGATCAACTCTACCGCGTATCAGCCGGGGCCTTATTCGAAGACTTACGAGTTTGGCGTGGTGAACTTTATCGACTGGTATAGCCAGCGGGTACTGGAGAATTTGGGGGCGGAGCCGGCTGCCTATTTGAAAGAGGTTACAGCACAGTAATTACAACGAATTGAGGATATCGCCAGCTTTTCCCAACGTACGATCAAAATTAACACTGCATTTACAAACCAAGGTCAGTCTACGTACGCGTATCTCCCATCAAAGTATTTTCCTCATCCCGAAGATCCTGAGCTGCCCTTAGCATGACAATTTCACCTCTTAACTTAGCAATCGTTTCTACTGATTGATAGAAGCCAATGCACGCCCGCCCGACAAGAAACAACTACCAAGGCAGCAGCGTGTTTGAAATCGAGAAACGCCCCAACTAAATCTTTCTCATATTTTCTTGGCTTCTTGTCAAATTCATGAACATTTCCAAGCAGGCACCAACCCATCTCAGGCTCGATCAGTCGACCACCAGTAAAACCTAGAGCAGGTGCACCTGCTTGCGTTACTCGGTAACCGTAGGGGGTGTAGGCACTCCGCAACTTGCCGCCTGTACCCAGCAGCGAGAGCGGGGTTTGGAGTTGGTCTGTTGCCAGAATGTTCAGTGTCGACATACCACCCTCCTAATCGTGTAGACCCCTGTCCCGACAATGCTCAAACTTCAGTTTCCGCATTTGAAAGGGATGCGTCGCCACGGATTGCTGTATTAACCTGAGCCGCGCTATGAGTCGAGTCAACACCAGATGAACTATTAGACTGTGGGATAACAGCTTCAGGAACAGTCTGTTGCGCGGCAGGCCTGCCATCCCTTCCAAATGCAGAAAGCGGCAACCCCGTATTCGGGCCCATGGGGGTCAAATTTTGTGCAATGCTCCAAGCCTCAGAGGAGTCCCCACTCAATTTTCGACTTTGATAGCTGGTGGCTTCTGAAACAAGTACAGCGACGGAGTTGATAGCCGCTAAAGAAACCGGTTGATCGTCAATTCCCAGCCCAGTAGCCCCCATCGCAAGCGTAGTAAAGCTACTTAACCAAGATGCCCCTGCAGATATAAACTGAGTGGCAGTAAATTTTAGTGGCAAATCTTTAGCTGCTATACCGCGGCTTCTGGCCTTGCTGATTTGCATATTGCTTCTGATCATCCGATACAGTGTCTTCGTATCCTCCCCTACGCGCCCCCCTGCAAGCATGCCCACACCTGCAGTTACATCTCTCCACATTATCTGATCAATAATGCTCTCTCCACTACGATCATGAAAATTAATAGGGTCTCCATGGCAATATGCGTAAGCGTTAAATCCACCTGCTCCAAACGGACTTAACCGATCCGCAGAATGAAAACGCATCAGCACTGGATTGTAGGCTCGGTGACCGTTGCCAAGCAGATACCACCCTAATGCACGCTCAGGCAGTTGCCCGGTAAACCCCAAGGAAGGAGCGGTATCTTGCGCAGGTCGATAGCCGTATGGGGTGTAAGCAGCCCTGGAACGGCCGCTTGCACCAAGAGCCATAAGCGGGCTTAAAAGGCGATCTGTCGCTAGCAGCTGCTGGGTGGCCATTCTGGAATCTCCAGGTTCGGAATCTTGCCAGCAGGCTATCAGTGCAATGTAGTTGGCGAACCTATCAAAAATGCCAGGTCGATGGACCGGGCCGAAGTGGGGGTGCTATCAAAAAGCGCCCAGTTCAACAGTGAAGGTGCTGGTTAAAAAACAGACAAAAGCCTCTAGCCCATGAACGGCAATGGCTCCAGCGCTAACCCAACACCTTATCCACAGAGCAACCAACAGAGTTTGTAGACAACTGTTGCCACGACCAAACGGTGCTGTGGATAACAGGGATAAGCACCTATTTCCTATTGGTATCCAGCCCATTAGAGAGTGGTTGATCAATTAATGAGCAATCACGCGCGCACGTTGACACCCGGGGGCTGTAGGGATCATCGAACAGTTTATCCACAAGAGCGCTAACAGTGTTTGTGGGTAATTTCAGGCGAACGCAGTTGAGCGCGAAAAACTAGGGGGGTAACTGGGGCTGCTTTGCAGCCTGCGATGGGCCGCACAGCGGACCCATTGGCCGTAAGTGACAGGCCTTATTTGATCATTTTTTACTCAATCTCCTGAAGGCCCCGTGATCTGAGGGTTTGAGCAATGCGCAAACACTTTATCCACAGAGGGGCCAACAGTCTTTGTGCACAACCCTTCAGCGTAAGACCCCCTCCTCCACCAGCAGCTTGAGAATAGCCTCGGCCCCTTCCTGTGGAGAAACATCCTTGAGCACCTTGCCGCCGCCGCCACTGGCCTTGGCTGTAGCGGCCTTCATGCGGTCTGCACCGCTCTTGGCCTTGATCACCTTGAGCCGCTTGGGCCGAGGTCTAGCGGGCTGCAGCTCGGCACCGGTTAGCAGCTCATCCTCGACCACCGCCACGTTCCGCGCAGCCAACACACCCCGCCGCGCCGGGCCAAAAGCACTCTGTCGCGGATTTGGCGCAGCGTTATCCACAGTCGCCAGCAACGGCAGGCGTACTTTCAAACGACGCCGCTGGCCCCGCGGCAGGGCTTGCAGTACCTGGGCGGTGCCATTGTCGATCGACTCTACTTCTGCCAGCCCCACGATCAGCGGCCAACCGAGCTTCTCCGCCAACAAGAACGGCAACATCCCCGAACCTTCGCCGGTTTCCGCCTGGCTGCCGGTGAGCACTAACTGGGCGCCAGCATCACGCAGGTAATCCCCGAGCACGCCCAGCACATCGGCCCCAGCGGGCTGCTCCAGCACATCCAGATGGTCCAATCCCATACCCAGATAGGCACGCAGTGCCTCTTCCCGAGGGTCGCCGGCATGCACGACCTGCAAGTTATCCCCAGCCAGTTGCAAACCCAGCTCCACGGCACGCGCGTCCTGTTCGGCGCGGCGGGTGCGGCCGGAGCTTGGGTGGGCGCCGATGGAGACCAGGCTGATGACTTTCGTACTCATGCTCATGCCCTTATGCCGCGTCGCGCTGGCCGGCGCTGCGGAAGTTGTCCACAGCCTCGATCAGTGCCTGAAGAATCGCCGCGCTGTCGCCAATTACCGACAGGTCAGCCCGTTTGATCATGTCACAGCCGGGGTCCATGTTGATCGCCACCACCTTGTCGCAGGCGCCGATGCCCTGCAGGTGCTGGATTGCGCCAGAGATACCCACAGCCACGTAGACCCGCGCAGTAACCCAGGTACCGGTAGCGCCGACCTGACGGTTACGCGGCATGAAGCCGTCGTCCACCGCCACCCGCGAGGCGCCTTCGGTGGCGCCGAGGGCGGCAGTGGCCCTGTGGAAAAGCGCCCAATCCTTGACGCCGTTGCCGCCAGAGACGATGAACTCGGATTCGGCCATGGCGATCGCAGCAGGGTCGACCGCCACCGGGCCTAAGTCTTCAATCCGCGACAGGCTGCGCGCAACGCTTGTGGACAACTCGACCGGCAACGCTTCGTGACGGGTCTCGTTAACCGGTTCGGCGCATTCGGCACCAGCCAGGATCAAGCGGGCGATGCCGCGCTGCAGGTCCTGCTGGCCGGAGCCGGCGCGGCCGATGCATTGGCCATCCTTGACTTGCCAAACCCGCGTCGCCGGGCGCTCGCCCAGGGCCGCGCCGAGGCGCCGACCCAGTTCGCCGCCACCGGTACGGCTGTCGGGCAGCAGCCAATGGCGCGGGGTGAACTGGTTATCCACAGCGCGCAGGCCTTGCACCAGTTGCTCCGGGGCATAGCCCTGGAACGCTTCACCGTCGATGACCAGCAGACGATCAACCCCGGCTGTGGAAAAGTTGTTTTCCTTGTGTTCGCCAAAGACGATGGCCAGCACCGCCCCCTCGCTGCCCGCCAGGCTGTGGGCCAGGCCCAGCAAGTCGCGGTCGTGGCTGCCGAGGCGACCACCGACCATGTCCGGCACTACGGCGATGTAGAAGGCAGGGTCGGCCACCTGATGCAGCGGCAGCTGCACTTCGGCTGCCGCGCTGCGCCGCCCGCCGACACCTGTGCCCTGCTGGGCACCGCTGCGGTCGAGGCGCTTGAGGCCGCTGGGGCCGATGAACCCTGCGGCAATCGCGTGCGGGTTCTTGCGCAGGATGCCGTTAGGCCCCATCCAGCTGGTCGGTTGCGTCTGCATCGCCGCATGCAGCGGGTGCAGGCGGTTGCGGGCGATCCACTCAGCGCGTGGGTCGCGGCGGATGATGTCGCTCATCAGTGCACCTCCGCAGGTTCACGTTTGGCTACTGGGGGCTTTGCGGCGGGGGCGTCGTCTTCGATCAGCACGTCAGCCACCAATTCGGCGAGATCCTTGATTTGTGGGCGCGGCTCGACCACGCCTTCGAGCATTGCCGTGCACTGTGGACAACCCACGGCCACCAGCTGCGCCTCGGTCTCGCGGATATCGTCCATGCGCATGTCTGGGATCCGTTGCTTGCCCGGAATGTCAGTGATCGGCGCGCCGCCGCCACCGCCACAGCAGCGTGAACGGAAGCCCGAGCGTTGCATCTCGCGCACCTCGATGCCGAGCGCCTTGAGCACTGCGCGGGGTGCTTCGTACTCGCCATTGTAGCGGCCCAGGTAGCACGGGTCGTGATAGGTCACGCTGCCGCTTTTGTGCTGACCGAGGTTGAGTTTGTTGGCGGCAATCAACTCGGCGATGTAGGTGCTGTGGTGCTGCACCTGGTAGTCACCACCAAGGGCGCCGTACTCGTTTTTCAGCACATGGAAGCTGTGCGGGTCGCAGGTGACGATGCGCTGGAAGCGGTACTTGGCAAGCGTCTGGATATTGCGCTTGGCCAGCAGCTGGAAGGTTGCTTCATCGCCCAGACGGCGGGCCACATCGCCACTGTCGCGCTCTTCCAGGCCGAGCACGGCAAAGTCCACACCGGAGGCCTTGAGTACTTTGACGAAGGCGCGCAGGGTGCGTTGATTGCGCATGTCGAAGGCGCCATCACCGACCCAGAACAGCACGTCGGTGCTCTGCACATCCGCCAGCAATTGCATGTTCAGGTCGGCGGCCCAGTTCATCCGCCCGCCCGGGTTGAAGCCGCCAGGGTTGTCGGTGGCGATCAGGTTGTCGAGCACCTCGGCGCCTTTGTTCGGGGTCGCGCCCTTCTCCAGGGTCAGGTGACGACGCATGTCGACGATGGCATCGACGTGCTCGATCATCATCGGGCACTCCTCGACGCAGGCACGGCAGGTGGTGCACGACCACAGGGTTTCGGCGTCGACCAGGCCATTGACGATCGGCTGGTGCGGATGGCCGCCATGCTCGCCAATGGGCTTGCCTGGATACGGGCTGCCCGCGAACGTGGCATCGGTGCCACCGGCCAGGCCAATGACCATGTCCTGGATGAGTTTTTTCGGGTTCAGCGGCTGGCCTGCGGCGAACGCCGGGCACATGGCCTCACACTTACCGCACTGCACGCAAGCGTCGAAACCGAGCAGTTGGTTCCAGGTGAAATCGACTGGCTTTTCGACCCCCAGCGGTGCGTTGGGGTCTTCCAGATCGAGCGGCTTCAGGCCAGTGGAACGGCCACCGCCGAAGCGCTCGGCGCGCCGGTGCCAGGCCAGGTGCAGGGCGCCAGCGAAGGCGTGCTTCATCGGCCCGCCCCAGGTCATGCCGAAGAACAGCTCCGACACACCCCACAGCACACCCAGGCCAAGCACGCCGACCATCACCCAGCCACCGGTGCCGGCAGGCAGGATGCCGGCAACCGGCAAGGTGGCGATGAAGAAGCTGGCGGCGAACACCAGCAGGCTCTTGGGCAAGCGCATCCACGGGCCCTTGGACAGGCGCGCAGGTGGATTGAGGCGACGTTTGAAGACGAAGATGGCGCCAGTGAACATGATCACCGTGGCCACCAGCAACCCGTAGCCGAGGATCTTGCTCTGCAGGCCAAAGCCGTGCACCAGGATCGCCAAAGCGGCCGACAGGACAAAGCCGCCGGCCGTGGCCACGTGGGTCTTGGACATGTACTTGTCGCGCTCGACCACGTGGTGCAAATCGACCAGATAACGGCGCGGCATGGCCAGCAACCCGCCGAGCAGGTTGACCTTGGACGGTCGCCCGCGGCGCCACATGCGCACCCGGCGCACGGCGCCGAGCACTGCCAGCGCAAGGGCAGCGAACAGCAGGATGGGTAGAAGGGTGTTCAACATGGGAGGCTCCCACAACTGCGGTTGCAAGGGTTCGCCCGACCTTTGGGAGGAGCTGCGTGGGAGCGGGCTTGCCCCGCGATAGCGTGCGACCAGACAACGATGTCCATCACGCTGACGCTATCGCGGGGCAAGCCCGCTCCCACGCCGTCGCCCCAGAGGCGAGGCGCATCACCGGACGATCAAAAGTCCTTGCACAGGCGCAAGGCGTCGTAGATCGCCGCATGCACGTTGCGTTGGGCCACGCAGTCGCCGATGCGGTACAGCAAGTAGCCTTCGCCCGGCTGGCTGAGGATCGGCTGCGGCTTGATGGCAAACAGCGCCTCCACGTCGATCTGGCCCTTGTTGCGCGAGTCTTCCTTGAGCGCGTAGTACAGCGCCTCGTCAGGCCGCACGCCGTTTTCGATCACCACCTGGTCGACCACCCGCTCCTCTTTGGCGCCGGTGTACTCGTTCTCCAGCACTGCCACCAGCTTGTCGCCCTCGCGGTAGACCTTGTCCAGCATCAGGTCGCCGGTCATGATCACTTCCTTGGGGTACATGCTGCGGTAGTAGGTCGGGAAGCTGGTGCCGCCAATGGCCACGCCCGGCTTGATGTCGTCGGTGACGATCTCGACCTGAGAACCTTTGTCTGCCAGGAAGTCCGCTGTCGACATACCGGTGAATTCGCAGATGGTGTCGTACACCAGCACGTTCTTGCCCGGCGCAACCTTGCCGTCGAGCACGTCCCAACTGCTCACCACCAGCCCTTCGGCAGCGCCCCAGTGCTCGTTCTGCTCGACGAACGGATGACCGCCCACCGCCAGCACGATCACATCCGGACGCAGGTCCTGGATAGCCGCCACGTCTGCTGCCGTGCCCAAGCGCAGGTCGATCTTCAAGCGGGCGAACTCCAGCTGATACCAGCGGGTGATACCGGCAATCTGATCGCGCTGCGGAGCCTTGGCGGCAATGGTGATCTGCCCGCCGATCTGTTCTTTCTTCTCGAACACGGTGACGTCATGTCCACGCTCGGCGGCCACCCGGGCGGCCTCCATACCCGCAGGACCGGCGCCAACCACCACCACCTTGCGTTTAGGCCCGGTGGATTTTTCGATAATGTGCGGCACGCCCATGTATTCACGGGAGGTCGCGGCGTTCTGGATGCACAGCACATCCAGGCCTTGGTACTGACGGTCGATGCAGTAGTTGGCACCGACGCACTGCTTGATCTGGTCGACCTGACCCATCTTGATCTTGGCGATCAGGTGCGGGTCGGCGATGTGCGCACGGGTCATGCCGACCATGTCGACATAGCCGCCTTCGAGGATGCGCGTGGCTTGGTTCGGATCCTTGATGTTCTGCGCGTGCAGTACCGGGACCTTGACCACCTCTTTGATGCCAGCCGCCAGGTGCAGGAACGGCTCCGGCGGATAGCTCATGTTGGGGATGACGTTGGCCAGGGTGTTGTGGGTGTCGCAGCCCGAACCGATCACGCCGAAGAAGTCGAGCATGCCGGTGGCGTCGTAATACGCGGCGATCTGCTTCATGTCCTCGTGGCTGAGGCCATCGGGGTGGAACTCGTCACCGCAGATACGCATCCCCACGCAGAAGTCGTCACCAACCTCGGCGCGCACCGCCTTGAGCACTTCCAGGCCAAATTTCATCCGGCCTTCGAAGCTGCCGCCCCATTCGTCGGTACGCTTGTTGACCCGTGGGCTCCAGAACTGGTCGATCATGTGCTGGTGCACGGCCGACAGCTCAACGCCATCCAGGCCGCCTTCTTTGGCACGACGCGCAGCTTGCGCGTAGTTGCCGATCACCCGCCAGATCTCTTCCGGTTCGATGGTCTTGCAGGTGGCGCGGTGCACCGGTTCACGGATGCCCGACGGCGACATCAGGGTCGGCCAGTTGAAGCCATCCCAGCGCGAGCGGCGGCCCATGTGGGTAATCTGGATCATGATCTTGGCGCCATGCTTGTGCATGGCGTCGGCCAGGTTCTGGAAGTGCGGAATAATGCGGTCGGTCGACAGGTTGACCGATGACCACCATTCTTGCGGGCTGTCGATGGCCACCACCGACGAGCCGCCGCAGATGGCCAGGCCGATGCCGCCCTTGGCCTTCTCTTCGTAGTATTTGACGTAGCGGTCGGTGGTCATGCCGCCATCAGTGGCATACACCTCGGCGTGCGCGGTGCTCAGCACACGGTTGCGGATGGTCAGTTTGCCGATCTGGATCGGCTGGAACATTGCTTCGAAGGCCATGACGCTCTCTCCGGCTTACAACGGTCTTGTAACGAACAGGCCATCTTCGTGGCCCTCTTCCGAACCGCCATAGACCTGCTCGGCCACAGTGCGGATCGAGCTGCCGCGGGCAGCGAGAATCTGGTCCATGGCGCCGGCAAACCAGCCAGTGAACATGTAGTCGACTTTGCGCCCGACCTTGCCGTACACGTAGACGAACGCCGAGTGCTTGAGCTTGACGCTGCAGGTGCCCTTGTCCAGGTCGATGTCCTGGATCTCGAACAGGCCCCAGCCGCGTTGCGACAGCCGCTTCATGTAGTGCTCGAACACCGCCACCCCTTCCAGGCCATGGCATTCGGCTTCCTTTTCACACCAGTGCCAGGCCGACTTGTAGCCCGCCTTGTAGAGGATCTCGGCGTAGGCGTCGGTGCCCAGCACTTCCTCGATGCCCATATGGTTGTTGACGAAGAAATGCCGTGGCACATACAGCATCGGCAGGGCGTCGCTGGTCCAGACACCGGTCTCGCTGTCGACTTCGATAGGCAATTGCGGGGCGATCTTAGCCATGGAAACTTAACTCCATAAAAAATGTTCGATTCGATCAAAAGCCGCGTTGGCTCATGCTTTTATAAACAGCCGCTGTGAGTGCTGTTGGGTCGCAGCGATCGGCGCGCGCAGTAGGCCCCAGCAGTGCTCACTCGCCCCAGACGTCCTTGAGGACACTGACCCAGTTCTCGCCCATGATCTTGCGCACCACGCGCTCGGGGTGGCCGCGCTTGAGCAAGGTCTCGGTGAGGTTGGGGAACTCGCCCACAGTGCGAATGCCCAGCGGGTTGATGATCTTGCCGAAGTTGGTCAGGCGACGGGCGTAGCCCTTGTCGTGGGTCAGGTACTCGAAGAAGTCCTGGCCGTGACCCTGGGTGAAGTCGGTGCCAATGCCGATGGCGTCTTCACCGACGATGTTCATGGTGTACTCGATGGCTTCGGCGTAGTCGTCGATGGTCGAATCGATGCCCTTGGCCAGGAACGGCGCAAACATGGTCACGCCAACGAAGCCGCCGTGGTCGGCGATGAACTTCAGTTCTTCATCAGACTTGTTGCGCGGGTGTTCTTTGAGGCCCGAAGGCAGGCAGTGCGAGTAGCAGACGGGCTTTTTCGATTCGAGGATGACCTCTTCAGAGGTCTTGGAACCGACGTGGGACAGGTCGCACATGATGCCGACACGGTTCATCTCAGCGACGATCTCGCGGCCAAAGCCCGACAGGCCGCCATCGCGCTCGTAGCAACCGGTGCCGACCAGGTTCTGGGTGTTGTAGCACATCTGCACGATGCCCACGCCCAGCTGCTTGAACACGTCGACGTAGGCGATCTGGTCTTCGAAGGCGTGAGCGTTCTGGAAGCCGAAGAGGATGCCGGTCTTGCCCAGCTCCTTGGCCTTGCGGATGTCGGCGGTGGTGCGCACCGGCATCACCAGGTCGCTGTTGTCACGAATCAGCTTCTGGCTGGAGGCGATGTTGTCGACGGTGGCCTTGAACCCTTCCCAAACCGACACCGTGCAGTTGGCGGCCGTCAGGCCGCCTTTGCGCATGTCTTCGAACAGCTCGCGGTTCCACTTGGCGATGATCAGGCCATCGATGACGATGCTGTCGGCGTGTAATTCGGCTGGGCTCATCAGGCTGTCCCCTTTTATTGACTTGGTCTGCGCCGAACGTTGTGTCGGCGCTTTGGGGCCAGCATATGCCTGCGCGACCGGGGAGCCGGATGCAAAAACGACAGGGGGTTTGCCGAAAGCGTCAATCCGCGACAAGTGCCCTGCGCCGCACCCTGCGGTGTTGAGAGCGACTCTCGATAAGGGCATTTTCTGAACTTGATGAACATTTCGTCAGAGAGCTATCGTCCGCAGCCGGGCTGAGCGAGAATCAGCCCCGATTGCTCAGTCGGGTGAGGAGAAAACCGATGAAATCAATGGCATGGCTGGTTCTGACGGCCGTTGCGCTAGGCGCCCACGCCGGCGAGGAAGAAAGCACACCTTGCGATAATGTCGACAGCGACCAGCAAGGTTATGCGTGTGCGGCCTATAACAAGCAGACCGCCGAGCGTGAACTGAAAGCGGCGTTCGACGATTTGATCCAGCGCATTCGCGACCAGTATCCAGATGAAGGCGAGAAGGTCGAGGCGTTGACGGCCCGTTTCCAGGCTGCCGAGACCCTGTGGACGCAAGTGCGTGATGCCGACTGCAAGGTCGAGACCTATGCCGAGAAACAGGGCACCAAGGCGTTCCAGGCGGCTTGGGATACCTGTGTGGCGCAGCGTAGCGATGATCGCTCGGAGTATCTGCAATCTATTGGTCAGCAGTAGGCTGCGCTGACGCTATCGCGGGGCAAGCCCGCTCCTACGTACTACCGACCCTGCGTGGGAGCGGGCTTGCCCCGCGATAGCGTCAGTGCAGACCACGGGTATCTCATGACACCGCACTGACCTGCCGATCCTCGCGCGGACAGCAGGCAAACCTGGCCCGATAACAGCGGGTGAAATACGACGCCGATTCAAACCCACAGGCAATGCTTACCTCCAGCACGCTCATGTCGGTCTGGCGTAACAACTGCCTGGCCTTGTCCAAGCGCAGGCGCAAGTAAAACCCGCTTGGGGTATCTTCCAGGTGCAGCTTGAACAGCCGCTCCAACTGGCGCCGGGTAATCTGCACCGCTTCGGCCAGCACCTGGGTATTGAGCGGCTGCTCGGTATTGCGCTCCATCTCGCCAATCACCTTGACCAGCTTCTTGTTGCTGATCCCATAGCGTGAGGCGATCTGCATGCGCTGGTGATCCTGGCGCGGGCGAATCCGCCCAAGCACGAACTGCTCGGACACCTGCACCGCCAATTCACTGCCATGGGCCTGGGCGATCAGGTCGAGCATCAGGTCAATCGAGGCGGTGCCGCCGGCACAGGTAATCCGCCGCCTATCTATTTCGAACAGCTCCTGCGTCGCCTGCAAACGCGGATAGCGTTCCTTGAACGCCTCCAACGCCTCCCAATGCAAGGTGGCTCGGTGGCCATCGAGCAAGCCCGCCTCCGCCAGCAGCATGGCCCCGGTATCGATCCCGCCCAGAATCACCCCGTCATGATCGAAGCGGCGCAAGCCTTGTTGCAGCCCAGGCCCAAAATGCGCCAAAGGGTCGAAGCCCGCCACCACCAGCAGCATCCGCCCCGGCGCCTCTTGCGCCAGCGCCGCATCGGCATTCACCGACATGCCATTGCTGGCCTGCACAGCTCCGCCGTCTAAGCTGAGCACGCGCCAGTGGTACAGCGGCCCACGAAAGCGATTGGCCACGCGCAGCGGTTCCACGGCGCTGATAAAGCCCATCGCCGAAAAGCCCGGCAGCAACAAAAAGTGGATGGTGTCCGGCATCGAATGCTCCACGACAAAAGGTGGTCGCTTGGGTGCAAGTGTTGGTCGCCAGGGTGCGAATTTCCACCCCGTACGCCGCGTAGCTTATTCACACGGCCCGCAGAGGCCGCCCACCATAACAATATGCACTGCCGATGGAGAGCCACCATGCACAGCTTGATCCGCCGCAGCCTGTTATCCCTCGCCCTCACCAGCACCTTGGCAAGCCCAGTATTCGCCGCGGAACCTGCGGTCTGTCAGAAGGTGCGCCTGGGCGTGGTCAACTGGACCGACGTCATCGCCACCAGCGCCATGGCCCAGGTGCTGCTCGATGGCCTGGGTTACCAGACCAAGCAGACCAGCGCCTCGCAGCAGATCATCTTTGCCGGTATCCGCGACAAGCGCCTGGACATGTTCCTCGGCTACTGGAACCCGATCATGAACCAGACCATCACCCCATTCGTCGAGGCCAAGCAGGTCAAGGTGCTGGCGGAGCCGAGCCTGAGCGATGCGCGGGCGACCCTCGCGGTGCCCAAGTACCTGGCTGACAAAGGCCTGAAGCGCTTTGCCGACATTCACAAGTTCGACAAAGAGCTGGGCGGCAAGATCTACGGCATCGAGCCAGGCTCGGGGGCCAATACCCAGATCAAGGCGATGATCGCCAAGAACCAGTTCAATCTCGGCAAGTTCCAGCTGGTCGAGTCCAGCGAAGCCGGCATGCTCGCTGCCGTCGACCGCGCTGTGCGGCGCAAGGAAGCGGTGGTGTTCTTCGGTTGGGCGCCGCACCCGATGAACGTCAACATCGACCTGGTCTACCTGGGTGACAGCCAGGATGCCCTGGGCCCGGACGAAGGCCGCGCCACGGTGTGGACGGTCACTGCGCCGGACTACGCCGAACGCTGCCCGAACGCCAGCCGGCTGCTGGCCAACCTGACCTTCAGCGCCGAGGACGAGAGCCGCATGATGCAGCCGCTGCTCGACCACAAGGACGCCCTGGAGTCGGCCCGCCAGTGGCTCAAAGACCACCCCGAAGACAAGGCGCGCTGGCTCGAAGGCGTGACCACCTTCGACGGCAAGCCTGCGGCGGACAACCTCAAGCTCACTGCCAACTGACCGTTCGCCATCGCGGGTCAAGCCCGCTCCCACGAGCGAACCCCAGGGTGACGCTCACACAGCGACCGCGTGGGAGCGGGCTTGCCCCGCGATGAGGCCACTACTGACACCCCCATTTCATCGTCGCCCTGCAGCCACGAAATGCCTCGACACGCCTGAAGGAAACCAACATGAACCACGACATCATCATCACCTGTGCCCTCACCGGCGCCGGCGACACCGTAGCCAAAAGCCACCTGGTCCCCGTCACGCCCAAACAGATCGCCGAAGCTGCCGTCGAAGCCGCCAAGGCTGGCGCCACTGTGGTCCACTGCCACGTCCGCGACCCGCAAACCGGCCGTTTCAGCCGTGACGTCAACTTGTACCGCGAAGTCATGGAGCGCATCCGCGAAGCCGACATCGACATCATCGTCAACCTCACCGCCGGCATGGGCGGCGACCTGGAAATCGGCCCCGGCGAACGCCCCATGGAATTCGGCCCAGGCACCGACCTGATCGGCCCACTGGAGCGCCTGGCCCACGTCGAAGCGCTGCTGCCGGAAATCTGCACCCTCGACTGCGGCACGCTCAACTTCGGCGATGGCAACGCCATCTACGTCTCCACCCCCGCGCAGCTGCGCGCCGGAGCCAAGCGCATCACAGAACTGGGGGTCAAGGCCGAGCTGGAAATCTTCGACACCGGCCACCTGTGGTTCGCCAAGCAGATGATCAAGGAAGGCCTGCTCGACGATCCGCTGTTCCAGCTGTGCCTGGGCATCCCCTGGGGCGCGCCGGCCGATACCACCACCATGAAAGCCATGGTCGACAACTTGCCACAAGGCGCGACCTGGGCCGGTTTCGGCATCGGTCGCATGCAGATGCCGATGGCCGCCCAGGCGGTGCTGCTCGGCGGTAACGTGCGGGTCGGGCTGGAAGACAACCTGTACTTGGACAAGGGCGTACTGGCCAGCAACGGCCAGCTGGTCGAGCGCGCGGTGGAGATCGTCAGCCGACTCGGTGCCCGCGTCCTGACCCCGGCAGAAGGTCGGGAAAAAATGAATCTCAAGCGCCGTTGATGCCATTGGCAGCAGGCCTGCCCTTGAAACAGACAGCGCGCAGATGGCACCGGCTGCGCCGGTGTTCGCGGGCAAGCCCGCTCCCACAGGATTAGCGTCAAGCCAATTTTCTCTGTTTACCCTGAGGACTCGACATGCCTTTCATCACCGAGATCAAAACCTTCGCTGCGCTGGGCAGTGGCGTCATCGGCAGTGGCTGGGTTGCCCGGGCGCTTGCCCACGGCTTGGACGTGATCGCCTGGGACCCGGCGCCCGGCGCCGAAGCGGCCCTGCGCCAGCGCATCGCCAATGCTTGGCCGGCACTGGAGAAACAAGGCCTGGCCCCCGGCGCGGCGCAGCAGCGCCTACGCTTTGTGCCCACCATCGAGGAATGCGTGCGCGATGCCGATTTCATCCAGGAAAGCGCCCCAGAGCGGCTGGAGCTGAAACTGGAACTGCATGCCAAGATCAGCGCTGCGGCCAAGCCCAATGCGATCATTGCTTCGAGCACTTCGGGACTGCTGCCGAGCGAGTTCTACGAGTCCGCGACTCACCCCGAGCGCTGCGTGGTTGGCCATCCGTTCAACCCGGTATACCTGTTGCCGCTGGTCGAAATCGTTGGCGGCCGCAACACCGCACCCCAAGCCATCGAGGCGGCGAAAACCATCTACACCGCCCTTGGCATGCGCCCGCTGCATGTGCGCAAGGAAGTCCCAGGTTTTATCGCCGACCGCCTGCTCGAAGCACTCTGGCGCGAGGCCTTGCACCTGGTTAACGATGGTGTGGCGACCACCGGTGAAATCGACGACGCGATCCGCTTCGGCGCGGGCCTGCGCTGGTCGTTCATGGGCACCTTCCTGACCTACACCCTGGCAGGCGGCGACGCCGGGATGCGTCATTTCATGGCCCAGTTCGGCCCTGCCCTGCAGCTGCCTTGGACCTACCTCCCAGCGCCACAGCTGACCGACCAACTGATCGACGATGTGGTCGATGGCACCGCCGAGCAACAAGGCGAACGCAGCATCGCTGCACTTGAGCGCTATCGTGATGACTGCCTGCTGGCGGTGCTCGATGCGGTCAAGACCACCAAGGCCAAGCACGGCATGGCTTTCGGCGAGTGAGGAGACAACCATGCCGGCACTGATCACCTATCGCACCCCAGTGTTGCAGGACTGGGTCGACTACAACGGCCACCTGCGCGATGCCTATTACCTGCTGATCTTCAGCTACGCCACCGATGCGCTGATGGAGCGTATCGGCCTGGACGCCGACAGCCGTGGTCAGAGCGGGCACTCGCTGTTCACCCTGGAGGCGCATATCAACTACCTGCATGAGGTGAAGCTCGCCAGCGAGGTGTGGGTGCAGACGCAGATTATCGGGTTCGATCGCAAGCGCCTGCACCTGTATCACAGCCTGCACCGGGCCGGCTTCGACGAGGCCCTGGCGGCCAGCGAGCAGATGCTCCTGCATGTGAATCTGGCAGGGCCGAAGTCGGCGCCGTTCGCTGAGCTCAGCCTGGCACGGTTGCAAACGCTAGTAGACGAACAGCAGGACCTGCCCGCTGCACAATTCGTCGGCCGGGTGATAAAACTCCCGAGTTAAAACATTCACCTGCCCCAAAAAATAACCCCGCAAAGCCGTGAGCTAGCGGGGCCAAGAGCGAGCAACATCCACCGTGACGTGCGAGGGTGACCAAACCCTGCGTTGCCGTGAATGACCCCAGTGTGCTGACTTCCCAGGCAATTGATTTAGCCGGGAACGACCTGTTCTTAGCCAAAGCAGTCATTGCGACATTCTGTCCTTGCCGGTACGCGGGGTTGGTCACAGAATCGACTGACAATCACAGCAGCACTCTCTTAGCGATAAAAGGGACAACAGCCATGATGCATGCGGATTTGATTGATCAGGACGACCTGTTGGGCCACCTGCGCGCGCGGGGCTTCGACATTCCGGCCGGGGCCAGTGCCGAACAGGCCTGCGAAGCGGTGGTGCGCGGGCTGACCGAGCCTAATGCGCGAGCGCTCAAGGGCATGGTCGAGCAGATGTATACCGGTAGCGCGACGATTCTGCCGGCGGTACGCCAAGCAATCGAGCAGCAGCTGCTGCCAGCATTGGCGCAGTACAGCAAGCGCGCTTGAGGATTTGCGAGGGCTGCGCCCTCGTTCGCGGGCAAGCCCGCTCCCACAGTGATCGCACTGATCTTGAGGGCGCTGGGGTAACATTTCTGATCATGCCCTGGCACCAGGCCTAGCTCACAGGCTCCCCGCCACCCTCAAGATCAACGCCCCCTGTGGGAGCGGGCTTGCCCGCGAAGGGGCCGGCACGGTTACGCAGGCTGGGGCTGAGTCTCCAGCTCGAGGGTGCGTTCGAACAACCCCGCCAAGCCTGGCTGGTGCGTCACCGCCAGCACCGTACACGCCGGCAATTCTCGCCTGAGCATCACCAACAAGCCTCGCGCCGACTCGAAATCCAACTGACTGGTTGCCTCATCCAGATACAGCGTATCGGGCTGGAACAACAACGCTCGGGCTAAACTCAGGCGCTGCTGTTCACCTCCCGAAAGCACCCGCTCCCACTCGGCGTGATCATCCAGGCGCCCGCGTAATCCGGCCAAGCCCACCTTGTCCAGAGCATCGATCAGCAGCGCATCGTCCATCTCCCTCAGCTGTGGATAAGCCAGCAAACTTCCCAAGCTCATGTGCGGCAGATACGGCTTCTGCGGCACCAGCAAACTGCGCCCGGGCGGTAGCTGCCAGTCGCCCTGGCAATACGGCCACAACCCTTGCAAGGTGCGCATCAAGGTCGATTTACCCAAGCCACTGCGCCCCGCTAGCCGCAGCCACTGGCCCTGCCCCACTTGCAGGTTCAGACCACTGAGCAAGGCACTGCCATCCGGCCGGCAGACGGTCAGCTCCCGTGCGCACAGGCAGCTACCCTGCGGCGCCTTGACCAGCTGCTGACGGCTGGCGCGAATCGCCCGCTCAAACTGGTCAAGGCGCTCCAGCGCCGCACTCCAGCGCACCAGCTTGTGGTACAGCTTGATGAACCAGCTCAGTGAGTCGTGCACTGCGTTGAAGGCACTGCGGATCTGCATCAACCCGCCGAGGGTGATGGCCTTGGCCATGAACGCAGGCAGGGCAGCGAACACCGGCACGATCAGGCTGAAGCGCTGGTAAGCGACGGTGAACAGGCTCAAGTCGCGCTCGCGCCCCATCAATTGCCGCCAGTTCTGGGCAATCGCCGCGAAACGCTGGGCCAGTTGCTGGCGCTCCACGGATTCACCGCCATACAGGGCGATCTGCTCGGCGTGGTCGCGTTTGCGCAACAGGCTGGCGCGAAAATCCGCCTCACGGTGCTCGCGTTGGTAATTGAGTGCGTGCAACGGCTTGCCGATCCAGTGGGTCAGCGCGCTGCCGATCAGGGTATAGGCCAGCACGATCCACACCAGGTAGCCATGCACGCTGAACGTCTCGCCAAACAGGCTGAAGCTCTGTACGCCCGACAGGTTCCAGAGGATCACCACGAAGGCGCCAACCTGAGCCAGGTTGATCACCAGCGAGGCCACCAGTTCGATGCTCAAATCGACCATCAGATCGACGTCCTGGGCGATCCGCTGGTCGGGGTTGTCTGGCTCACCCGTCAGGCCGAGCCGATAGAACGCTTGCTCGGCCAGCCAGGCGTCGGTGAGGCGCGCTGTCATCGCCTGGCGCCAACGCAGTACCAACGCCTTGCGGATGTAGTCGATGGATACGTAGATCAGCACGTAAAGGCCCAGATACAGGGTGTACTCACCCACCAAGCCGTACAGCCCAGTTGTGTCGAACGCCGCCAGGGTATCGTAGAAGGTCTTGCTCCAGCTATTGATCAGCACGTTGATCTGCACCACCAACAAACCGAGGCCGATCACCGTCGCCAGCATCAACCAGGCCTGCCACTGCTGGCGGTCTTGCCAGAACGGCCGGCTCAGCCGATAGAACCTTCGCAGGGTGTTCACAGCGCCTGCTCCAGGGCAGCGGCCGAGGGCAGCAGGCGCAGCTGGACCTGGTTGGCCGCAGGGAACAACTGGCGCGCCTGCTGCTGTACAGCCGGCAGGGTCAGCGCCTCAGGCAAGCGGGCCTGGCTGCTCAGGTAGCGTGGATCCTGCCAGTGCCGTTCGCTGAGGATCAGGCGCTTGAACTGGGTCTGCGGGTCGTCGCGGCGCTGGGCCTCCTGACGCGACAGTTCGCCCTGCGCCGCAGTTAGCCACTGCCCATCGACGCTGAGCTCGGCCAGGGTCTTCTGCGCCAGCGACCACAACTCGTCCACTCGCGCCGGGTCGCAGGTGAAGTTCAGCCGGCTCTCGATGCGCTGGGTATCGGGGTTCAGCTCGCTGTCAAAACGCAGGCGATAGACCCCCGACGCCTCGCCACGCAGTTGTTGCTTGAGGCGTTGGTTGGCCAGATCGCGCAGCAGTGCGACGCGCATGGCGGCCTCCGGGCTCCAGCTATGCGGCTGATAGCTGCTGGCATCCAGCACCACCCGAGGCTCAAGCGCAATAGGCAGGTCATGGCGCCGCTGGCCAGGCAGTTGCAGAGCCGGCTCGGTGACCAGCGCCGTCTGGCGTGGCAAGCCCGCGAGCTGCTCGCGCACCCATTGCTGCAAGCGCGCAGGCTCGACATCGGCCATCAGGTAGTACGTCACCGGGGCACTGGCCAAGCGCTGCCAGTCAGCGTCAAGCTGCTCAAGGCTCAAGGCTTGCAGCGCCGCTTCATCCGGCGCTGGCCAGTAATCTTCACCGTATTTGAGCGCCCGTTGCTGGGCCTCATGCTGGCCACGCACATCGTCCGGGCGAGTGGCCAAGCGTTGCAGCAACTCATCGCGCGCTTCGCTGAACAGCACTGGGTCGATGCGCGCCTGCTGGCTGATGCGATAGCTCTGCAGCAGGGTTGCCAGTTGCTCAGGGCTGCCACTGCTGTTCAGCTGCAAACGCTGTGGCTGGTGCTCAAGGCTGAGGGTGGCTCGGTGTTGCTGTCTCCAGGCAGCCAGCGCCTCGACGCTGCCCTGCTGGATACCGCTGCGCAGCGCCAGTTGTGCAGCCATCTGCACGCGCCAGCCAGGTACGCCTGGCTGGCCGTAGCCTGCGGACGACTCCACTTGCAGCAGGGCCTTGCCCTCAGGGCCATTGCGGCGCAACCACACCAGGCGATCACCGTTGCTCAAGGTCCAATGTTCGACCTGCTCCTTGGCAAATACCTGGTGCTTGCTGAGCGTACCTGCAGGCCCTGGCGCAGGGGCTACAAAAGCCGCCACTGGCGTGGCGTTGCCAGTGTTGGTTAGCGGCGCCGCCAGGCTCGTCTGGGCAAGACTGGCCTGGAGCGCGTCCACCTCGGCCACGGTGGGCAGCTGCAGCAATGAAGTGCCTGGGGCACTGACTTGCAGGACGCGATCGGGGCTGCCGAGCCAACGTTGCAGACGCTGCTCCAGGTCCGCCAGATCGATGTCCTCCAGCACCTGCAAATAGCGCCGGGCGGCGGCATGGCGCTCGACTACGCTGGCCTCTGGCGCAGTGGCATTGTTCAACTGCTCGACCCACTGCTCGAAGCTGCGCGGCGCTTGGTTGGCCAGGGTCTTCTCGCCCAGGCTGCGGATGTGTGCCTGTTCACGGGTAAAGTCCGCCTGGCTGAAGCCATGCTGGCGCAAGCGTTCGATTTCCGTCAGCAACTGGCGCAGCGCCCGCTCATGTGCCTGGCCTTCGACCCCAGCGGCGATCCCCAGCACGGTCGACTGACGGCCGATCAGGGTTTTCTGCGCAACCAAACTGCGTACCCCCGACTCCAGCGGCTGGCGGCGCAGGCTGTCGAGCAACGCGGCCAGGGTCATGCGGTCGATCAGCCGCTCGCGCATGGCTGCGCGGGTGGTGCCGCGGCTGGCAGGCTCGTGCAGGCGCAACAGCAAGGCGACTTGGTTGCTGCCTGATTGCGGGTCTTGCAGACGGAAGATCTTCAGTTGGTTATCCAGCGGCAAGTCGCGGTGCTCGCGCAGCGGGGGGCTGGCGCCTTCGACCTTGCCGAAGCGCTGCTCGATCTGCGCCAGCATCGCCGCAGGTTCGAAGTCGCCGACCGCAGAAATCACCATGTTCGAAGGCTGGTACCACCTCGCCTGGAAGTCTTGCAGGCTGGCCAGGCTGGCGCTGCGAATCGCCGCTTCGTTACCGATGGTACGGTGCTCGGGGTAGCGCGAACCGACCCGCTGCGAAGCGGTGCGTTGCTGATTCATGCGCTGCGCCACGCCCAGGCCGCCACGCCACTCCTCGATCACGATCGGCCGCTCGCGCTCCAGATCCGCGGCACTGTAGTCGCCGGCGAACACCAGGTCGGCCAGCGCCTGCAAGGCCTGCGGGGCCTGGCGTACGCCGGCGGGCGGGCTGAGCATGTACTGGGTGCGCTCATAGTTGGTCAGCGCATTGAAATGCCGACCCTGCACCCAGCCCAGCCCGGTCATGCGCTCACGCAGGTTTTCACCCTGCCCGGCCCGGCTGTGGAACACCAGGTGCTCGACCAGATGGGCCACGCCGATCTGGTCATCGGCTTCGTCGACAGAGCCGGCGTTGACCGTCAGGCGCACATCGAGCCGCCCCGCTTGGGTTGTCTCGCGCACCAGCCGGTATTGCAGGCCGTTGGCGAGGGTGCCCTGGCTGACCCGGTCATCCCAGGGTAACGGCGCATCGGCTTCGGGGAGCGCCACGCAGGCGCCGAGCAGCAATGGGCCGAGCAGGCCCGCAATGAGCTTTTTCATCAGGTTGTCCACGGTTTATAGAGGAGAAATCAGAAGCGGTAGCCGACTTCCAGCCAGTACTGGCGGCCGACTTCGTAGCTGACCACGCTGACCGACTCGCGACTGGCGATCTTGTTGACCTGGTCGGTCACGTTGGTCACATCGACGTTGACGAAAAACGCCTGGTCCTTGCCGGTGGGGATGTCCCAGGCCACGCGCATGTCCCAGGTCGGCGCCGCCGGGGTGGCGACGGTCTCGTAGCGGCTGAGCACTTCGCCGTTGACCTCGACATCCGGGTCGACCTTGACCACCTGGTCGTAGGCGCCGCGATAACGCAAGAAGTTGCTGATCGACAGGTTCCACTGGGGAATGTCGGTGATGGTGGTCAGCCGTGCGGTCCAGGGGCGGTTGAAGTCGCTGGCGGGCAACTCGTGATAGGCAATGCGCTTGCCGTCGAGCACCACATCCTCGCCAGATAACTCTTCGCCATCCAGGCCTGCCTCGTAGGTCGAGCCGTAGGCGTCCTTGTTGCGCGACCAGTCCAAGGCCAGTTGCAGGCTGGTGCTGGTGCCGTAGAAACGCAGCGGGCGCATCGGCGTGACGGTCAGGCTGAGGTTCTCGCTCTCACTGGTGCCGGCATTGAGATAGGCGTAGTAATCCTTGCTGTAGCCCTCGGGAATGTCCTTGGCATCGAGGTTGTAGTAAGGCCGGGTGCGGTAGATCTGGTCGTGGCCCTTGCGGTTGACGTACTTGAGCTGAAATTCGGTGTTGAACCAACGCTGGTTGAGGCCGACCATCCACTCATCGTCGTAGGGGATGTCCATGGTCGAGAACTTACTCATGTTCTTGTTCTGGCTCGCCAACTGCCACTCGGCGGTCTGGCTGGCACGGGTGTAACGCGAGGTATAGGCCTGACGACCGTCGGCCAGGCGGTACTTGAACAGGTTGCGCCCGTAGTAGCGGTTAGCGCCGAACACCAGCACCGTGCTGCGGTCGCCGAAGAAGTCATAGTCACCGGCAAAGCGTGGCGCCAGGCTCTGCTGCTCCATGTAGTCGTCGCCTTCATAGCGCAGGCCGGGGCGCAGGGTGAGGTTGCCGTAGCCGATCTCGTCCTGGACGAACAGCGCGTACTTCTTCTGCGCCATGTCGATCTGGCCAGCGCCGTAGTTCATCATCGCCGAGGCGTACTGGCGGTTCATGCCATTGAGCATCAAACCTGTCGAGCACAGCGGATCAGCGCCACAGGAGGTGCCGTTGTCGCGCTTGAGGGTGGTCACCGAGGACGCTGCGTCCTCACGCTCCCAGCTCGCCTGCTGGTAGCCCAGTTCGATACCTGTGCTCAGGCTGTGTGTCGCCGTCCCCAGGTTGAAGGTCTGCCAGTCGGCCTTGAGCTTGTAGTCGACGCTACGCTGGGTCTGGTAGATGCTGCCGAACGCACCCTCGGCACTGCGCGCGCTGGTGGCATCGGGGTTGCCCCAGTTCTTGCTCTCGGACCAGTACCACATGACCACGTCGTCGCGGTCGGACTCGCGAGAGGCATACAGATCGCTGATCGCCAGTTGCTGGGTCCAGCGGGCATGGTCGCCTTCATAGATCGCCTTGAACGAACCCTGCCAGCCACCATTGATGTTGGTGTAGCCCGAGTCGCGGTAGTCCTCGCGAAAATAGGTGTTCTCCTGCGGGGCGTAGACGATCGAGGTGTCCAGGCTCAGGCGGTCGTTGACCGTCCAGTAGGTCTTGAGCAGGAAGTTGTCGAGGGCCCGGGTCTGCTCTTGCTCATTGTCATTGACGGGGCTGTTGTAGCCATTGTCGTAAGTGCGCAGCGGCAGGTATGAGCGCTTCTGCGAGAAGTTGAACAACGCACCGAAGTTTTCGTTGAAGTGGCCTTCGAGGGTGCCGCGCAGGGTGGTCTTCTTGAACTCCGGCTGATTCTTCTCGTTGGACGAGGTCTCGAAGGTTTGCTTGTTTTCCCGGGTGATGTGGTAGCGGGTCCACTCCGAGCGGCTCATGGCGTAGGAGATCTTGCCGTGCAGGTCCTGGCTCGGGCGACGGGTAATGGCATCGACCACCCCGCCATTGAAGCCGCCAAATTCCACCGGCACGTTACTGTCGTAGACCTTGATCTCTTCGAGCAGGTCGGCATCCAGGGCAATCCCGTGCGAGCGGCTGGGCGCAGAGTCGAATTGGCGGGTTTCACCGTAGCCGTGGGCGCCGGGATCCAGATCGTTGTTGATCGAGATGCCGTCGATCATGAAGTTGTTCTGGTAGAACTTGGCGCCGTTGATGCTGATGTCGGCCGGGTCGATCTCACCAGGGGTGTTGGAGCTTTTCTGCTCGGTGCTGAACTGCACGTTGGGGTGCATCTGCAGCATGGTGGTGATGTCGCCATTGGCGCCGGGAAAGGCCTGGATCGCCTTGCGGTCGATGACCGTGGCGCCCATGAAGCTGTTCTCTTCGGTATCACCGAGGATCACCGTGTTGTGTAGCTCTAGCGGGCCATCGGCGCTGCTTTGCAGCAGGCGAAAGACCAGCGCGCCGGACTCGTAGTCCCAGGTGATGCCGCTGCCCTGCAGCAGCCAGGACAATGCCGCCTCACTGCTTAGCTGGCCGCTGATGGGGGTCGACTGCAGGCCGTCGAGCAGATCCGGGTCGACGGTCACTTGCAGGCCGCTTTGCTGGCCGAAGTTGATCAGGGCGATGGCCAGTTTTTGCGCAGGGATGTCGAAGGCGTGCACCTGAGTCAGCACGGCGCGCTCGGCAGGCTCTTCGGCATAGGTCGGTAGCGTCAGCAACGCACAGCACACGCCCAGCATGCCGCCCCCAGCGGCGTTTTTCAGGCGCAACGACCAATCCCGCGCTAGGCGCGGCCTGCGGCTTAGTACTTCAGTCATCCCACGTCCCCGCCCCGGACAGATGCCGGGCAGCAAAAATGAATACGAATCGATCTCAGTTGTTGCGCGCGGGGAACAAGACGGGGCAGTTCAGGGATTTTTCAGAAAATTTTGAAATATTTTTTCAGCGGAAGATTTTTGGGGCCGCTGTGCGGCCCTTCGCGGGCGAGCCCGCTCCCACAGGGATAGCGTTTGCCTTGAGATGGCGCGGTACCTGTGGGAGCGGGCTTGTCGGGACGCCGAACCGCCGCGAAGGGCCGCACAGCGGCCCCAAAAATCTCAAGGCCTGCTCAGGATAACCAACCAAGGCCCATAAGCAGTGACCTTGCCGCCATGCGGCCGTACCACAGCACTCAACGCCGCCTCTGGCTTACGCAGGTCATACACACCGGTAACGCGCTGCTCTCCCAAGCTCTGGTCACGCAACACGACCTTGCCCGGCAGATACCGCTCCAGCTCCGCGACCAGCTCTGCCACCGTGGCTTCATCGGCGATCAACTGCCCCTGGCGCCAAGCCGCCGCCTGGGATGGCTGGAAGCTGCGCACCTGTACCAAACCGTCGACATAGCGCAGCCGCTGCCCAGCGCTCAAGGCGCTGGCCAAGGCCTGCGCCCGCTGCGTGTCATCGACGCGCACCGAGCCATGTTCAACATCAATGCCCACCCCACCTGGGCGCAGTTCAACGTTGAACGCCGTGCCAGTCACGGTGACCCGCACCGCATCGGCGCGGACATGGAAAGGCTTGGCTTTGTCTGGCATGACCTTGAAAAATGCCTGCCCGGCAAGCAGGCGCACGTCGCGGTGGCTGCCGGCGTAGTCCACGGCAATCGCCGTGTCGCTATCCATCTGCACCACGCTGCCGTCGGCCAGGGTGATATCGCGGGTTTCACCTTGGGCAGTGCGGTAGTCGGCCTGCAAGCGCACGCTCAGCGTCGGCGCAATGGCCACCAGCAAGCACGCCGCTACCGCCGCACCCAGCCACCAGCGCCGGCGCGGCGCTGTTCGGGTAGGCAACGGCACCACCTTAGCCGCTGGCGCCGGCGGCCATTGCGCAGCAGTGCTCGGCGCCAACTGACCGGTCAGGCGCCAGATCCGTTCGGCCTTGCCATACGCCTCGGCGTTGGCCACATCACTGGCGCACCAGTGCGCAAGCTGGGCACGCAACTGAGTATCGTGCGGAGCCTGCTGCACGCGCATGAGCCAGTCCAGGGCCTGGTCGCGGCGGCTGGATACGGGGTCTGCTGACGTCATGTCCGGCAAGTCTCCTGGGGGCTTGAGGGCGCGAA
This sequence comes from Pseudomonas urmiensis, assembly GCF_014268815.2. NCBI lineage: Bacteria > Pseudomonadati > Pseudomonadota > Gammaproteobacteria > Pseudomonadales > Pseudomonadaceae > Pseudomonas > Pseudomonas urmiensis. Next base: position 4,624,583 of record NZ_JABWRE020000001.1, read on the forward strand.
GGGTCGCACAGAGTCGGCCCGTTCGGCAAAAGACGCGCCAGCATGGTTTTTTTTCAGCACGCTCGTCACAACTCCCCCTCCAGCCGTTCCAGACAATGGCGCAAGGCATCGTGGACCAGTTGATGCACCAGGCTCACCGACACCTTCAGGTGCTCGGCCACCTGCTGCAAGGTGAAGCCGCCCAAGCGGTGCATTTCGAAGGCTACGCGAGTGCGTTCGGGCAGCTCCTCCAGGGCACGACTGATCGCCGCCAGCTCGTTTTGCTGGCTCACGGCTTGCTCGGGTGAGGCGCTGCTGGCGGGCAGTTCGGCGAGCATCTCGTCACCGCCAGGCTGGGCCTTCTCGGTGGCGCTGCGGCGGGTTTGGTCGAGCGCCAGGTTGCGCACGATGCGGTACAGGTAGCTGGCCGGGTGGCGGATATCGGCGGTGTCATCGTGACGGCTGAATCGCAACCAGGCTTCCTGGACCACATCCTCGGCGCGGGCACGGCAGCCAACGATCGGCGCGGCGTAGTCGACCAACGCCGGACGATGGGTCAGGTACAGCTGCAGTTTGTCATCCGCCACGGAGTGGTATGCCAGGGAACGTTGGGGGCGGCGATGTTACCCGTAGTTGCGAATCATTATCAATCTATTGAATGACCAGAATAGTCTCGATTGGCTGCTCCGACCTCATCGCCGGCCAGCCGCTGCCACAGGGTCTGTTGCGCTGCAAAACCTGTGGGAGCGGGCTTGCCCGCGAAAAGCACGACGCGCAGTCAGAGCCTTACGCTGGCAAACGTCGACTCGTTACGCGCCTGGCTAAGTGCCGCCAACGGCCCGCTGTGCGGCGACAGCGCCATGGCCTGCGGGATCGGCATCATCGCCACCTGCTGGGCGGTGTTGGAGCCAACACGCTCATCGCGCGGCGGAATGCCGAAGTACTCGCGGTAGCACTTGGAGAAGTGCGGCGTGGAGACGAAGCCACACACCGAGGCCACTTCGATGATCGACATCGGTGTTTGCTTGAGCAGCTGGCGGGCGCGGATCAGTCGCAGCTTGAGGTAGTAGCGCGATGGCGAGCAGTGCAGATATTTCTGGAACAACCGCTCGAGCTGCCGGCGCGATACCGCCACATACACCGCGAGCTCGTCGAGATCGATCGGCTCTTCGAGGTTGGCCTCCATCAACGCCACGATCTCCTGCAACTTCGGCTGATTGGTGCCGAGCATGTGCTTGAGCGGCACGCGCTGGTGATCTTGCTCATTGCGGATGCGCTCGTAGACGAACATCTCGGAGATGGCTGCCGACAGTTCGCGACCATGATCGCGGCTGATCAGGTGCAGCATCATGTCCAGCGGCGCAGTGCCGCCAGAGCTGGTGAAGCGGTTGCGGTCGAGGGTGAACAGGCGGGTGCTCATGTTGACCCGCGGGAAGGCTTCCTGCATCGATGCCAGGCATTCCCAGTGCACGCTGCAATCAAAGCCATCGAGCAGCCCGGCACAGGCCAGCGCCCAGCTGCCGGTACACACCGCACCCAGGCGGCGCGACTGGCGGGCCTGGGCTTGCAGCCAGGTGACATGCTCGCGGGTGACGGTGCGCTGGATACCGACTCCGCCGCAGACGATCACGGTATCGATCGGCGGCGCGCTGTGCATCGCTGCATCAGGGGTGATCTGCAAACCGTCACTGGCCCAGACCTGGCCACCATCGACCGTCAGGGTGTGCCAGCGATACAGCTCGCGACCGGAGAGTTGGTTGGCCATGCGCAGCGGCTCGACGGCCGATGCCAGGGAAATCAGGGTGAAGTTGTCCAGCAGGAGAAATCCGATGGACTGGGGTGCTGTGCGGTTCTGGGTTTGGGTCCCGGAGGTGTACGACGTCATCGCGATTTCTCCTCACACAAATGCAGGGTGTGCCTCAGGCGGGCACTGTTCTTGTAATGGCCCCAGTTCGTTTGCGGGGGCTTTGCCAATTCCAACGCAAATGGCATGCCTGAAATTGAACGCGCATCCAACAAAATCCAAAAACGACCTTCAAGGCCTGTGGATCCAGAGTTTTCCTACAGCGCTGTAAGATGCTCAAACTTGCGTTGTAGGGCTTTTCCTTCGTAACAGTGAGCATTTCGGTAGCAGTGCCTGGGTACATATCAGTGAGCGACATGTGGCCCTGTCACCGCACCAGTATCAGCCTGCTGCACAGTTAAGTTGAAAATGCTGATGACCGGCGCACCAAATTGAGGCGGGTTGATTTCAGCGTGTAACCCAATCGCGGGCAAGCCCACTCCTACAGGGGTTACACCGAACCCTGCAGGAGCGGCCTTGCCCGCGAATCGCAAGCGCGACAGGGTCGCAGATCAACACTCGATCGCACTGACGGCGAGGCCGCCACGCGAGGTTTCCTTGTATTTGTCATGCATGTCGGCGCCGGTATCGCGCATGGTGCGGATGACCTGGTCGAGCGAAATGAAGTGCTCGCCGTCTCCGCGCAGGGCCATCTGCACGGCGTTGATCGCCTTGACTGCGGCAATCGCGTTGCGCTCGATACACGGCACCTGAACCAACCCGCCAACCGGGTCGCAGGTCAGCCCCAGGTTGTGCTCCAAGGCAATTTCAGCGGCGTTCTCCAATTGCCCCGGCGTGGCGCCGAGCACCTGGGCCAAGCCTGCGGCAGCCATGGCGCAGGCCGAACCGACCTCCCCCTGACAGCCCACTTCAGCACCGGAAATCGAAGCGTTCTTCTTGCACAGGATGCCCACCGCTGCGGCGCCGAGGAAGAAGTCCACCACGTTGCTGTCATCGACCACGTCGGAGAAGCGCATGTAGTAGTGCAGCACCGCCGGGATGATCCCCGCTGCGCCATTGGTGGGCGCAGTGACCATGCGCCCGCCTGCGGCGTTTTCTTCGTTGACCGCCAGGGCAAACAGGTTGACCCACTCCATCGCGCTCATGGTCGAGCCGATCACGTTGGGTTTGCCGATCTCTTGCAGGCTGCGGTGCAGCTTGGCCGCACGCCGGCGCACATTAAGCCCACCGGGCAGCAGGCCCTCGTGCTTGAGGCCGTTGCTCACGCACTCCTGCATGGCGTCCCAGAGCGTGAGCAGGCCGGCGCGGATCTCGGCTTCGCTGCGCCACACCCGCTCGTTGGCCATCATCAATTGCGACACGCTGAGGTCGTTTTGCTTGCACAGGCGCAGCAGCTCGGCGGCGCTGTTGAAATCGTAGGGCAGCACCGTCTGGTCGGCATCCAGCACGCCACTGGCCGCTTGCGCGGCATCGACCACGAAGCCGCCGCCGACCGAGTAGTAGGTGTCCTGGTGCAGCTCGCCGTGCTCACCCTCGGCGATCAAGGTCATGGCGTTGGGGTGATACGGCAGGTTCTGCTCGAGTAGCTGCATGTCGCGGGCCCAGATGAACTCGATGGGCAGGCGGTTATCCAGCTTGAGGATATTGGTTTCGCGCAGGTCGGCGATGCGCGGGACGATCTGGCTCGGGTCGATGGCGTCCGGCCATTCGCCCATCAGGCCCATGATGGTGGCGTTATCGGTGCCATGACCGACCCCGGTGGCGGACAACGAGCCATACAGGCGCACCTCGATACGTCGCACCTGCTCCAGCTCGCCACGCTCACGCAGGCCCTGGACGAACAGCGCGCCGGCGCGCATGGGGCCGACGGTGTGGGAGCTGGAAGGCCCGACACCGATCTTGAACAGGTCGAACACGCTGATGGCCATTGTCGAATCACCTCTTGATGGGCTTGTCTGGCCGCGCCATGTGGGCGGCCCCGCAGCTGCTAGTCTGAAACCGGCGAGCTGCCGCTAATGCACGCATCATCGGGCTTTTACCTTCCCCTTCGCCGTCTGCAACCGACGTACTTTTGTCCGACCGCGCCGCACTGATCCGGCCCTGTTTGCGCCGCTTTCGGGCGATCGGATGACGTAAAAACGCGGCCGTAGGGGTGGAAAAATCCATATGCGACATCGCCCGTACTGGAAGCGACCCATCCTGTACTGGTTACGACCCTACCAGTAGGCGATTGCCCAACGCTGGAGGATTATCGAAAGCGACTCGTATTGCACGGCCTCGCATCCTGCCCTCTGCAGGCCTGGTTGACCGGACCCTGAGAAAGCCCGGCAACCCTCGCGAACCCGAAGAAAAAACTACAGGAGTCCATCCATGAAAGGTTCACCCTCGCTGTTGCTGGTCGCGTTGCTTGCCGCACCGTTGCTGGCTCAGGCCGCCGAACCCGAACAGTGTCAGACGGTACGTTTCTCGGATGTCGGCTGGACCGACATCACCGTGACCACCGCCGTGACCAGCGTCGTGCTCGAAGCCCTGGGCTACAAGACCCACACCACCATGATCTCGGTACCGGTGACCTATAAGTCGCTGGCGGCCGGCAAGGATTTGGACGTGTTCCTCGGCAACTGGATGCCAACCATGGAGAACGACATCAAGCAGTACCGCGACGCCGGCACCGTCGAGACCGTGCGGGCCAATCTGGAAAACGCCAAGTACACCCTGGCAGTACCGCAGGCGCTGTACGACAAGGGTCTGAAGGATTTCGCCGACATTGCCAAGTTCAAGAAAGAGCTCGACGGCAAGATCTACGGCATCGAGCCCGGCAACGACGGCAACCGCACCATCCAGAGCATGATCGACAAGGACGCCTTTGGCCTGAAAAGCGCCGGTTTCAAGATCGTCCAATCCAGTGAGGCGGGCATGCTCTCGCAGGTGGATCGCGCGCAGAAACGCGGCGAAGCGGTGGTGTTCCTCGGTTGGGAACCGCACCCGATGAACAAGCGCTTCAAGATGCAGTACCTGACCGGTGGCGACGAGTTCTTCGGCCCTGACTTGGGCAAGGCGACGGTACTGACCAATACCCGCAAGGGCTATGCACAGGAGTGCAGCAACGTTGGCCAGTTGCTGAAGAACCTGTCGTTTACCCTCGACATGGAAAGCGAGCTGATGGGCAAGGTCCTGGACGACAAGCAAAAGCCCGACGCGGCCGCCAAGGCGTGGCTTAAAAACAACCCGCAAGTGCTCGACACCTGGCTGGCCGGGGTGACGACCGTGGACGGCAAACCGGGCTTGGAGGCGGCCAAGGCAAAGCTTGCGCAGTAACGCAGTAGCAGTAGGCACTACCTCGCAGCGGCACCGTGGCCGCTGCGGACTGATTCCAATCTATGCAGGTGGAAGCTCGCTATCATGCTCATTGATCAGAAAATACCCCTGGGACAGTACATCGCGTCGTTCGTCGAATGGCTGACCCAGAACGGCGCCGAGTATTTCGACGCCATCGCCCAAGGCCTGGAATTCATGATCCATGGGGTCACCAGTGCCCTGACCTGGTTCAACCCCCTCGTCCTTATTGCCCTGTTCGCTGCCCTGGCTCACCTGATCCAGCGCAAATGGGCGCTCACCGCCTTCGTCGCCCTGTCGTTCCTGCTGATCCTCAACCTGGGGTACTGGCAGGAAACCATGGAGACCCTGGCTCAAGTGACCTTCGCCACGGTGGTGTGCGTGGCCATCGGCGTGCCACTGGGCATCCTTGCCGCGCACAAGCCGATGTTCTACACCGCCATGCGCCCGGTGCTCGACCTGATGCAGACAGTGCCGACCTTCGTCTACCTGATCCCGACCCTGACCCTGTTTGGCCTGGGGGTAGTGCCGGGGCTGATCTCGACCGTGGTGTTCGCCATTGCCGCGCCAATCCGCCTGACCTACCTGGGCATTTGCGACGTGCCGCAAGAGCTGCTCGATGCCGGCAAGGCCTTTGGCTGCTCGCGCCGCCAATTGCTGACGCGCATCGAACTGCCCCACGCGATGCCGAGCATCGCCGCGGGCGTGACCCAATGCATCATGCTGTCGCTGTCGATGGTGGTGATCGCCGCCCTGGTAGGCGCCGATGGCCTGGGCAAACCTGTAGTCAACGCACTGAACACCGCCGATATCTCCCTCGGCTTCGAAGCGGGCCTGGCGATCGTGCTGCTGGCGATCATGCTCGACCGTATCTGCAAGCAACCGGAAGTCACGGTAAGGGGTGAGGCATGAGCATCATTCGATTCGAAGACGTCGACGTCATCTTCTCCAACAAGCCGCGCGAGGCCCTGGCGCTGCTCGACAAAGGCCTGAGCCGCGAGCAGATCCTCAAGCAGACTGGCCTGGTGGTCGGGGTGGAAAAAGCCAACCTGGACATCAACAAAGGCGAGATCTGCGTGCTGATGGGCTTGTCTGGCTCAGGCAAATCGAGCCTGTTGCGCTGCATCAACGGTCTCAACACCGTCAGCCGCGGCAAGCTGTTCGTCGAGCACGAAGGCAACCACATCGACATCGCCCACTGCACCCCGGCCGAGCTGAAGATGATGCGCACCAAGCGCATTGCCATGGTGTTCCAGAAGTTCGCCCTGATGCCTTGGCTGACGGTGCGCGAGAACATCAGCTTTGGCCTGGAGATGCAGGGCCGGCCGGAAAAAGAGCGGCGCAAGCTGGTTGATGAAAAGCTTGAGCTGGTGGGCCTGACCCAGTGGCGCAACAAGAAGCCCGACGAGCTGTCCGGCGGCATGCAGCAACGCGTGGGCCTGGCCCGGGCACTGGCGATGGATGCCGATATCCTGCTGATGGACGAACCGTTCTCGGCACTAGACCCGCTGATCCGCCAAGGTTTGCAGGACGAACTGCTGGAGCTGCAGCGCAAGCTGAGCAAGACCATCGTGTTCGTCAGCCACGACCTGGACGAGGCGCTCAAGCTCGGCAGCCGCATCGCCATCATGAAAGATGGACGGATCATCCAGTACAGCAAGCCTGAGGAGATCGTGCTCAACCCTGCCGACGAGTATGTACGCACCTTCGTCGCCCATACCAACCCACTCAACGTACTGTGCGGGCGCAGCCTGATGCGCACGCTGGACAAGTGCAAGCGGATCAATGGTTCGGTGTGCCTGGATCCGGGTGGTGATTCGTGGCTGGACCTGGGTGAAGGCAATTCACTCAAGCGTGCGCGCCAGGGCCAGAATGGCCTGGATATGCAGAACTGGGCGCCGGGGCAGGCCGTTGAGGGGCTGGATCGCAAACCGACCCTGGTGCATGCGGATATCGGCATGCGCGAAGCGCTGCAGATTCGCTATCAGACGGGGAACAAGCTGGTGTTGCAGGAGAACGACAAGGTGGTCGGGATTCTGGGCGATACCGAGCTTTACCACGCGCTGCTGGGCAAGAATCACGGCTGATGCCCGTGGGAAACGGGCGCGTGGGAGCAGGCGCGTGGGAGCTTCGTGGGAGCGGGCTTGCCCCGCGATAGCGATGGTGAATGTTCCACTGCAATCGCGGGGCAAGCCCGCTCCCACGCGCCAGCTCCCACGCAGCCCGCTCCCACCCAGCAGATCTTACGCCCCACCCCGCGCAGTAGCTCCCACGAAGCAGCTGCGACGCACCCCACCCACGTAGCAGTCGCACTGCATAGCGCTCTTGCGAGCGCTATGCAGGTGTCTTAGCGAACGACGATCCCGCGCGCAGCCATGTAGGCCTTGGCCTCAGGCACGGTGTACTCGCCGAAGTGGAAGATACTCGCCGCCAACACCGCGCTGGCATGCCCTTCCAGAATCCCGTCAGCCAAGTGCTGCAGATTACCCACACCTCCCGAAGCGATCACCGGAATCCCCAGCGCATCGCTGATGGCGCGGGTCACGCCCAGATCGAAGCCATTTTTCATGCCGTCCTGATCCATGCTGGTCAGCAGGATCTCACCGGCACCCAGGCCTTCCATCTTCTTCGCCCATTCCACCGCGTCCAATCCGGTCGGCTTGCGCCCACCATGGGTGAAGATCTCCCAGCGCGGCGCTTCGCCCGGCGCGGACACCTTCTTGGCATCGATGGCAACCACAATGCACTGCGAACCAAAGCGCTGCGCAGCCTCGCCGACGAACTCCGGATTGAACACCGCAGCGGTGTTGATCGAGACCTTGTCGGCACCGGCATTGAGCAGGTTGCGGATGTCTTGCACGGTACGTACGCCACCGCCGACGGTCAGCGGGATGAACACCTGGCTGGCCATGCGCTCGACGGTATGCAGGGTGGTGTCACGGCCATCGACGCTGGCAGTGATGTCAAGGAAGGTGATCTCGTCGGCACCCTGCTCATCGTACCGACGCGCGATCTCAACCGGATCACCGGCATCGCGGATGTTCTCGAACTTGACGCCCTTGACCACCCGGCCGTTGTCCACGTCCAGGCAAGGGATGATGCGCTTGGCCAGTGCCATGTCGTGTCCTCAGCCTTGGTAGGTGTCGCAGAAGGCCTGGGCCTCGGCGACGTCCAGAGTACCTTCGTAGATCGCCCGGCCGGTGATGGCGCCGATGATGCCAGGGGCCTTGGCGTCGAGCAGGGCCTTGATGTCACCCAGGTTGTGGATGCCGCCGGAGGCAATCACCGGGATCTGGGTGGCTTCGGCCAGCGCCTTGGTGAAAGGCACGTTGCAGCCCTGCATCATGCCGTCCTTGGCGATGTCGGTGTAGACGATCGCCGAGACGCCATCGGCCTCGAAACGCTTGGCCAGGTCGATGACCTGCACCGAGCTGACTTCGGCCCAACCATCGGTGGCGACGAAGCCGTCTTTGGCATCCAGACCAACGATGACCTTGCCCGGGAAGGCCTTGCATGCCTCGGCGACGAACTCAGGCTGCTTGACCGCCTTGGTGCCGATGATCACGTAGCTGACGCCGGCCTTGACGTAGTGCTCGATGGTTTCCAGCGAGCGGATGCCGCCGCCGATCTGGATCGGCAGGTTCGGGTAGCGCTTGGCGATGGCAGTCACCACTTCGCCATTGACTGGCTGGCCTTCGAAGGCGCCATTGAGGTCGACCAGGTGCAGGCGACGGCAGCCACCCTCAACCCATTTGGCGGCCATGCTCACCGGGTCATCGGAGAACACCGTGGAGTCTTCCATGCGGCCTTGGCGCAGGCGTACGCAGGCACCATCCTTGAGATCGATAGCGGGGATAATCAGCATCTTGGGAACCTGTCTAATCGGTGGATTTCAGGGCTTCTCTAACGCCCACAGGTCGCTTTCGATGCTCTCGAACCGCTCCTTGAGGTGCAGCTGAACATCGGCAATCGCCCTGTTGTAGTAGTGGGGTGCAATTTCCTTGCTGAACAGGTCAAGGACCTCGGCCACCTCGAACGACCCCAGCTCAAGCTCGAAGCGGTCTTCCAGGAAGCGCTTGAGCGTGTCGAGCGCTTCGCGCTCCTGCTCGGGGGCCAGGGTAATGATCGGTGCCTTGGTCCGCGACTTGCTCATTTACCAGCGCCCATCCCAGGCGACGAAGTTCTGCAGCAGCTGCAAGCCATGGGTATGGCTCTTCTCCGGATGGAACTGCACGGCAAATCGCGAGCCCTCGGCCAGCGCTGCGGCAAAGTCGACGCCATAGTGGCCGCGACCGACCACTTGGCCGGGCTTGCCTGCATGGATGTAGTAGCTGTGGACGAAGTAGAAGCGGGCACGATCGGGGATGTCATGCCACAGCGGATGCTCGACCGCATGGCTGACTTCGTTCCAACCCATGTGCGGCACCTTCAGGTGCTCGCCATCTTCTTGCAGGTCTTTGCCGAAGAAGCGCACCTGGCCAGGGAACAGGCCGATGCAATCGACGCCGTCGTTCTCTTCACTGTGTTCGAGTAGCGCTTGCATACCGACACAGATACCGAGGAACGGCCGGTCCTGGCTGACTTCGCGCACCAGGCTGTCAAAGCCCAGGCGGCGGATCTCGGCCATGCAGTCGCGAATCGCGCCGACACCTGGGAACACCACCCGGTCGGCCTCGCGGATCACCGCTGCGTCGCTGGTGACCAGCACCTTGCCAGCGCCAACGTGCTCAAGCGCCTTGGCCACCGAGTGCAGGTTGCCCATGCCATAGTCGATTACGGCTACCGTCTGCATTTACAGGCATCCCTTGGTCGACGGCATCTGCCCGGCCATGCGCTCGTCCTGGGTCACGGCCATGCGCAGCGCGCGGCCGAAGGCCTTGAACACGGTCTCGATCTGGTGGTGGGTGTTGTGCCCACGCAGGTTGTCGATGTGCAGGGTCACCAGGGCGTGGTTGACGAAGCCTTGGAAGAATTCCTGGAACAGGTCGACATCGAAGCCGCCAACCGAGGCGCGGGTGTACGGCACATGCATCTGCAGGCCTGGGCGGCCGGAGAAGTCGATGACCACGCGCGACAGCGCTTCGTCCAGCGGCACGTAGGCATGGCCGTAGCGATAGATGCCTTTCTTGTCACCGATGGCCTGGGCGAATGCCTGGCCGAGGGTGATGCCGACGTCTTCGACAGTGTGGTGATCATCGATGTGCAGGTCGCCCTTGCACTCGATGTCCAGATCGATCAGCCCATGCCGGGCGATCTGGTCGAGCATGTGTTCAAGGAAAGGCACACCGATATCGAATCGGGCCTTGCCACTGCCATCGAGGTTGATCGAGGCCTTCACCTGGGTTTCCAGGGTATTGCGCTCGACGGAAGCCTTACGTTCGACCATCACCAGCTCCGCAAAATCATTGGGCGAAAAGGCTGCCATTATAGGCCTAGAACGCGCCCGCTTGAAACGCGGATGACATATGGCTGTGCAAAGCAGCGCGGGGCAAGCCCGCTGCCACGCCGTCACTCCAGAGCTGAAGCGCAACGTGGCAGCGGGCTTGCCCCGCGATAGAGCTGCTGCGGTCTACATCAATGGAACAGCACAGCGGTCTTCTGCAAGGTCACCCAGATGCCCCAGGCCAGCGGAATTACCACCACGGCCCACGCCACCAGCACCAGCGGCAGGCTGCCCGGCGCCGCATGCCATTCCAGCGAACGCGCGCCATCGGCGCCCTTGTCATGGCTCAGCGCACGCTCAGCGGCGAGTTCTGCATCAGTCATGAAGTACTTGTCCGCCACCGGCCGCACCAGCGCATTGCAGATAAAGCCCAGCACCAGCAGGCCTGCGAGGATGTACAAGGTCATGTCGTAGGCCGCAGCCCGCTCCACACCCGCCGCCAGCTGCGATTCACGCAGATAGGTGATCAGCACCGGCCCAAGCACGCCCGCCGCCGCCCAGGCAGTCAGCAGACGACCATGGATCGCACCGACCATCTGCGTACCGAACAGGTCCGCCAAGTACGCCGGCACCGTGGCGAAGCCGCCGCCATACATCGACAGGATGATGCAGAACGCAGCGACGAACAGCGCCACGTTGCCCAGGTGGCCCATGTTCGGCACCAGGCTGTAGAGGCCCACGCCCAGGGCGAAGAAGGCGAAGTAGGTGTTCTTGCGACCAATGTAGTCGGAGAACGACGCCCAGAAGAACCGCCCACCAATGTTGAACAGGCTCAACAGGCCGGTGAAGCCTGCGGCGATCGCGGCAATCTGCGCCAGTTGCGCGGCGTTCAGCTCACTGAAGCTCAGCTCGTTGCCCAGCAGCTTGCCGGCGAACACTTCCTGCAGCAGAGGCGAGGCCATGCCGAGGATGCCGATACCCGCCGAAACGTTCAGGCACAGCACCAGCCAGACCAGGGCGAACTGCGGCGTTTTCCAGGCCACGCTGACATGCACATGGCGGTCAGTGACCATCGCATTGGCCTTTTTCGCAGGTGGCGTCCAGCCCTCAGGCTTCCAGCCGGTCGGCGGCACGCGATAGGCCAGGGCACCAGCGGTCATGAATACCAGGTAGATCAACGCCATGGCGACGAAGCTCTGCCACACGCCGACTTCCTGCGCGCTGCCGAAATGGCCCATCAGCGCAGTGGCCAGGGGAGCACCGACCATCGCACCGCCGCCAAAGCCCATGATCGCCATACCGGTCGCCATGCCGCGCTTGTCCGGGAACCACTTGATCAGCGTCGACACTGGCGAAATGTACCCCAAGCCCAGGCCGATCCCGCCGATCACTCCCGAACCCAGCCACATCAGCCACAGCTGATGGGTCTTCACCCCGATCGCCGAAATCAGCAGGCCGCCACACCAGCACAGCGCCGACACCAGGCCAGCCTTGCGCGGGCCGGCATGTTCCAGCCAACCGCCCAGCACGGCGGCGGAGCAACCGAGGAACACGAAGAACAGCGTGTAGATCCAGCTCAGCATCGAGATCGGCCAGTCGCACTCGGCGCTGAACAGCCGGGCGACGAAGCCCATGTCAGCCGAGCAGGCAACTGGCGCGGTGATGCCGATGGCCTGCGACAGTGGCAGCCAGAACACCGAGAAGCCGTAGGCCATGCCGATGCACAGGTGGATCGCCAGGGCGGCCGGCGGTACCAGCCAGCGGTTGAAGCCCGGGCGGGCGATGATGCGCTCCTTCGACAGGAAGCCGGGCGCACGCACCAACTCCCCTGCCGTGATACTGCTGTTCATGGGTTGTTCCTCTTGTAGGTGGGCTGTGCTTTGCGGATGTGACGCGCGGCTCTTATCCAAGTGCACCAAGGCATGGCCCGGCCGTTAACGTGGCAACATCCGCGACAAAAGGTCGCGTTATGCTCCGAAAGCGGCGCAAGATTACCAGCTGAATCGCTCAATGAAAGCAATCTGATATCGTTATTTTTTCAACAGCTGAACCCATTCAAGGAACTGTCCGGGTGGCGGCGGTCGAAATCCACTCGTTATCAACCGAACTGACCACATCGCGCGACCAGCCTGCGCCTGCACGACCCTGTGTAATCTGCTCAATTAGTAGGAAATGCCCTGTATCTCTAGTCGAATACTCAGGGCAGCTAGTCGCGGCGCTATACTCTGGCGCTTGAATTTTCAAAAATCGGACTACAAGGACTCGCCCATGAAAGCGTTCGGCAAAATCCTGGGGCTGGGACTTCTCGGGTTGCTGCTGATCATCGTGGCACTGGGCTTCGCCCTGACCCACCTCTTCGATCCCAACGACTATAAAGACGAGATTCGCCAACTGGCGCGCGACAAGGCCCACGTCGAGCTGACCCTCAATGGCGATATCGGCTGGAGCCTGTTCCCCTGGCTCGGCCTGGAATTGCATGAGGCCAGCATCGCCACCCTGAACAAGCCCAAAGAGCCGTTCGCCGACCTGCAGATGCTCGGTCTGTCGGTGCGCGTGCTGCCGTTGCTGCGCCGCGAAGTGCAGATGAGTGATGTCCGGGTCGAAGGCCTGAACCTGAACCTGGTCCGCGATGAGAACGGCCACGGCAACTGGCAAGACATCGGCAAGCCACTGCCGGCGCAAGATGCCAGCGCCAGCACGCCCAACGCCCCCGCTGCAACGCCCGCGGGCGAGCCCGCAGCAGCCGACAACGCCAGCGAACGTTCGGTCAAGCTGGATATCGACAGCCTGACGGTGAACAACGCCCGCGTGCAGTACACCGATGCCAAGACTGGCCAGAGCGTCAGTGCCGAGAGCATCCAGCTGAGCACTGGCCCGGTGCATGAAGGGGCGAACATTGCCCTGAAGGCCAGCGCCTTCCTCAGCGCTGCGCAGCCGAACATCAAAGCCCGCACCGAACTGACCGGCGAACTGCGCTTTGACCGCAAGCTCAAGCGCTACAACCTCGAAGACATGCGCCTGTCCGGCGAAACCTCGGGCGAACCACTGGCCGGCAAGACCCTGACCTTCAACGCCCAAGGCCAACTGCTGGTCGACATGGCGGCCAATGTCGCCTCGTGGAATGGCCTGAAGGTCTCCGCCAACCAGCTGCGCGCGCTTGGCGAGCTGAATGTGCGTGAGCTGGACAAGACGCCACAGGTCAGCGGCGGGCTGTCGATTGCCCAATTCGACCTGCGCACCTTCCTCGACGGCATCGGCCAGCCGCTGCCCGCCACTGCCGATCCAGCCGCTTTCGGCAAGCTGGAGCTGGTCAGCCGCCTGGCCGGTAGCCCTAACAGCCTGGCGCTGGAAGACCTGGCGGTGAAACTGGACGACAGCACCTTCAGCGGCCGCGTGGCAATCGAAGACTTCGCCAAGCAAGCCCTGCGCTTGCAGCTAAAAGGCGACAAGTTCGACGCCGATCGCTACTTCCCGGCCAAGAGCGAACAAGCCAAGGGCGCCACCGCTGCGCGCCAGGCCGAAGTCAAGCAGCAGGAAACCACCGCCGTGGCCGGCGCTGGCAGTTCACCCCTGCCTAACGCCCCGACCCAGGTGGCCTGGAGCAACGACAAACTGCTGCCGGTCGATCGCCTGCGCGCCCTCGATCTACAAGCCGAGCTCAGCTTCGGCGCGCTGACCCTGGACAAGCTGCCCATCACAGACGCCCAGCTCAAGGCCAAAGGCCAGGGCGGCCTGGTGACCCTGGAAACCCTGCGTGGCGGCCTGTACAACGGCAGCTTCGAAGCCAAGGGCACCCTCGATGTACGCCCGGCGGTGCCGCAAATCGGCGTCAACACCAAGATCAACCGGGTGCCGGTCGAGCACTTCATCAAGTCCGAAAGCCCTGAGCAGACGCCGCCAGTCAAAGGCCTGCTGACCCTCAACAGCGACCTGACTGCCACCGGCAACAGCCAGAAGGCCCTGGTCGATACGCTCAATGGCAACGCCAGCTTCACCATCAATGATGGTGTACTGGTCAACGCCAACCTGGAGCAGCAGCTGTGCCAGGCCATCGCTACCCTCAACCGCAAGTCGCTCAGCGGTGAGCCGCGCGGCAAGGACACGCCGTTCGAGGAACTGCGAGGCAGCCTGGTGGTGCGCAATGGCGTGGCCAGCAACCCTGACCTCAAGGCACGCATCCCCGGCCTGACCGTCAACGGCCAGGGCGACCTGGACCTGCGCGTGCTGGGCATGGACTACCGGATCGGCGTAGTGGTCGAAGGCGATCAGCGTGCCATGCCCGACCCGGCTTGCCAGGTCAACGAGCGCTATGTCGGCGTCGAAGTGCCGCTGCGCTGCCGTGGCCCGCTGGAGCTTGGCGCCAAGGCCTGCCGCCTGGATCAGGACGGCCTGGGCAAGGTTGCCGCCAAACTCGCCGGCAACCGCCTGAAAGACAAGATCGATGAAAAGCTCGACGAGAAACTCGGAGACAAAGTGAGCCCTGAATTGAAAGACGCACTCAAGGGGCTGTTCAAGCGATGAGCCCCCAGCAGTTCTCCAGCGCAGTGCTGGAGTGGTACGACCAGCACGGCCGCCACGACCTGCCCTGGCAACAGGGCATCAACCCCTACCGGGTGTGGGTGTCGGAAATCATGCTGCAGCAGACCCAGGTCAGCACCGTGCTCAACTACTTCGACCGCTTCATGCAGGCCCTGCCGACCGTGCAGGACCTGGCCGAGGCGCCGGAAGACGAAGTGCTGCACCTGTGGACCGGGCTTGGCTACTACACCCGCGCGCGCAACCTGCAAAAGGCCGCGCAGATCGTGGTCAACCAGCATGGCGGCGAATTCCCGCGTAGTGTCGAGCAGCTGACCGAGCTGCCTGGCATTGGTCGCTCCACGGCCGGCGCCATTGCCAGCATCAGCATGGGCATCCGCGCGCCGATCCTCGACGGCAACGTCAAGCGCGTACTGGCCCGCTACAGCGCCCAGGGCGGCTACCCGGGGGAGCCGAAGGTGGCCAACGCGCTGTGGGCCACTGCCGAGCGCTACACCCCACACGCCCGCGCCAACCACTACACCCAGGCGATGATGGACCTGGGCGCGACCCTGTGTACGCGCAGCAAGCCCAGCTGCCTGATCTGCCCGCTCCAGCGCGGCTGTGAGGCGCACTTGCTCGGCCAGGAGACTCACTACCCCGAGCCCAAGCCGCGCAAGACCTTGCCACAGCGGCGCACGCTGATGCCGATCCTGGCCAACCAAGAAGGCGCCATCCTGCTCTACCGGCGCCCTTCCAGCGGCCTGTGGGGCGGTTTGTGGAGCCTGCCCGAGCTAGACAGCCTGGAGCAGCTCGATGACCTGGCTTACCAGCACGGCCTGCGCCTGACCGGCAGCCAGGCCCTCGATGGCCTGACCCATACCTTCAGCCACTTCCAGCTGGCCATCGAGCCCTGGCTGGTCCGTGTCGATCCGCTCGGCGCGCACGTGGCCGAGCCTGACTGGCTCTGGTATAACCTCGCCACCCCGCCGCGCCTGGGCCTCGCCGCCCCGGTCAAGAAGCTGCTCAAACGCGCGGCCGACCAATTGATTGCAGGAGAGCCCCGATGACCCGCACCGTGAACTGCCGCAAATACCACGAACAGCTGCCTGGCCTTGAGCGCCCGCCGTACCCAGGCGCCAAAGGCCAGGACATCTTCGACAACATCTCGAAGAAGGCCTGGGATGAGTGGCAGAAACACCAGACCCTGCTGATCAACGAGAAGCGCCTGAACATGATGAATGCCGAGGACCGCAAATTCCTCCAGCAAGAGATGGACAAATACTTCTCCGGCGAGGATTACGCCAAGGCTGACGGCTACGTGCCACCGGCCGAATGACCCAGCAAAATCGTAAGCGACGGAATTAATTTAAAAAATTTTCAAAAAGTCGTTGACGCAAACCTGAAAAAGCCTTTTAATGCGCCCCGTTGCCCAGATAGCTCAGTCGGTAGAGCAGAGGATTGAAAATCCTCGTGTCGGCGGTTCGACTCCGTCTCTGGGCACCAAAACACTAAAACCCTGAATCGAAAGATTCAGGGTTTTTTTATTGCCCGAGTTTTATCCAGCCCCCACCAACCACCCTGTGGGAGCGGGCTTTCCCGCGAATGGCTGCACAGCAGCCACCCCCTCCCACCCCCTCCTTGACCCGAATCAACTAGCCGCTCGCGAAAACGCCTTAGCATGCCAGGTGGACACTCGAATCGACCCGCAAGGACTTCCATGAGCGACGAATCCACCCCGCTTCTTTCCGCCGCGCCAAGCGTCGAGGCCACGCCCAGCGTCACCCCACCCCCGCGCACGCGCCGCCCTCGCCAGCGCAAGCCAGCGGCCAAGGCCACAGGCGAAAGCTCGATCATCACGGTCAGCCAGCAGCCTGCCGCGTTGCAGGTGGCCACTGCGCGCAAGGGCAGCAACGAGGACAGCACCTCGGCGCGCTTGCCGGCCAACTACCCGTATGTCACCCGTCTGCGCCGCAACGACTACGAGAAGGCCAAGCACGCCCTGCAGATCGAGCTGCTCAAGGTGCAAAGCTGGGTGAAGGACACCGGCCAGCGCGTAGTCGTGCTGTTCGAGGGGCGTGATGCGGCTGGCAAGGGCGGCACCATCAAGCGCTTCATGGAGCACTTGAACCCGCGCGGCGCGCGCATCGTGGCGCTGGAGAAGCCTTCCGAGCAGGAAAAGGGTCAGTGGTATTTCCAGCGTTACATCCAGCACCTGCCCACGTCGGGAGAAATGGTCTTCTTCGACCGCTCTTGGTACAACCGCGCCGGGGTCGAGCGGGTGATGGATTTCTGCACACCGGTGCAATACCTGGAATTCATGCGCCAGGCGCCAGACTTGGAGCGGATGCTCTGCAACAGCGGGATCTTGCTGTTCAAGTACTGGTTCTCGGTCAATCGCGAGGAGCAGCTACGGCGCTTCATCTCGCGGCGTGACGATCCGCTCAAGCACTGGAAGCTGTCGCCGATAGACATCAAGTCGCTGGATAAATGGGACGACTACACCGCCGCCAAGGAGGCGATGTTCTTCCACACCGATACCGGCGATGCGCCGTGGACGGTGATCAAGTCCGATGACAAGAAGCGCGCGCGGATCAACTGCATCCGGCACTTCCTGCATTCGCTGGATTACCCAGGCAAGGACCTGAGCGTGGCGCATGCGCCGGATCCGCTGCTGGTGGGACGTGCGTCGCGGGGCTTTGAAGAGGATGAAGCGCCAGCTGCATGACCCCCCTGCAGGCCCAGGATTGCCCCCGCGATAAGCCCGCAAAAGCCAACTTCACTCAGAAGTTGGCAATGGCGCTGCAGTACTCCGCCTTGGTGGCCTGCACCGGTTGATCCAACCCCAACTGCTGCAGCTTCACCCCACAGCCGCTGTAACCGCGCATGACTACCTCATAGTCGGCGCCCTTCTGCGGGACGAAGTAGAACATCCCGAGGCAGTTGGTCACGCTGTTGTAGCTGGTGCGCCCACCGTCGAGAAAGTGCAGGGTAAACGGCTTGCCTGCCGGCACCAGCACTTCGCTGACCACATCGCCCTGCGCCACTGCGGCGCCAGTGGGCATGCCCAGAGATTCGCCATTGCGGTCGGCGAAGCCTTTCTGCGGCACCGCGATCACCCCGGCTCCCGGGCTGTACCAGTCCACGCAATCCTTGCCGGGTACTGCGCGCACCATGCCATTGGCGATCACTCGCAAGCGCGCAGTGTCACCCGCGGTCGGCGAGCCATAGGGGGTGTTGAACGACTTGACCGCGGCGATATTGCCGCAACCAGAAAGCGCCACAGCCAACAGGCCGAGCGAAATTGCTGTTTTCATCCGTGAAATCCTCAAGGGGCAACTGCTAAATGTCCGACAGCCTGCCTGAGACCGTCGCATGTCGCTTGGGTTTCACCGGCAAGTGCGATTCAATACGCACATTTTCCGCCTTCCAAGGACACCTGCTCACCATGGCCTCCAACAGCAAACAACAGAAACGCGCCAAGCGCGCCGCCTCCAAGGCCAAGCAAAACCGCATGGTGCGTGGCGGCCAAGCGGTCAAGGCCAGCGCTGGCGATAGCGCCAGCATCGAGCAGGTGTTCAACAAGGCCATGGAGTCGGACAGCTACAAGGAGCTGTTCGAGAAGATGAAGGTGGCCCAGGAGAGCGGCCTGGTCGCGATGATCTCGGTGTTCCTGGTCGACCCGCTGCTGGCGCTGGTGCTCAAGGGCCACAAGGAAGAGCACGCCACTGACTACATCGTGCTGGTGTTCACTGCCTATCGCACCTGGCTGGACGGCGCCGACGAAGACACCACCATGGCCTGGCTGGAGAGCGACGAGTTCCAGCAAGCCTACATCGCCGCATCCGAGGTGGTGGCCAAGCAGCAGCAACAGCAAAAACAGTTTGGCTGAAGCGCTTTAACGGCCTGTTCGCGGGCAAGCCCGCTGCCACAGGTAGCATGCAATCCTGTAGGAGCGGGCTTGCCCGCGAACAGGCCCGCACAGACCAACAAAAAGGCCGCACCCTTCACAGGGCGCGGCCTTTTGCGTTCAAGCAGCCTGGATCAGTTATCCAGCGCCACCCGACCCGCCGCTTCATCAGCCTTGCGCTTGCGATGCACCAGCAGACCCGCTGCCACCACACCAATGCTCAGCAACGCGGTCGCGACGATCTCGGCGCGATGATCCGGACGGATCGCCATCACCACCAGCACGGCAATGATGAAAGCAATGGTCGCCCAGGTCAGGCCGGGGAACAGCCACATCTTGAAGTCGATCTTCTCACCACGCGCTTCGCGCTGGCTACGCATGCGCAGTTGCGATACGGCAATCACCAGGTACACCAGCAAAGCGATAGCACCGGAACTGGCCAGCAAGAACTCGAACACCTGCGCCGGTGCGACGAAGTTGGCGAACACGCAGAGGAAGGCCGCAGCAGTAGACAGCAACACTGCCCAGTGCGGAGTACCGGCCTTGGTCGTGCGTTGGGCCACAGCCGGGGCGTCGCCACGCTTGCTCAGCGAGAACAGCATGCGCGAGGAGGTGTACAGCGCCGAGTTCAGGCAGCTGGTAACGGCGATCAGCACGACGATATCAACGATCAGCTTGGCATTCGGCACGCCGATCATGCTCAGCACGGTCTGGTACGAACCGGTCTCGGCCAGGGCTGGATCGTTCCACGGCACCAGGGCCACGACCAGGAAGATCGACACCAGGTAGAACAGGCAGATCCGCCAGATCACCGAGTTGGTGGCGCGGCTGATCTGCTTACCTGGATCTTTCGATTCGGCAGCAGCGATGGTAACGATCTCGGTACCCATGAACGAGAACATGGTGGTCAGCATGGCTGCCAGCACGGCGCCCAGGCCATTGGGCATGAAGCCTTGGGTGTCGAACAGGTGGCTGACACCGCTGACCTGGCTGCTGGGCACCATGCCGAACATGGCGGCGCAACCAACGACGATGAAGCCGATGATCGCCAGCACTTTGAGCAAGGCGAACCAGAACTCGAACTCGCCGTAGTTCTTCACGCTGCACAGGTTGGTCAGGGTCAGCGCCAGGGTGATCAGCAGCGAGAACGCCCACAGATCGACCGCAGGGAACCAGGCATGCAGGATGGCTGCGGCGGCGTTGGCTTCCAGCGGGATCACCAAGACCCAGAACCACCAGTACAGCCAGCCGATGGTGAAACCTGCCCAACGCCCGATGGAGCGGTCGGCATAAGTGGAGAACGAACCGGTGTCAGGCGAGGCAATCGCCATTTCGCCCAGCATGCGCATCACCAGCACCACCAGGGTACCGGCGGCGGCGTAGGCCAGCAGTACGGCAGGGCCGGCAGCGGCAATGGCGTGGCCGGAGCCGACGAACAGACCGGCGCCGATCACGCCAGCAATGGACAGCATGGTCACATGCCGTTGCTTGAGCCCCTGAGCGAGGTCGTTGGAATTGTTACCGCTCATAAAACTACCTTTGTAAGGAGGTGGACTACACGAATGACGGCCAGCGCGCCTGGGGTGAAAGAAGACGTCGCTGCATTCAGTGATTTCCAGATGGCAATAACCGGGCCAGGTGAGAATGGCTTTCGTCTGAATTCTTTCAGCAGGCAGATATGGCGCGGCTTGCAGGGCATTCGGCCAGGCTTTGACCGAAAGGCCGCCAAACCCCCATGCCAAGTCCAGATTACAGAAATACCCACTTACAAACGCACCAAAGGTGCTCCTCGGTAACACCTGCGCACAATAACCAGGCAGAAAAGTGCAACCTTCGGCGCAACCCTCAAGTAGGCGTCGAATCCTTCGCGGGCAAGCCCGCTCCCACAGGGTTTGGCGCAATCCCTGAGGTTTATGGGATATTTGTGAGAGCGGGCTAGCCGCGAAGAGGCCAAAAACGGCTTCCCAGGCTTGGCCAAAGCTGGCACCATCGCGCCTTTTTTCATCAAGGCTCTGGTGCTGGGCGCAAAGGTCTGCGGACATCCTCGCGACGTTGCGCTGCAGCGATGCGACAAACTGTCCCGCCAGCGACCCGAGCCCCCTGCGACCCGGTTGGATGTCACTGAGCCGCTATGCTAGCGTGGCGCTCGCCAGGAAGGCCGCCAACAGCTGGGAACGCACCCGAACACATGAGGACCGCACATGGCCGAGGCCACGCCCGCGCTAGAAATCCGCAACCTGCACAAACGCTACGGCGAGCAGGAAATTCTCAAGGGCATTTCGCTGACCGCCCGTGACGGTGACGTGATCTCCATCCTGGGGTCGTCCGGCTCCGGCAAGTCCACCCTGCTGCGCTGCATCAACCTGCTGGAGAACCCGCACCAGGGGCAGATCCTCGTCGCCGGCGAAGAGCTCAAGCTCAAGGCTGCCAAGAATGGCGACCTGATCCCCTCCGACAACCGCCAGATCAATCGCCTGCGTAGCGAAATCGGCTTTGTCTTCCAGAATTTCAACCTGTGGCCGCACATGTCGATCCTCGACAACATCATCGAGGCGCCGCGCCGGGTGCTGGGCCAGAGCAAGGCCGAGGCGATCGAACACGCCGAGGCGCTGCTGAACAAGGTTGGCATCTATGACAAGCGTCACAGCTACCCCGCCCAGCTTTCCGGTGGCCAGCAACAGCGTGCTGCCATTGCCCGTACCTTGGCCATGAAGCCCAAGGTCATCCTGTTCGACGAGCCGACCTCGGCGCTCGATCCGGAAATGGTCCAGGAAGTGCTTAACGTTATCCGCGCATTGGCCGACGAAGGCCGTACCATGCTGCTGGTGACGCACGAGATGAACTTTGCCCGCCAGGTGTCCAGTGAAGTGGTCTTCCTGCACCAGGGCCTGGTGGAAGAGCAAGGAACGCCGCAGCAGGTCTTTGAAAACCCGAACTCGGCGCGTTGCAAGCAATTCATGTCCAGCCACCGCTAACGGAGCAATACATGCAGACCTACAAGAAATTCCTCCTGGCCGCCGCCGCCACCCTGGTCTTCTCGGCCAACGCCATGGCCGCGGAAAAACTGCGCATGGGTATCGAAGCGGCCTACCCGCCGTTCAACAACAAGGATGCCAGCGGTAACGTCGTGGGCTTTGACAAAGACATCGGCGACGCCCTGTGCGCCAAGATGAAAGTCGAGTGCTCGGTGGTCACCTCCGACTGGGACGGCATCATCCCCGCCCTGAACGCCAAGAAGTTCGACTTCCTGGTGTCGTCGCTGTCGATCACCGACGAGCGCAAGCAGGCGGTCGACTTCACCGACCCCTACTACTCGAACAAGCTGCAGTTCATCGCGCCGAAGAACGTCGACTTCAAAACCGACAAGGCCTCGCTCAAGGGCAAGGTGATCGGTACCCAGCGCGCAACCCTGGCCGGCACCTGGCTGGAAGACAACTACGGCGATGATATTCAGATCAAGCTGTACGACACCCAGGAAAACGCCTACCTGGACCTGCTGTCCGGCCGTATCGACGGCATCCTCGCCGACAAGTACGTGCAGTACGAGTGGCTCAAGAGCAAGGACGGCCAGAACTACGAGTTCAAGGGCGAGCCTGTAGAAGAGTCCGACAAGATCGGCATCGCCGTGCGCAAGGGTGACGACAAGCTGCGTAACGACCTCAACGCCGCCCTGAAAGAAATCAAAGCCGACGGTACGTACAAGAAGATCAACGACAAGTACTTCCCGTTCAGCATCGAATGATTCGCCCCGACCGGCACGCCCTTGCGGCGTGTCGGTCCCTAGAACGCATCTACCCATGAATATCGACCTGCACGGATTTGGTCCGGCCTTGTTGGCTGGCACCTTCATGACCGTAAAACTGGCGCTTTGCGCCCTGCTGCTGGGGCTGGTCCTGGGCCTGCTCGGCGCACTGGCCAAGACTTCTTCGATCAAGCCACTGCAATGGCTTGGCGGCTTCTACTCGACCCTGGTTCGCGGCGTGCCTGAGCTGCTGTGGGTCCTGCTGATCTATTTCGGTACCGTTGGCCTGGTCAACAGCTTGGGCGAAGCCCTGAATATTCCCGGCCTTGAGCTCAGTGCCTTCGCTGCGGGCGTAATCGCCTTGGGCTTGTGCTTTGGCGCCTACGCCACGGAAGTGTTCCGTGGCGCGATCCTGGCGATTCCCAAGGGCCACCGTGAAGCGGGCATGGCCCTGGGCCTGTCCAAGGGCCGCATCCTGTCGCGGATCATCCTCCCGCAAATGTGGCGCATCGCCCTGCCGGGCCTGGGCAACCTGTTCATGATCCTGATGAAAGACACCGCACTGGTGTCGGTGATCGGCCTGGAAGAAATCATGCGTCACTCGCAGATCGCGGTGACCGTGAGCAAGGAGCCGTTCACCTTCTACATGGTTGCGGCCTGCATCTACCTGAGCCTGACCGTGATCGCCATGACCGGCATGTACTTCCTGGAAAAACGCGCCGCTCGCGGCTTCGTGAGGGCCGAACAATGAACTGGGAAGTCATCATCAAATGGCTGCCACGCCTCGCTCAGGGCGCAACCCTGACCCTGGAGCTGGTGGCTATCGCGGTCATCGCCGGATTGATCCTGGCGATCCCGCTGGGTGTCGCCCGCGCTTCGCGGCACTGGTACGTACGCGCCTTGCCCTACGGCTACATTTTCTTCTTCCGCGGCACTCCGCTGCTGGTGCAGCTGTTTTTGGTCTACTACGGCCTGGCCCAGTTCGATGCGGTGCGCAGCAGCGCGCTGTGGCCCTACCTGCGCGATCCGTTCTGGTGCACCGTGCTGACCATGACCCTGCACACTGCCGCCTACATCGCCGAGATCCTGCGTGGTGCGTTGCAGGCGATCCCCAAGGGTGAGATCGAAGCGGCGCGCGCGCTGGGCATGTCGCGGGCCAAGACGCTGTTCTACATCATGCTGCCACGCGCCTCGCGCATAGGCCTGCCGGCCTACAGCAACGAAGTGATCCTGATGCTCAAGGCCAGCGCCCTGGCCA